>QHXU01000300.1 GCA_003223065.1 Acidobacteriota bacterium | reverse complement strand
CCACCGGACGAGCGTCAACAAATCCGCCGAGATCTTGCTCAACTCGTCCAACTCGCCGTCCGCGTTCAGCGTAAGCTTGTGGATCTTGCCATCTTGCGTCGCTACCGTCACGTCATATTGATAGACATCGCGGACCTGTTTGGGGCGCGATGACAGCTCGCTTTGAACCTTAGAAAGCCTGGATGGATCGGCGGCTGCGCGGAGTTGCGCCGCCTCCTGCACAGTCAGTTCGCGATGGTACCTGGACGCATCCGACGTAACCCTGGCGCCCTTCTGGTCGAAGGCGACCGTACCCTCGATGTTGGTAGCCGCGCCGGCGAAGCCGCCGCTTCGTGCGAACTTTATCTGCATCACCGGACTCCTTTTTTCCAGCATAGCGGCGTGCTGAGGACAGCAAGCGACGGGCAAGACAAACCACAGCAGGAAGCCCACCCGCCCTCTAGCACTCATGGCCTTCTTCCTCAGCGTCATCTTAAGCCTTAACGTTCACGTGCTCTCTGTAATCGTGGTCCCGTCGCGCGAAGTGTCTCAGGCCGGTTCGCGCAGAATCATGTCCGCCAGCGCGCACATGTCATCGATAACGAAGTCAGGTGGAACTTCGGCGAAGGATTCGGGTTGGAAGCCCCAGCTCACTCCGCAAGCGCGAACGCCGGCGTTACGGGCGGTGCGGACGTCGACGGCACTGTCGCCCACCATTAGGGTACGGGCACGATCGGCGCCGGCTTCGGCGATCAAGAGGTTCACGCCCACCGGGTGAGGCTTCTTCTCATCGAAACTGTTGCCGCCATAAATTCGGAAGAAATGCGTCTTGAGGCCGAGCCCCTCGATCAGGCGCTCGCTGAAACGCACAGGCTTGTTGGTGAGAACCGCCATCGGGATACCGGCTTCGCGCAGCCGGTCAAGCGCTTTGCGGATGCCGGGGTATAGTGTCGTGGCGTCGAGCATGTGCTCGCGATAATAATCGAGGAAGTAGCGCAGGGCGCGCTCCACGTCCGGTTCGCTCGCATCCGGGAGCGCGCGGCGCATCAGCACCGGCGCGCCGTTGCCGACGTAGGAGTAAACGCGATCGTCGGCGAGCGGAGGCAAACCCATCCAGGCGCGTGTGGCGTTTACTGAGTCGGCCAAATCGCGCTTGGAATCGATGAGGGTGCCGTCAAGGTCGAAGATAAGGAGGCTCCCGCTCAACTCTCCACCTTCTTCAGGTCGGACTCCTTCTTCTTGCGCTGCTTTTTCTTCACTTCCTCATCCCAAGCCTTGCGGATTTCGCGGACGCCTTCGCGGAAAGCGTCTTTAAGCGCACGGGGCGCCACGGCGGCACAGAGGTCTGATGCGTCGATGGCATACGGTAAGAGTTTCGAATCCACCATCCAGTTAGGAAGCGGCCTCGGTGTGAATGCCATAAGCACAGCGACCACAGCGACGGCGATAAAGCCGCCGCGCACCACGCCGAACACTCCACCCACCAGACGGTCGAACCACGAAAGCCCGGTCCACTTCAGGAGTTTCGCCAGAAATTTTCCGAACAGCGCGCCGGCGAAAATGAAACCAAGAAAGACGATGAAGAAGCCCAGCAGGTTCGACGCCGTCTGAGAGTTGACGTGCCTGTGTATCCAGGCCGCGGGGATACCGTAAAACCAAAAACCAAAGATCAGGCCGGTGACGGCCGCGACGAATCCGATGCCTATGCGGGCGAAGCCCGCCACGAATCCGGAGACGACAGAAACCCCGACGATGACCACCAGCAGCAGATCGAGCAGATTCACAATTCTTGTCCGGTGAGCGCCCGGTAGGCCTCCTTATATTTCTCGCTGGTGCGGCGTGCGACCTCCTCCGGGAGCGCGGGCGCGGGAGGCTGCTTGTTCCAATGGATCGATTCCAGGTAATCGCGCACGTATTGTTTGTCGTAGGAGGGTTGGGCGCCGCCCGGTTTGTAGGTCTCTAGCGGCCAGAAGCGTGACGAGTCCGGCGTCAGGACTTCGTCCGCCAGCACAAGTTCGCTGCCGGCGAACCCGAACTCGAACTTGGTATCGGCAATGATGATTCCACGCGAGCGAGCGTAATCGGCCGCGCGCCGATAGATTGCGAGCGTCAGATCGCGCAGGCGGGCGGAGAGTTCGCCTCCGACCATCGCGGCCATGCGTTCGAAGGAGATGTTTTCGTCATGGCCGGTCTGCGCCTTCGTGGCGGGCGTGAAGATCGGTTCGGGCAGCGCGTCGCTTTCACGCAGACCTTTGGGCAGTGGAATGCCGCAGACAGCGCCAGTCTGCAAGTACTCCTTCCATCCGGAGCCGGAGAGATAGCCTCGCGCGACGCACTCGACCTCGACCATCTCGGCGCGGCGCACCCACATGGACCGGCCTTCGAACTCCTCCGGAAGCCCGGTCACGTCGGCGCTCAAGAAATGATTGGGCACGATGTCGCGCAGGAAATCCAGCCAGAACAGCGTCATCCGCGTGAGGACGCGTCCTTTCTCGGGGATTCCGGTGGCGAGAATGTAGTCGAACGCCGAAATCCGGTCCGTAGCGACGATCAGCAGCCGATCGCCGTCCTCGTAGATATCGCGTACTTTGCCGCGGCCGCGGAGCTTGAGCCCGCGCACCTCTGTCTGGAGCAGGACATTCTTGGGGGTCATCTGGGGTTTGGGAGCCATTCCCAATTATACTGAGTGATTCGCATGCTCCTCTCGATCCTGATTCCGGTGTACAACGAGCGCACCGTGGTGGAGCAAAGCCTGGCGCAAGTGCTGGCAGCGCCGCTTCCGGAGAGCATGGAGCGCGAACTGGTGGTGGTCGACGATTGCTCGACCGATGGCACTTCGGAGATCCTCCAGCGGCTGGCCGCGAGCGATTCACGGATCCGCTTGTATCGCCATCCCGTGAATCACGGCAAGGGCGCGGCAGTGCGCACCGCGATACAGAAGGCGACCGGGGATTTTTGCCTGGTGCAAGACGCCGATCTCGAGTACGATCCCGCGGAATACATGAAGCTGTTGCGGCCGCTGCTCGCCGGGCACGCCGACGCCGTGTTCGGCTCACGCTATCTGGCCGGCGAGCAGAGCCGGCTGTTGCCGTTCTGGCACTCGATGATCAACAAGGGTCTGACGCTGGTGTCGAACATGTTCAGCAACCTGAACGTCACCGACATGGAGACGTGCTACAAGGTGTTTCGCACCGACTTGCTGAAGAGCATTCCCATCCGCTCCGACCGGTTCGGATTTGAGCCGGAGATTACGATGAAAGTCTCCAAGCGAAAGCTGCGAGTCTACGAAGTGCCGATCAGCTATCACGGCCGCACCTACGAGGAAGGGAAGAAAATCGGATGGAAGGACGGCATCAAGGCGCTGGGCGTGATCCTCTACTTCTGGCTGATCGACGACTTATATGTGCCGACCTACGGCCGCGGTCTGCTCAACAGTCTCACCGGAACTCCACAGTACCTGAGCTGGCTGACGCGCGTCCTGCGGCCCCACCTGGGGGACACGGTCCTCGAGATCGGAGCGGGCCTGGGGAATCTTTCGGGCCGCTTGATGGGCCGGAGGCTCCACTACGTGGCCGCCGAAAAAGACCCGCTGTATCTGCACGCGCTGCACAATCGTTTCCTGCGCACGCCGAATGTGGCGGTCTGCGAGCTCGATCCGGATAATCCGGCGGATTACGCGCCGTGGAAGGAGAAGTTCGAGAGCGCGCTTTGCGTGAACGTGCTCGAATCGGTCCAAGCTCCGGCGGTTGTACTCGTGTCGCTTGGCGAGTGCGTGAAGCCGGGCGGGGCAGTGATCGTCCTGGTGCCGCAAGGGCCGGGATTGTACGGATCGCTCGATCGCGCGATGGGACACAAGCGGCGGTTTTCGGCGGGCGAGCTGTGCGGAACGCTGGAGCGAGCGGGGTTNNNNGGGGTTTCAGGTGGAGCGCCTTCATCAGCTCAACAAGATCGGCGCGGTTTCGTGGTGGATCTTCGGGAAGCTGCTGGGGCGCACGCGCATCAACAAAGCGGCGCTGAAATTCTTCGACAAGACTGTATGGTTCTGGCGCCGTATCGATAGACTCCTGCCGTGGCGGGGCCTCTCGCTGGTGGTTGTTGCGAGGAGAGGGAAGGAAGTTCGCGATGCGGGCGCTGGCTCTTGATTTCGAATCGCGATCGCTGGGCTGGCGCGGGATAAACGACCCGGAATTTGTGGACGGCCGGGACGTTTTGTTCCGCGTGCACGAGGTGGGCGTGTGCGGCACGGACCGCGCGCTCGCGGCGTTCCGGCTGGGCCGGCCTCCGGAAGGCGAAGCGCATCTGGTGCTGGGGCACGAAGCGCTGGGACAGATTCTCGAGGTTGGGCGGGCGGTGGAGTCGCTCAACAAAGGCGACTGGGTAGTGCCGACGGTGCGGCGCGCGTGCCGGCCCCCGTGTGCTTCGTGCAGGCGACGGCGCCGCGATCTCTGCATCAGCGGCCGCTACACGGAAAGAGGGATTCTTGGCGCTCACGGCTATTTCACCGAGCGCGCGGTGGACCGGGAGGACGACCTGGTGCGAGTGCCGCCGGGTCTCATCGATTTGGGAATCCTGATCGAGCCGCTGAGTGTTGCCGAGAAAGCGATCGCGCGCGCCATTAGCGTGCATGAGGGCGAGCCCAGAAGCGCGCTGGTGCTCGGCGCGGGACCGATCGGGATGCTCACGGCGATGGCTCTCAATGTGCGCGGTTATGAGGTCCGCGTGCACTCGCGCGAGCCGGCCAATCACCCACGCGCGGCGTTGCTCGCAGCGCAGAACATCGGATATGAGCCGGTCCTCACCGATGCGCGTGCGGACATCATTATCGAAGCGACGGGTTCGGCGGAGCTTGCTCTGGCAGTGCTGGGGAAAATGACGCCGCTGGCGGTGATGGTGGTGCTCGGGGCGGATGAGGGAACCGGATCGGTGCCGTTTCTCAGGATGATCTTGAACAACCAGACAATCGTCGGCAGCGTGAATGCCGATGCCGGGGCGTTTCGGGCCGCGCTTGAAGATTTGGCGAGATTCGATCGCCGCGCGGCGGCGGGACTGATTTCGCGGATTCGGTTTTCGGACCTGGAGCGGAGCGTGGCGGGTCCGCCGCTGGCAGCGGCTAAAGTTGTTCACGTTCTTCCCGACCCTCTACACTAAAAGCGGGTGCAGTACGCGATCTGCAATGAAGTCTTTCAGGGAGTGACGTTCCCCGCCGCGGCCAAGCTGGTGCGCTCGGCCGGATATCTGGGACTCGAAATCGCTCCTTTCACATTGGCCGAGAATCCGTCGCTGATTTCCGCCGGTGAGCGGCGCGAATACCGCGCCATCCTCGATTCAGAAGGCTTGGCGTTCGTTGGCCTGCACTGGCTGATGGTGGCGCCCAAAGGGCTGCACGTGACCACTCCGGACGCCGCGGTGCGCGACCGAAGCTGGAGGCACATTCGCGACTTGATCGACCTGTGCGCGGACCTGGGCCCACACGCAGTCATGGTGTTCGGATCCCCGCAGCAGCGCTCGACCGTGGACGGGGCCAGCGTCGAGGAAGCGACGTGCCGGTTCGTGGAAGGACTGGCGAACGTGGCCGGACAGGCTCTCGAGCGGGATGTGACGATCCTGGTGGAGGCTCTTCCGGCGGGACAGTCGAACGTAGTGACCACGCTCGATGAAGCGGCGAGGATCGTGCGGCAGATCGGCAGCGCGGCGATCCGGACGATGTTCGATACGCACAATGCGGTGGACGAGAAGGAGGCGCACGCGGCGCTGGTCGAAAAGCATTTCGACTTGGTCCGCCACGTGCACGTTAACGAAATGGACGGCAAGCATCCCGGGACTGGCGGTTACGATTTCAAGCCCGTGTTGAGCGCTCTTCGCAGACTGGGCTACCAGGGCTGGGTTTCGGTTGAGGCGTTCGATTTTTCATTCGGCGGTGAAAGAATTGCAATGGAATCGATCGCATACCTGAAGGAGGAGAGTGGCCTGCTGGCGGCCCGAACAGGATGAAACGTTACGTCGTGACGGGTGGCGCCGGCTTCATCGGATCGGCGTTGGTGAGGATTCTTCTGGAGGACGGCTCGGTGGCAGTTATCGACAATCTGCTGACCGGGCATGAGCGGAATCTGGCGGAGGTGCGCGGGAAGGTTGAGCTGCACCGCGCCGATATCCGCGACCGGGCGGCGATCGCGCCGCTGATTCGCGGAGCGGACGTGGTGTTTCATATGGCGGCGATTCCTTCGGTGCCGCGCTCGATCGACGAGCCGGTTCCTTCGCACGAGGTCAACATCGACGGCACGTTTAATGTGTTTCAGGCGGCAGCGGAGGGCGGGGTGCGCCGTGTGGTTTACGCCGCGTCTTCCTCGGCGTACGGCGATAGCGAAACTCTGCCGAAGGTGGAGACCATGTTGCCGCGGCCCAAGTCGCCCTATGCCGCGCAGAAATTAGTCGGCGAATATTACGCGTCGGTGTTTCATTCGTGCTTCGGGCTGGAGACCGTGTCGTTGCGGTTCTTCAACGTTTACGGACCGCGCCAGGATCCCTCCAGCCCGTATTCGGGCGTGCTTTCGCTGTTCATGAAGAGTCTGCTGTGCCGACGGCCGCCGACAATTTTCGGTGACGGAGAGCAGTCCCGCGATTTTACATATGTGGAGGACGTGGCGCAGCTGTGCTTGAAGGCCGCGCACGCACCGGGCGTGGCGGGAAAGATGTACAACGCCGGCAACGGCGGGCGTTACACCTTGAACTTCATCTGGAGCCTGCTGCAGAAAACCGAAGGCGTCGAGATTCCGGCCAGGTACGGGCCGCCGCGGCCGGGCGACGTTCGGCACTCGATGGCGGATACGGCGGCGGCGGTGGCGGAGTTGGGGCATGCCCCGCGCTTCACGATCGAGGAAGGGTTGAAGAGGACGCTCGAATGGTATCGTCGAGAGGCTTAAGAGGCGGACGGCCGCGCATGCGCGGCGACACATCGTCGCATTCGCGGACGCAAGCGCCGGCCAAGGCGCGCGTGCTGTTCGTTTGTATCGGCAATTCGTGCCGCAGCCAGATGGCGGAGGCCTTCGCGCGGGCGTACGGATCGGATGTGCTGGCGCCGTTCAGCGCGGGCCTCAGCCCCGCGTCGATCATCGCTCCGCTGACCAAACAGGTGCTCGGCGAAAAGAACATCCGCGTGAACGGGCAGTTTCCGAAGAGCATCGACTGGGCCTTGCGGGAGAGTTTCGATATTGTCGTGAACATGAGCGGGCAGCCGTTGTCGATCAAGAATACTCGTGTGGTGGATTGGCCGGTAACGGATCCAATCGGTCAGAGCGCGGACGTCTTTCGCGCGGTGGCCGGCCAGATCGAGGGACTGGTGATGCGGATGATTCTGGAGCTGCGTTCGGGAGTGCGGTAACCGGAGGAATTGACTGGGGCGGGGAAGTCTTGGAGAATGGGAGTTACCCACGTTCGTGCGGATGTGGCGGAATTGGCAGACGCGCTAGATTCAGGTTCTAGTTCTCGCAAGGGAGTGGAGGTTCAAGTCCTCTCATCCGCACCAAAAATTTCAAATCAAGTTTACTGGCGATCACGCCTCCCATGGATTCAAAGCCTGAACCTGCGCGTTCGTAAAGTCGCTGGCGTTGCGCGAGACGACTCCGACGAACGGCGACTCCCTGAAGAACTGCGCAATGCTTCTCGGCTGACGCGACTTAACCCTAAGCCGATCGTATTGCTCGTCCGCCTTGCCGGGTAATCCTTTGCGGTCCCTCGGTTCGCGAGTAGGTTTCTTCAGCGCCAGACCGGACAACTAACGTGTTACTCGACGTTTGACGCCTGTGATTTCACGGCGCGCGTATGGATATAATGCCCCTGATTCAGACCTCGGAAAAGGAGGATTACGATGCCAAGGGCTCGTATGTTGTCGCTAGCTCTGATGGCTTGCCTTGGACTCCCGGGCGTGGTGTGGGCCCAAGCGCAGGCAACCACGGGGGCGATTCAAGGTCTCGTGACGGATCCGTCGGGAGCGGTCGTGGCGGAAGCCAAGGTCGAAGCCAAAAATCTCGACACGAACTTTGTTCGGACCCAAGACACGGATACCTATGGACGGTTTGTGTTGCTCCAGATGCCGCCCGGCCGCTATACGGTGAGGGTTTCGAAGCCCGGCTTTGCAACGCTCGTGCAGGAAGCCGTCGTACTCACGGTGGGCGAGGCCCTGAATCTGGCCCTGACGATGAAAGTTTCGGCGGTGGAAGAAACGGTCACGGTAACGGACACGCCGCTGGTGGATTCAGTGAGAACGGAAGCCAGTTCCACGCTGAATCAAATCACGGTGAGCAACACGCCTATCCTGGGCCGTAAGTTCGAAGACCTTCTGACGTTGACGCCCGGGGTGAGCATCGTGCAGGGCCCCGACGGTGACGAGATCACCTTCTCCGGACAGCGCGGGGTCTTCAACAACATCAGCCTGGACGGCGGCGATTACAACAACGGCTTCTTCGGCGAGCAACTGGGCGGCCAGCGCGCGGCGATCGACATCACGCTGGAGGCGGTGCGCGAGTTCCAGGTGGTGGCGACGGGGGCAAGCGCGGAGTTCGGCCGCACCGCGGGCGGAGTCGTGAACGTGATCACCAAGTCCGGAACCAACGAGGTCCATGGCAGTGTATTCCATTTCCAGCGGTTGGAGGCTCTGAGCGCGAACACTTCCGACGGCAAGCCGCTCACCGATTTCCATCGCGAGCAGTTCGGCGGCACCATCGGCGGGCCGCTGATCAAGGACAAGATGTTCCTGTTTGGAGCCTTTGAGCAGATCATCGCCAATCTCACGCGCGCCAACCTCAGCGAAGCCATTGGCGCTCCGTGTCCGGTGGCCACTCCCACTTTGGCCGCCAACGAAGCGCTCATCAACACCAGCGCGGACTGCCAGCGGCGCGCGCTGATCGACTTTTTCAAGAACCGCCTGCGGCAGGACGAAGGACAGCCGGTCCAGCATCCCATCCGCAACAGTGCGGCTTTGGTGCGCTACGACTGGCTCTTCACTCCCCGGCATCAATTCAGCGCCTCCTACAACTTTGACCGCTCGAATAACGAAAATCAGACATTCGACGTCGCGACCTACGGCAACTCGGCCAACGGCATCGAGGGACCGTCCAAGATCAACGTTCT
>QHXU01000180.1:21331-25909 GCA_003223065.1 Acidobacteriota bacterium | reverse complement strand
CGCATTCTGTACGACATCGGCTGGACATACGTCATCCTGGCGGAAATGGTGAATGCGCGCAAAGGCGTGGGCTATATGGTGGAGGCTGCGCGCAAGGTGCTGGATTTCGAGCGCGTGTATGCAGGCATCATTGCCATAGGTATTGCGGCTTTCCTGTTTCGATTTCTTCTGACATTCCTGGAGGCCCGGCTGTTTCCCTGGCGAAAGGTATCACGCCCCGCTTCGGAACCGGTTGCCGCGGCAGCTACCGGCGCTCCTACAAAGGTCCATGCCCATGCCGACTCAAACTAAGATCAGCGTGCGCGAGGTATCACGCAGCTTCATCACCGCCCAGGGAAGCTGCATTGAGGCGTTACATAAAGTGAGCTTCGAGGTTGAAGATGCTTTCTCGCAGGACGGCCGTGATGTCGGTGAATTTCGAGTTCTTCTAGGGCCATCGGGTTGCGGAAAGTCGACCCTGCTGCGAATGATCGCCGGGCTCGACCGCCCCGACAGCGGCCAGGTGCTCGTCAACGGTAAACCGGTCGATGAGCACCTGGNNGACCGGGACGCGATCGTGGCATGGTGGTTCAGAAGTACACGTCGTTTACATGGTTGACGGTCGCAGACAATATCGCCTATGGCCCGAAAATCAACGGCGTCCCACCTGCGGAGCAGCGTCAAATCGTCGATCACCTCATTGAAGCCATTGGTCTCACCGGCTTCGAAAAATCCTATCCCGACACGCTGTCCGGAGGCATGCAGCAGCGGGTCGCAATCGCTCGCACCCTCGCCAACCGCCCGCAGGTCATCTTGATGGATGAGCCGTTTGGCGCTCTGGACGCCCAAACCCGGAGCGACATGCAGCAGCTGCTACTTCGCATGTGGGACGAAACCGCTAGCACGATTCTGTTTGTAACGCATGACGTCGATGAAGCGCTCTATCTCGCTGATCGTGTTTTCATCTTCAGCGCCCGACCCGGTACCATTGTTGAAGATATCCCGGTTCCGTTCAGGCGGCCTCGGGATCCGGCTGTAAGGCAGACGGCGGAGTTTCATGAAATGCAGGAGCATGTGCTCGCTTGTCTGCGGCGCGCGCCGGGAAAGGGTCACGTGAGAGTGAGCGTTTGATGCCGCAGGACGATTCGAGCAGATCCGACATCAACTACGTCAAAGAGGCCGCGAAGCTGCAGTATAACTGGATCACCCTCGCCGGCATGGCCGGGTTCGCGCTGGTGTCCGGCAGCGCCTTACCGTTGCTGCTCGGGGCCGGACTCGAGCTGATTTATCTGAGCCTGGTGCCCCAAAACAGCCGGTTTCAGCGCCTGGTCCGGTCCTGGAAGTATGCGGACGAGAAGCGCCAGCATGACCAGCGGCTCAACGCCATGTTTCAGGAAATCGCGCCTGAGATGCGCCTGCGATATGGCGACCTCAATAAGATTTGCAACGGCATTCGTGCAAATTACAGTCGTCTCTCCTCGACATCCCAAATATTCGCGCAGCAAATGGAGGACAAACTTCAGGGATTGCTTCAAGCCTATCTCAGGCTTCTCCACTCGGCCTGGCAACATCGCGAGTACTTGCGAACCACCGATCTCAACGCCGTACAGCGCGAACTATCTCAACTCCAGAAGGGTCAGGAGTCGGAGGCTACCAAGGTGCAGGAGATCAACCGCAAGCGTATCGAGATCCTGACCAAGCGCATCGAAAAGTTCAAAAAAATCCGTGAGAACTGCGAAGTGATCGACGCGCAGTGCGCAGCCGTTGAGGATGTGCTCGGCCTGATCCGCGATCAATCAGTCACCATGCGTGATCCGCAACAACTGAGCGACCATCTGGAGGACCTTGTCCGCGACGTGGAGCAGACCGAGGAGACGGTCCGGGAGGTGGAAAACATCTTTGAGAATGTTCCAGACATGAGCGGAATAACAGCAGGCGGGATTGCGCCGATGCCTTCCGATAGCGCGAGCCAGGGTGGCGGAGCTTCGCCGCGGAACAGGGTACGGAATCAAAGCTGATGTCAACCACAACCACCACAGCGCCCACGCAGATGCCCGAATGGGCGCAAGCGCTTTCCGAGAAATACTACTCGCGCACGCTCTCCGTATTCGTTCTATACGGCAGCGTGCGGGATCTGGTGCCTTTCGATCGCGGAGACTCAACCGATCACGTGCCGCTGCTCACCTTTCTTCAACAAGGTCTGTTTGGCCGGCGCGACCTGGTGCTGACCTACGACCGCGGAGGTGGCTTGAGCTTCGCGCATCCCGACATGCAAGCGGATTTTCGTAACGCGCTTGCCGGGTACGACAGCTTTCACCAGACCAACTACCTGCAATGCCTGCCGCGTAATCCTGACGGCGTGCTGAACATTCTTGATAACTACCTTCGGCTCCGAATCGGTGACGGCAAAAAGATCGCCCTGATCATCGATTTTGCCGAGACGATTGCGCCGGCCGGCGATATTTCCGGAATGTCGGCCGAAGACCGGAATGCACTCGTCATCCTGAAACGCTGGGCTCAGAACCCGGCATTCTTGCGGGCGGATATCACCATCTGCTTGATCGCTGAAAACCAGATCGAGTTGAACCAAGGCATAGTGCAGAGCCCCGGAGTGGCTTCTATTCAAATCCCGCTGCCCGATGAGAGCGAGCGGTTGCGGTTCATTCGCGCGCAACTGGCTTCGGCGCCTCTCCCGTCTGGTTCCGACGTAACGGATGTTACGCTCGCCAAACTCGGGGCCGGTCTGAAACGCCTGCAGTTGCAGAGCCTGATGTCACACGCGGTGCAGAACCGGCGGCCGCTCACCACGAAATTTCTCACACAACGCAAGAAGGAATTGATCGAAGCCGAATCGGGCGGGCTGCTCGAGTTCATTCAAAGCCGCTTCGATCTGTCCATGGTCGCCGGCCAGGAGCAGGCCAAGAAGAAGCTGCAAAATGCCGCCGCTGCTATCCGTTCCGGCAATACCGACGTACTGCCCATGGGCTATGTGATCTGCGGGCCAGTGGGTACCGGCAAAACTTTTCTCACGACGTGCTTCGCCGGAGAGGTGGGCATTCCGGTGGTCATGCTCAAGAATTTTCGTAGTATGTGGCAGGGCGTGACGGAGGGCAACCTCGAACGGGTGCTGAGTCTCTTGCAGGCAATGTCCCCGATCGCGGTCATGGTCGACGAAGCCGATGCGCAGTTAGGCAACCGGTCCATGTCCGGCGACAGCGGCGTGAGCAATCGAGTGTTTGCGCAGATTGCGCAATTCATGGGAAACACCGAGTTGCGCGGCAAAGTTATCTGGTTTCTATTGACCTGCCGTCCCGACCTGCTGCCGGTCGACCTCAAACGGCAGGGCCGCGCCGAGGAGCACATTGCACTGTTCTATCCCGAAACCAGCGACGAGCGCCTGGCGATGTTGCGAGCAATGCAGAAGAAGACCGGGATCAAACTGGCGTCATCGGATGCCGAAAAATTCTTTCTGGAGCATTCCGGCGAGCTATCGGGCGCCGATATTGAAGCCGTGCTCACTCGCGCGCGCATGAAGTCCGTTCTGGAGAATGATGCGGTCATCGATGCTGAGGATTTGAAATCGGCGCTCGAAGATTTCATACCGCCCTCGTATCCTACCGAGATCGAGATGCAGAACTTGGCCGCCGTTTTGGAATGCACCAGCCGGAGCTTGCTGCCCGCCAAGTATAGGGAAATGGATCGGGCCGATATCGCCCGCCGCGCCAGGGAGTTGATGTTGTTGAGCCGGGAGTAGCGCAGGCCGCTAGCGTTGTTGATTTTGATATACTGCGTTTTTATGTCCGCCGCACGCCACCATCGCCATCATCACCATCACCGCCATGCTGCGCCGCGACGGGCTCACTCTTAACACCAACTCAGATTCAGCAGACTCGAGAGCCCGCCCGGAACGGCGGGCTTTTCGTTTTGGTACCCACTCTTATGGAACTTGATTTCAACAAACTCGATGGACTGGTGGCCGCGGTGATCCAGGATCACAAAAGTGGACGCGTCCTGATGGTCGGCTTCATGAATGAGGAAGCCTTTCGGAAAACCGTCGCGACCGGCTATGCGACATTCTTCAGCCGTTCCCGCAACAAGCTTTGGCTCAAAGGCGAGACCTCCGGGCATCGGTTGGTGGTGAAGGAAATCTCCACCGATTGCGATCGCGACGCGCTCCTCTTGAAAGTGGAGGCGCAAGGCCCGGGAGTGTGCCATGAGGGGTACGCAAGCTGCTTTTTCCGCCGGCTCGACCAGGGCGAGTGGAAGATCAGCGAACCACGCGCTTATGATCCGGAGGCAGTCTATGGGAGATAGCGCGGTGAAACTTAAACTGGGAATTCCGAAAGGAAGCCTCGAGCACGCGACCATTGAACTTTTCCGACGCGCAGGCTTCCAGATCACCACCAGTAGCCGGTCCTACTTTCCGGCGATCGATGATCCGGAGATCGAGTGCATGCTCATCCGCGCGCAGGAAATGGCCCGCTATGTCGAGGACGGCGTGCTCGATGCGGGCCTTACCGGCCGCGATTGGGTGGAAGAGAACGAAGCCAAAGTCCACACCGTCGCGGACTTGATTTACGCAAAACAGAGCTTCGGCAA
>QHXU01000180.1:0-20991 GCA_003223065.1 Acidobacteriota bacterium | reverse complement strand
GCAAGGTCGGGCTGATGTTGAACGTCGAGAAAAAGAATCTGCCACGCGTGCTGAACGTGCTGCCGGCGTTAAAGAAGCCGACGATCTCCCACTTGAGCGACGAGGAATGGCTGGCGGTCAACACCATCCTCGATGAGTCGACCGTTCGGACAATTTTGCCGCGCCTGAAGGAAGCAGGCGCACAGGGCATCGTCGAATATCCTCTGAACAAGATTGTGATGTGATGATTCGGATCTTGAATTTCGAGGATGCGGGGGCGCTGGTCGCCCGAAAGGCGATGCGGCTGGCGGAGGCGGAGCGCGTTGTAGCGCCGATCATCGCGGATGTGCGCGCGAGGGGCGACGCGGCGGTGCTCGAATACGCCCGCACGTTCGACGGGTTCGAGGGCGCCAGCGTGCGGATCCCCGTGGAAGGGGCGCTTGCGCCGGAATTCGAGCGCGCGGTCGCGGTCGCCGCGGCAAACATTCGGGAATACGCGCGGTGGCAACTACCGGACCAGAAGTTTGTCGCTTGTGGCGATGGCCGGCGCCTCGGACAGATTGTCCGGCCCCTCGATTCGATGGGCGCGTACATCCCGGCGGGCCGGTATCCATTGCCGTCCACTCTGCTGATGACCGTGATCCCGGCGCAAGTGGCCGGCGTCGCCACCACGTGCGTGGCATGTCCGAACCCCAGCCCCGAAATCCTCGGCATCGCGGCATGGCTCGGCGTGACGCATCTGTTCCGGATGGGCGGTGCGCAGGCGATCGCCGCGCTGGCGTTTGGCACAGGGACGGTCCCGAGGGTGGATCGCATTGTCGGCCCCGGGAATATCTATGTCGCGGCAGCGAAGAAGTTAATCGCGGGAGAAGTGGGCATCGACTTTATCGCCGGGCCGACCGAAATCGTGATTATCGCCGCGGAAGGCAATCCAGTCTGGCTCGCCGCAGACATGCTCGCGCAAGCTGAGCATGATGTGGACGCGTCTGCGATTCTTCTGACTACCTCGCGCCCCCTGGCGGAAGCGGTCGCCGGGGAGATCGAGCGACAGCTCGCAACGCTTCCGACCGCCGGCGTTGCGCGAATATCCGTTGAAAACAACGGCGCGATTGTGATCGTCGATAAGTTGGAGCGGGCCGTTGAGTTCTCGAATGCGCTCGCGCCGGAGCATGTAAGTCTGTATGACCCGTCCTTGCTGCGCGGGATCACACACGCCGGCAGCCTGTTTCTCGGGCCCTCGAGCCCGGAGGCGGCCGGCGACTATGTCTCAGGACCGAATCACGTGCTGCCCACGTCAGGCGCAGCCCGGCTGCGCGGCGGTCTTTCGGCTGCAGACTTTGTGAAGGTGATTTCGGTGCAGGAACTGACGCATGATGGGCTTGCAAAGCTTACCCCGGCGATTACGACGCTGGCGCGTGCCGAGGGCCTGGAAGCGCATGCGCGTTCGGTGGAGGTCCGAAACGGGAGAGCGGGCTCGCCGGTCTGTAGCCGCAAACTCGAGCCTCGCGAAGCCGTACTTAAAATGGCGCCTTATTCTCCACCGAGCGGCGGCCGTGCCGGCAAACTGAGGCTCGATTTCAACGAGAACACGGTCGGATGCTCGCCGCGCGTGGTCGAATTCCTGCGCGATCGTCTCACCGCCAGCCAGCTTTCGATCTATCCCGAGTACCTGGAAGCGATCGAGGAACTGGCCGCATTCTACGGCGTCGCGACGGATGAAATCACGGTTACCAACGGAACCGACGAGGCGATTCAATTAGTGGTGAACACCTATGTCGCGAGCGGCGATGAGGTGGTGCTGCTGAAGCCTTCCTATGCGATGTACCGTTTCTACGCGGAACTCGCCGGGGCATCGATACACGAAGTCTGCTATCGCATGGAGGACCTCGCCTTTCCGCTCGAAGAGCTGCTCAGGGTGCTCACTCCCAACACGCGGGCGGTGCTGATGGCGAATCCGAACAATCCGACCGGAACAGGCGCCGGGCTGGACGGGTTGCGGAGGATCCTCGAAGCCGCGCCGGGCGCGGCCGTATTGATCGACGAGGCTTACTTTGAGTTTTCGGGCACGACCGCGCTCGACTGGATTCGCGAATACCCGAATCTATTCGTGAGCCGGACGTTTTCGAAAGTTCACGGCATGGCGGCCATGCGCTGCGGGTGCCTGTTCTCTTGCTCCGCTAATGTGCGCTGGCTGCGGAAGGCGCAGTCGCCCTATAGCGTGAACACGCTGGCCGCCATCGCCGCGCGTGCGGCGATCCAGGATCGCCAGTACGTAGCGGATTATGTCACGGAGGTGCTCGCGGCGCGCGAGCTTGCCTGTGAGGGCCTGGGAAAGCTCGGCATCCGCTTTTTCCCCAGCCAGGCGAACTTCGTGCTGTTCCATGCCGGCGATCGCGCGCTCCCTCTACGCGACGCTTTGCGCGAGCGTGGCGTGTTGGTGCGCGATCGAAGCTACGAGATTCCCGGCTGCGTGCGGCTTACAATCGGCACTCGGGCGCAAATCCTTCGATTCCTCGAAGAGCTGGAGAGCTTGTGGACTCAATAATCGTCTTTGACATGGACGGTGTGCTGACCGAAGTCTCCGAATCTTATCGAGAGGCGATCGTCCAGACCGTCGCACGTCTTACAGGCCACCAGATCACGCGCGACCTGATTCAGCAATATAAGAATCAGGGCGGCTGGAACAATGACTGGGCCCTGTCGCAGAAAATTGCTGCGGATCTGGGTGTCCATGTGGACTACAGCGACGTGGTTGACCAGTTCAACAAGATCTTTCTGGGTTCGAACGGCGACGGGCTGATTCAACGCGAACGATGGTTTCCGCAGCCGGGCTTGCTGGAGCGCTTGATGGAGCGCTTCGGTATCGCGATTTTCACCGGACGCTTGCGCTACGAAGCGGACATCTCGCTCCGGCGCTTCGGCGCGGCTCTACGCTTCGACCCGATCATCTGCACCGATGACGTGGCAAACGGTAAGCCCGCGCCGGACGGACTGCTCGCCATTCAGGAGAGGAAGCCCGGGCGCAAGCTGATCTATGTAGGCGACACGGTGGACGACGCGCGTGCGTCGCGCGCGGCCGGGGTGCCGTTCATCGGGATCGCCGCGGAATCGCATTCGCGCCGCCAGGAGTTGATCCGGCTTTTCCAACAAGAGCGCGCCATAGCGATCCTCGAGAACATCAACCAGATCGAGGAGGCGTTATGAGACACGCCTCGGTTGTGCGAAACACGAACGAAACGCGCATCCGCGGGAGCCTCAAAATCGAGGGGCGCGGCGCTGGCGACATTTCCACGGGAATCCGCTTTCTCGATCACATGCTGGAACTTTTCGCCAAACACGGCGGTTTCGACTTGAAGCTTCACGCAGATGGCGATTTGGATGTCGATCAGCACCATACCGTGGAAGACGCCGGAATCGTGCTCGGGCAGCTCTTCGCGAAGGCCCTGCGCGACCGTCGCGGAATCAATCGCGCGGGCTATTTCGTGCTGCCGATGGATGAGACGCTGGCGGTGGTGGCGCTCGATCTGGGAGGACGACCGGCGCTGGTCTACAAGGACCTCGTGAAGGTCCGTCTGGTTGGCGATCTCCAGACGGAACTGGTGGAGGATTTCTTTGGAGGCTTCGTGAATCACGCCGCCGCGAATCTGCATGCCAGGGTGCTGTATGGACGCTCCAACCACCACAAGATCGAGGCGATTTTCAAGTGCTTTGCCCGGGCAATGCGCTACGCCTGCTCGAAAGACAAGCGGCTGAAGGATCAGTTGCCTTCCACGAAGGGGCTGTTGTGATTTCGATCTTGGACTATGGCGCGGGCAATCTTCGCTCGGTTCAAAACACACTCCGCGAAATCGGCGCGGATTATGAACTGGTGACCGACGCCGATGGCCTTAGGCGTGCCCCAAAGATCATCCTGCCGGGCGTGGGACACTTCGGCCAGATGATGCGCGCGCTGGACGAGATGGGGGTGCGCGAGGCACTCAAGGAGCGGATCCGCGCGGGCGTGCCGTTTCTAGGTATCTGTCTGGGCCTGCAGGCGCTGTTCGCTTCGAGTGAAGAAGCTCCGGAGGAGCGCGGTCTCGGAGTCTATCAGGGGCTAGTCAAGAAGTTCAGCGGTAATGCGCGAATTCCGCACATGGGCTGGAACCAACTCGAGCCCAGACGCGAGTCACGCCTTTTGCGCGGCGGAGCTGAGAAGCCGTACGTCTACTTCGCGCACAGCTACTATGTGCCTCCGGTTAACGAAACGGCGGCGGTTTGCGTATACACGGTTCCTTATACGGCTGTCCTCGAACACGGACACATCTTTGGCGTCCAGTTCCATCCTGAGAAGTCGGGCGGTGTCGGGCTGCGGATCATGCGGAACTTCGCCGGGAGCTAGAACATGCTGGCGAAACGTATTATTCCCTGCCTCGACGTGACCGGCGGACGGGTGGTGAAAGGCGTCAATTTCGTAAACCTCCGGGACGCGGGTGATCCTGTCGAGCTGGCGGCGCGGTACAACGAGCAGGGCGCCGACGAAATCGTGTTTCTCGACATCACCGCGTCGAGCGACGATCGCGACACGATGGTGGACGTGGTGGCGCGCACCGCCCGGGAGGTCTTTATCCCCCTCACGGTCGGCGGCGGCGTCCGCACCGTGGAGGATGCGCGCCGCATTTTGCACGCCGGAGCCGATAAGGTCAGCATCAATACCGCCGCCGTGCGCCGCCAGGAGTTGATCCGCGAGCTCAGCGCGGAGTTCGGCGCGCAAGCAGTGGTGCTGGCGATCGATGCACGAAGACGATCAGAGGGTATCTGGAACGTCTATACACGCGGCGGGCGCGACGACGAGGGTCTCGACGCCGTCGAGTGGGCCAGGCGAGGCGAAGAGTTGGGCGCCGGAGAGATCCTGCTGACCTCGATGGATACCGATGGCGTTCAGACGGGCTTCGATTGCGAGCTGACACGAGCGGTGCGCGAAGCGACCCACGTTCCGGTAATCGCTTCCGGCGGCGCTGGCAAACCGGAGGATTTTTTCGAAGTGCTCGAGAATGCGGGCGCTGACGCAGCCCTCGCCGCTTCCATCTTTCACTACGGCACCTGCACGATCGGTGATTTGAAGAAGTTTTTGGCGGCGCGCGGCACACCGGTACGCTTATGATCATCCCTTGCATCGACCTGATGGATGGGAAAGTGGTTCAGCTCGTGCAGGGCCGCAATCGCGCTTTGGAAGCCGGCCCGCCGCTCGAAATGCTGCATAAGTTCGCGGCTTTTCCAGAATTGCAAGTGATCGATCTCGACGCAGCCCTGGGCACAGGTGAAAACGCGGCGGTTGTGGGTCTGATCGCGTCGCGGGCCAAGTGCCGCGTGGGAGGCGGTGTGCGCACTGCGGAGCGGGCACGAAGACTGGTCGAACAGGGAGCGCACCGCGTGATCGTCGGCACCGCAGCGTTCACTCCGGCGCTTGCAGAGATCTGCGAAGCCGTCGGACGCGAGCGCCTCATCATCGCCCTCGACTCAGCGGGAGGCAAAATTGTCGTCAAAGGCTGGCGGGAAGCGACACAGTTCACGGCCGAAGAGGTTGTCAGCCGTTTGGAGCCCTACTGTAGCGGCTTCCTCTGTACATATGTGGACAAGGAAGGCATGATGCAGGGCACCGACCTCGCCTGGTTTCGCCGTCTGCGCTCGGCTACGCAGCACGAGCTCACGGCGGCAGGCGGAATCACCGCGATAGAAGAAATTCGGGAACTCGCCGCACTTGGAATCCATGCGGCGCTCGGGATGGCAATCTACACAGGACGATTGGACTTATCGACGTTGAAAGACGAATAGATGGCCACATCTTCAGGCGTTCCCGGCTGCCGCAGGAGACGTCTTGGAGATCGTGACGAAATCCGTTCGAACCTTTTCCCATTCTTGCAGCACGAAACCGTGCGATTCGAATAGAGCGCGGATCCGGATGGAGTCCCATCCGGCGACCTCTTCCAGGATGGGGACCAGCACGCTCAGAGCATCATCGCTCAGGACGGTACGTTTGGCGATTTGGGTGATGTAATTGTTCTCTGATGCGGCGATGGTAAGCCCATCTCCGCGATGAACGTGCAGCATTACATGAATGTCGGAGCTTCCGTCGCCGACGTAAATGACTCGATCGTGGCTGACTTGCAGTTTGGCCCGCAGCTCTTCAAGGACGGCCACCTTGCCGTAGCCTGCCGGCACGCGAACAATCGATTGGATCTCGCCCGAGGAAGGATCGTAGTGAAAACGGGTTCCATAGATGTGATCCTTGGGAACGATTCCTTCGAGCGCCGATTGAATAACCTCTTCGGGAGCCGCTGAAATCACATAGAAGAAGAACTGTAACCCATCCAGACCTTTCAGTAAGCGCGAAAGCACCCGGATGTTCTCTTTCAGCCGGACCTGCTTGCCGGCTTCGATCAAATGCTCCTTCCGCACGCACCGAAATTCGGGATCGTGAAGGATCAGGTATGCCAGTTCTCCGCCCTGCTGTACCAAGTGGATGCGAGAAAGCCCGGAGATCCTTTCCTGAAAGCCGGATATCCCGAGCAGGTCGCTTAGGATGATCCCGGAATCGTTGAAGCTCAACGTTTGGTCGAAATCGCTCGCGAGCAGGTAATGCTTAGTGATTTGTTCTCCGGCGTGCCTCATTCCACTCATTTCCTTCGCTTTTTCCATTAACGGGAGGGCAAACTCTGCGAGCGGGGCAGAAATCGACATCGGCAGTAACAACGCCTTGACTGGCTTAGATGCGGATGCTACACAAACGATTCACTTAATAAATCACGCGGATCGTCGATCCAGAAGTCGGGATTCCAGCGGGCCAGCTCTGACGGATCACCGTAGCCGTAGCGCACGGCACAGATCCGCACACCCGCGCGGCGCCCTGCTTCCATGTCCGCCGGTGCATCTCCAACCAGCAAACACTCCTCTGGCTGGGCACCAAGAATCTCGAGCGACTTAAGAATGACGTCGGGCTCGGGCTTGGCTGGGAAACCGTCGGTGCCTTGCACGTGATCGAAATGTCCTATCAGGCCGAACTGTTCGAGAACCGCTCGCGTGGTGGGCGTGCCCTTGGTTGTTGCGGTGGACTTGCGGCCGCCAAGCCGGGGCAGAGCCTCGGCAACGCCCGGATACACTGACGTCAGCGAGTGCTGGCGCAGCAGGTAAATGCGGCGGTAATCGGCAATCATTTGGTCGATCGACTCGCGCTTAAATTCCAGATCGAGGAACAGGTCCAGGAGGTGGCGGCCAATGTAGCGCCGGAGGAAAGCCTGGGAGACATCGTCACGCCCGGAGGCCAGGAGCACGTCCTGGATAGCGCCGCAGATATCGCGAGCCGAATCCAGGAGAGTTCCATCGATGTCGAACAGATAAACCGGGAACCGCGGAATCACGCGGGCTGCGGTCCGCCTTCAAGCATCGGGCCTGAAACACGGCGGCCCGACTCCGGCTTGATCACGTGCTGCGTGCCGTCGCCTGCGGGCTGGAAGGCCGGCAGCGTCACGCCCTCGATCAACTGGCGCACCTCGCTTCCGTCCAGGACCTCGCGCTCGAGCAACGCCAGCGCGATGCGCTCCAGCGCGTCCGACCGCTCCTCGATAAGCGCGCGGGCACGGCTGTAGCCGCTCTCCACCAGCTTTTTCACCTGTTCGTCGATGCGGATTGCCGTGGCTTCGCTGTAATCGCGATGCTGCGCGATCTCGCGGCCCAGAAAGATCTGCTCCTCGCGCTTGCCGAAGCTGAGGGGACCGAGTTCGCTCATGCCCCACTCGCATACCATCTTGCGCGCCATCTCTGTGGCGCGTTCGATGTCGTTCCCCGCTCCGGTGGTCACGTGATGCATGAAAACCTCTTCGGCAATACGCCCGCCCATGAGGATAGCGAGCTGCGCATCCAGATACTCCTTGTTGTAGGAGTGCTTATCGTCGATCGGCAACTGCATCGTGACGCCGAGCGCCATGCCGCGGGGGATGATCGTGACCTTGTGTACCGGATCGGCGTGCGGCGTCAGCGCCGCGACCAGCGCGTGGCCGGCCTCGTGATAAGCGGTGTTCTTCTTCTCTTCGTCGCTGATGATGAGGCTCTTGCGTTCCACCCCCATCATCACTTTGTCCTTAGCGAGCTCGAAATCGAACTGCGTGACCACCTTGCGGTTCTGCCGCGCGGCGATCAAGGCAGCTTCGTTGACCAGGTTGGCGAGATCCGCGCCGGCGAATCCCGGCGTTCCGCGCGCGAGCACGGAAAGGTCTACATCGTCGGACAGGGGCGTCTTCTTCGTATGAACCTTGAGGATCGCCTCGCGTCCCTTCACCTCCGGTCGCCCGACGACCACCCGCCGATCGAATCGGCCCGGCCGCAGCAGCGCTGGATCGAGCACGTCGGGGCGGTTGGTCGCCGCCACCAGGATTACTCCTTCGTTGGATTCAAACCCGTCCATTTCAACCAGGAGTTGATTGAGTGTCTGCTCGCGCTCGTCGTGTCCGCCGCCAAGCCCCGCTCCGCGATGGCGGCCCACAGCGTCGATTTCGTCGATGAAGATAATGCAGGGGGCGTTCTTCTTGCCCTGCTCGAACAGATCGCGGACGCGGCTGGCGCCCACGCCGACGAACATCTCGACGAAATCCGAACCCGAAATCGAGAAAAACGGAACGTTGGCCTCGCCGGCAATGGCGCGCGCCAACAGCGTTTTTCCGGTCCCCGGCGAGCCGATGAGCAAAACGCCTTTCGGAATGCGCCCGCCGAGTTTCTGAAACTTCTGAGGCTCGCGGAGGAACTCGATGATTTCCTGCAGTTCTTCCTTGGCCTCTTCCACGCCCGCGACATCCTTGAACGTGACTTTCTTCTGTTGCGAAGAGTGAAGCCGCGCACGGCTCTTTCCGAAGCTCAGCGCTTTATTGCCTCCGCTTTGCATCTGGCGCATCATAAAGATCCAGAATGCCAGCAGCAAAACGAACGGGATAGCGTTCACCAGGATCGAGACCCAATTGCCCCCGTTGTCTTTCTCGACCTTGCAATTGACGCCTTTTTGAAGCAGGTGCGTCGTGAAGTCGTTGTAGTTGGGTGGAACGGTGGAATGGAACTCTTCGCCACTCTTATATTTCCCGTGGACTTCGCCGGTAACCGCGTTGATGGTGACGCTCTCTACCTTGCCATCGTCGACTTGCTTAAACAGCTCCGAGAATTGCGGCTGCGCACCCGGCGCTTTGCTGCCCTTGAACACCGCCCAGACAAGGACGACCAGGCACAAAATGATTAACCACAGGACTGCGTTTCTTACGCTTGAATTCATGACTTCTCCCACTCGCCGCCTACTATAGAGACGTTGATACGCTACTGAAAGATTCAACGCCTACAGTTGTTTGGCCTCCCAAACGCAGAGCACAGGCCCCGAATCCTCGGTGGCGGCGAACTCTTTCGCCGCTCCAAACCGCCTGGCCCACAGGATCTTGCCTCCACTCGTAACAATCGGCCAAAATCGCCGCTGCCAGAAGGGCACTCGGGCCCTTTGAAACATTTCCTGGACCTTTTTATCGCGCGACTGCCCTACCGGCCGGTAGTGGTCGCCAGGTCTCCACCCGCGCAACTCCAACGGCGCGGGAATCCGCTGCCAGGACAATTCTCCTTTCAGGTTAGCACACATATCCGTCGTTCGTTTGCTTTCAGTAACTTCGAAACAGACTTGTGAGTTTCCGTCGGGCGCTGGGTACCGGCCCGGAACCGCCACCGGGACGGTTTCCACCGGCACTTGGGGCGCAATAGCCTCCATCCGCAGCCGGTCGAACGACCGGATCACGTCTATGCCGGGCAGGCGGATTTTGCCCTCTCCGGCGTTCGCAGAGGCCAATACGAGCACCTGCTCGATATGGCTGAATTCGATACGGCGCAGGTCTCCTTTGACCTGGGCGATCGCGTGCCGGACCAGGCGCCGGGCGGCAGCCTTGGGTAGAGCGGCCAGCGCGGCGGCGGCCAATTCAAGGCCAGGGTTCCCGGCAACGAAGGTGTCGCCGGCGATACGATCGATCTGGGTTTTCCAGAAGCGCTCCTCTTCCCGCGCCAAGTCAGCGAGGTTCGCTAACGTGTCCACGATGTTCGGGTTCCACTCGTCCCGAAGCTTGGGCAAGAGGCCATGGCGAATCCGGTTCCGCGCAAACCTCGGATCCCGATTGGTGGCATCGAAACGGCTGGGAATGCCGCGCGAGCGCAGGAATCCCTCGACTTCGTTTCGCGTGCTGTCGATCAGGGGCCGTACGAAACCATCCGCGGTTACCGGATAGATTCCGGCCAGTCCCGCCAGACCGGAGCCTCGCAGGAGGCGGAAGAGCACCGTTTCGGCCTGATCGTCGCGCGTATGACCGAGCGCGACGCGATCCGCCACCCCGCCGCGCATCAACTCGAAGAAGAAGCCTCGGCGCGCCCGGCGCGCGGCCTGCTCCAGATTCCCCGCGGAGGCACTCACCTCAGCTTCCGCCCGATGGAAAGGCACGCCCATCTCGGCCGCCATCGCGCCGACGAAGCGCTCATCTTCCTCCGCTGCCTCGCCGCGCAGCTTGTGGTTGAAGTGCGCAACCGCCGCCACAGTCACACCGAGATGGGGAGCAAGCTCGCGTAGAACATGCAGCAGGCACACTGAATCAGGCCCGCCGGACACCGCGACAGCGACGCGGGCGTCCGGCGCCAGCATGCTATAACGAGAAATGGTTCTGAGCACCCGGTCGAGCACAGCCGATTCTTTCATTGTAAGTCTCGATGTGGGCAGTTCCTCGGTTCGTGCGCTTCTTTTCGATGCGGGCGCGCGCCAGATGGAGGGCTATGGCGCGCATCTCCCCTATCAGGAGGAAACCACTCCGGACGGCGGTGTCGAAGTGAATCCTGACCGCTTGGCCCGCCTCGCGCTCGATTGTCTCGACGAGTTGCACCGCCAGGTACACGCTGCGGGGCTTCGTATCGCGGCCGTCGCCGGGAGCGCATTCTGGCACAGCCTCCTGGGGGTCGGTGAGGACGGACGCCCGACGCTGCCGATCCTACACCTGCTTGATACCCGCAGCGCGTCCGAGGTGCCTCGCGTCCCTGACGCCCATGCTCGCACCGGCTGCGTTCCGCATGCCAGTTACTGGCCCGCGAAGCTACTCTGGCTGCAAAAGAATCGACCCGCTGAGTTCACCGCGACGCACCGCTGGCTCAGCTTTCCCGAATACCTTTTTCAAAAGCTATTTGGCCGGGCGTCTGTGTCGACGTCGATGGTTTCGGGCACTGGCATCTGGAATCAAAATGCCAACGATTACGATGATGAGATGCTGGCGGCCTTGCAAATATGCCGCTCACAACTGGCCGTGCCCTCCGGCATGGACCAGCCTGAGCAGGAACTCGGGCCCGAATATCGTCGAATGTGGCCGTCATTCGACGGCGTGCCGTGGTTCCCTCCTATCGGCGATGGGGCCTGCGATAACCTCGGGAGCGGCTGCATCGAGCCCGGCCGTTTCGCACTGATGGTGGGCACCACCGGCGCGATGCGCGCGGTGATCGAAGCGCCGCAAATAGAGATCCCCGCAGGTCTGTTTTGTTACCGCGTCGACCGCAAGCGGTTCGTGATGGGCGGCGCTCTTTCAAACGGCGGCGGGGTGTTCGCCTGGATGAAGCGCACGCTGGTGCTGCCGAAGGATGTCGAGGCTAAGCTTGAGGCGGCCGCGCCAGGCGGCCACGGCCTGATGCTGCTGCCATTCTTTTCGGGGGAGCGCTCGCCGTACTGGCGCGACGACCTGCGCGCCGTGATCGCGGGCATGAGCCTCACCACCCAACCGTTTGACATTCTGCGGGCTTCGCTTGAATCCGTGGCGCTGCGTTTCCGCGACATCTACCAGATTCTCTCGAAGCGCCTCGCTCCCCCTGCTGAAGTGATCGCATCGGGGGGCGCGTTGCTGCACTCGCCCGCATGGACCCAGATGATGGCGGATGCGCTCTGCCGTCCGGTAGTCGCGTGCACGGAGCCGGAGGCTTCCAGCCGGGGCGCGGCGCTGTGGGTGCTGGAGCGCATCGGCGCCATCAAGAATTTGAGCGCGCTACCGGCCTCCACCGGCGCCGTGTTCAGTCCGGTGCCGGAGCACGAAGCCGTTTACGATCGTCTGCTGTGCGAACAGCGCGCGTATTACGAGAAACTATTTGGGACCCGCACATGAATCCAGACATTCAACAGCGCGCCGCGCGCGTTCGGCTGTTACTGATGGACGTGGACGGAGTCCTGACCGACGGCGCCCTGATCAATGTTCCCGGCCCCGACGGAAAAATGGTCGAGACCAAGGCGTTCAGTTCGCAGGACGGTATCGCGCTGCAATGGCTTAGCTGGCACGGCATCCAGACGGGCGTCATCAGCGGCCGGGTCTCGCCGGCCACCGAGGAGCGCGCGCGCCAGGTGCGTATGACATATGTCTACCAGGGCCACATCGAAAAGATCCCGGTTTTGGAGGACATTCACGCGAAAAGCGGAATCCCGCTGGCGGAGACCGCCTACGTCGGAGATGATCTCACTGACGTAGTGGTGATGCGACGGGTCGGTCTAGCGATCGCCACGGCAAACGCCCGGCCGGAGGTGAAACGCGCCGCGCATTTTATCACCGCATCCGCCGGCGGCTCGGGAGCCGTGCGCGAAGTTGTTGAAATGCTGCTGGTCGCCCAGGGCCATTGGGCGGACATCCTGCGCAAGTACGAAGCCGAATGAAGATCGGAATTGAGATCGTCGCCAGCTCCGGGCCAGGTATCCTGCACGAGCTCACCGGCGTGATCGCGCGCCATCAAGGCAACATCCTGAGCGTCGAAATCGTCGAAGAAAAGCCGCCTCAGACGCGGATTATGTTCGAGATCGAACTGCCGGGCGAGGCTGCGGCGTTGGTGGCGGGCTTGGCGCAGCTTACCGTGGTCAGCCACGTCGTCCAGGTCGAGACGATGGACAAGGTTTACGGCAAGAGGATCATCATAATGGGCGGCGGCGCCCAGGTGGGACAAGTGGCTCTGGGAGCGATCACCGAAGCCGACCGCCACAACATTCGCGGCGAGCATATCTCGGTCGACACGATCCCGCTGGTGGGTGAAAGACCGCTGGCCGCCGCCGTGCGCGCCAGCGCCCGCTTGCCGCGCGTGAAGGCCATCGTGCTGGCCGGCTCGCTGATGGGTGGCGAGATCGAACAGGCCGTGCGCGACGTTCGCGCACAGGGCCTGCTGGTGGTAAGCCTGAACATGGCCGGCAGCGTTCCCGACGCAGCCGACCTCGTCGTAACCGATCCGGTGCAGGCCGGCGTGATGACTGTGATGGCGGTGGCGGATACGGCGAAATTCGCAATCGAGCGCCTGAAGCGCCGCGTGTTCTAACGCCTGATCCTCGCCGACCCGCCCTTCGCCAGAGCCCGCACTTCCGCGAGTGTCGCCATGGTTGTGTCGCCCGGGAAGGTGGTCAGCAGCGCTCCGTGCGCCCAGCCCAGCTTAATCGCGTCCTCCGGCGATTCGCCGGTAAGGAGGCCATAGAAGAATCCCGAGGCGAATCCATCACCGCCTCCCACCCGATCGTAAACGTGAAGCTCGCAGGTCGGGGCCACGTGCGTCTGGCCGTTGATCCAAGCCACCGCCCCCCAACTGTGCCGGTTAGTCCCGTACACCTCTCTGAGCGTGGTCGCAACAATTCGGATTTGCGGATGCTGCTCCACGACGCGATCGATCAGGTCGAAAAACGTGCTTGGATCGAGCTTCGATTTGCCTGCCACCTCCGGGCCGGGGATTCCCAATCCCTTCTGCAGGTCCTCTTCGTTGCCGACGAGAACATCCACGTTCTTGACGATCCGTCCGATGATGGCCGCCGCACGATCCTGACCGCCCGAAACCTTCCACAGCTTTTCCCGAAAGTTCAAATCGAAGGAGACTACCGCGCCGGCCGCCTTGGCCGCTTGCATGGCTTCGATGATCAATTCGGCCGTCGTCTGGGAGAGGGCCGCGAAGATCCCGCCGCTGTGGAACCAGCGCACGCCGGACGCGAAAATCGAGCTCCAGTCGAAATCGCCCGGCTTCAGCTGCGCGGCCGCTTCGTTAGAGCGGTTATAGAAGACGACTGGCGCGCGCACGCCGTGCCCGCGGTCGCTGTACACGGCGGCAATGTTCGGGCCGCTGACTCCGTCGTGCTCGAATCGCTTGTAGAAGGGTTTGACGCCCATGGCTTTTACCCGTTCGGCGACCAAGTCCCCGATTGGGTAATTGACCATAGCCGTCGCAATGCCGGTCTCGAGGCCGAAGCAATCCGCCAGGTTGGCGGCAACGTTGAACTCCCCACCGCTCACGTGGATTTGGCACTCGCTGGCTTTGCGGAAGGGGATGATACCTGGGTCGAGGCGGTGGACAAGTGCCCCCAGAGACAACAAGTCCAGCGTGCCATCCGAACGTATGGTCAGCCCAAAGCTCATGCGTTATATGAACCTGACGACACTCTGCCGCCGCGTCCCGTCCAGTTGGTGTGGAAGAACTCGCCCCGCGGCTTATCGACGCGCTCGTAAGTGTGGGCGCCGAAGAAATCGCGCTGGGCCTGCAGAAGGTTTGCAGGCAGGTAGGCTGTGCGGAATCCATCGTAGAAGGAGAGCGCCGTAGAGAATGCAGGCGTTGGCACGCCGATCTGGATCGCCTGGATGATGGCGCGCCGCCAGGAGGATTGATAATCGTTCAACAGCCCGCTGAAGAAATCGTCCAGCAGCAGATTCGTGAGCTGTGGATTCTTGTCGTAAGCCTCTTTGATCTTCCCGAGAAAGCGGCTACGGATGATGCAGCCTCCGCGCCACATGAGAGCGATTCCTCCCAGGTTGAGATTCCACCCTTGCTCCTTTGCCGCATCGCGCAGCAGCATGTATCCTTGCGCATAAGAAATCACTTTTGAGCAGTAGAGCGCCCTCCGCACATCCTCGGTGAAACTCTTGCGATCCTGATCGGCCGGGCGCTTCGGTCCCGCCAGGATCTTGGAGGCAGCGACGCGCTCCGCCTTCAATGCGGAGAGGCAACGGGCAAAAACGGCTTCTGCGATCAGAGTCACGGGAGTCCCCATTTCCAGGGCGCTAATGCCGGTCCACTTGCCGGTTCCCTTCTGGCCGGCTGAGTCCAGAATCTTGTCGATCAGCGGCGTTCGGTCTTCGTCCTTCTTGGCGAATATCTGACTCGTGATCTCGATCAGGAAGCTGTCGAGTTCCCCGCGGTTCCATTCGTCAAACACATCGTGCAGCTCTGCCGCGCTCAGACCGATTCCCTCCTTCAGCAGATGGTAGGCCTCGCAAATGAGCTGCATGTCGCCGTACTCGATGCCATTGTGGACCATCTTGACGTAATGGCCGGCGCCGTCTTCACCCACCCAGTCACAGCATGGTGTGCCATCCTCGACCTTGGCCGCAATCGCCTGAAAGATCTCTTTCACGCGGGGCCAGGCAGCGGGGTTTCCGCCCGGCATGATGGAAGGGCCGTGCCGCGCTCCCTCCTCCCCGCCCGATACGCCGGTCCCGATGAACAGAATTCCCTTCTCTGCAAGCGCCTTCGCCCGGCGGTTCGAATCCGGATAATGCGAGTTGCCGCCATCGATGATGATGTCGCCTTTTTCAAGATGCGGCAGGATGCTGCCGATCATTTGATCCACGGTATCGCCGGCTTTGACCATCAGCATCACTCGCCGGGGTTTCTTCAACGCCTGTACCAGTTCCGGAATCGAGTGCGTCCCCACTACTTGGGTGCCGGCCGCTTCGCGGCTCAGGAATTCGTCCACCTTGGAGACAGTTCGATTAAACACGGCCACGCGATAGCCGTGATCGTTCATGTTCAGAACCAGGTTTTGGCCCATCACCGCGAGGCCAATCAGTCCGATATCACAACTCTGCATGATCTGCTGCACGCCCCATTCTACATTGGGGTTCGCGGCCGGCGCGTTGGCGCGCGACCGCGCAGGCATGCGTCCGTCGGACGGCGTGATGTCAGGGAGATTGGGAGTTTGGTGAAGTCTTCGCCGATCACCTACGTCCGGGAGCCAAAGTTCTCACGTCCGAGATCCACCAGCCCGTGCCAGAAGAACAGGCGCGACGGGGTGGATTTCGGCGGATGGGGGTTTCGCCAGGGCAACTTCCAATTCCGTCGGGCAGCCGTTCGGACATATCATCCACGTGCTTCCGGCCCGATCTTCGGGTTGCATCCGCTCAAGGCAGAGGGGACACTCCGCGGATTCATTGGTCTCCAATCGGTTCTCCTCTCGCTCCTTAGAAGGCTACCACTCTCTGGGCCGCAGTAACAAGGCGCGCTTGACTTCCAGGCCACCCTCATTTGTAACTAGTTGTAACTAGTGATGTGTAGCGAACGATTTCGGCCGGGCCGGTTGCGCTCGCTGACATCACGGAAGGATCAGAATGTTAAAGCGTGTTCCCAAGCATCCGTTTCTAAGACTCGCGATTGCGAGTTCGGTTGCGATCATATCCGGCGCCGCCCAACAGCGCACACTCACCAGTGCCGATTACGCGCGCGCCGAGAAGTTCATGCCATATAACACCACGCCGTTGGTATTCCACTCCGGCGTGCGCCCTACCTGGCTGGCGGATGATCGTTTCTGGTATCGGAATACGACTGCGGAAGGGGCCGAGTTCGTGCTGGTCGATGCCGCGCGAGCGACTCGCGTGCCGGCTTTCGACCACGCTAGGCTCGCGGCTGCGCTCTCCACGGCCGCAGGGACGACTTATCGCGCCAACCGCCTCCCGTTCACGGATTTCGAATTTTCGGCGGATGGTCAGTCGATCTCGTTCAACCTTAGGAACCACCGCTGGACATGTGATCGCCAGGGCAGCCAGTGCGCCGCCAAAGTTAATACTGAAGCGGTAGCGGGCGGGCGTGGCGCGAGAGGGCTGTCGCCCGACAAGAAGCGCTCCGTCTTTATCCGCGATTACAATTTGTGGATTCGGGACGTCGCGACCGGCAAGGAAACACAGCTCACCACCGACGGCGTGAAGGATTTCGGCTACGCGACGGATAACGCGGGCTGGACCCGGAGCGACCGCCCGATCGTGCTCTGGTCCCCCGATTCAAAGAAGATCGCAACTTATCAACAAGACCAGCGCGGCGTCGGCGAGATGTACCTGGTGGAGACCAAGGTCGGGCACCCGGCGCTCCAAGCGTGGAAGTATCCGCTTCCAGGGGACGACGTCGTCACGACGATTCAGCGCGTCGTAATCGATGTCGACGATCCGCATGTTGTCCGGTTAAAAATGCCCGCTGATCAGCATCGCTCGTCGCTTTGCGACGACATCGCCTGCCGCGGAGGCGAATGGGCTGACGTACAGTGGAGCCCGGACGGATCCCATCTCGCTTTCGTCTCGACCTCCCGGGACCACAAGCGCGAGCAGCTCCGGATCGCGGACGTCACGACCGGAGCGGTCCGCGATGTAATCGAAGAGACCGTATCGACCTTTTTTGAATCCGGAAACGGCCGCGCGAACTGGCGGTACTTGCCGTCATCGAGCGAGGTGATCTGGTTCTCCGAGCGCGACAACTGGGGGCATCTCTATCTCTACGATCTCGAGACCGGGCGCCTTAAGAATCAGATCACGGCTGGCGAGGGCAATGTGGCGCAGTTGCTGCGGGTCGATGAGCAGAATCGCATGCTCTACTTCACCGGCGTGGGCCGGGAGAAGAGCCGAGACCCGTATTTCAATCACTTTTACCGCATCGGATTCGATGGAAAACATCTCTCGCTATTGACTCCGGAAGACTCAAATCACGAGATCACGCTGTCAAAATCCGGGCGCTTCTTCGTCGATAGCTACTCGAAACCCGATGTCCCTCCGGTGGCTGTGCTTCGGGATTCGGAAGGGAAGCTGGTCAGCACGCTCGAAAAAGCTGATATTTCCAAACTGCCGGATGGAAGCCGCCCATGCCGTTCGTGGTCAAAGCGCGGGACGGCGTGACCGACCTCTACGGGTTGATGTTCAAGCCGGCGAACTTTGAGCCGGCGCGGAAGTATCCAATCGTCAACCATATCTATCCGGGCCCGCAATCGGGAAGCGTGGGCAGCCGGAGTTTCTCGGCTGCGCGTGGCGACACGCAGGCGCTCGCCGAACTGGGTTTCATCGTGGTCGAGATCGATGGCATGGGAAACCCGTCGCGCTCCAAAAAATTCCACGAGGCGTATTACGGCAACATGGGTGACAATACGCTTCCGGATCAGGTGACCGGAATGAAGCAACTCGCCCAGCGCTATTCCTGGATCGACATCGACCGTGCAGGAATCTACGGTCATTCCGGCGGTGGTTATGCGGCGGCCGACGCGATGTTCCGTTATCCGGACTTTTTTAAGGTCGGGATATCAGAGGCTGGAAATCACGATAACCGCGAATACGAGGACGATTGGGGCGAGAAATGGCAGGGGCTGCTCGAGCGCAGACCGGACGGCGCCACGAATTACGACGATCAGGCCAACCAGAACATCGCAAAGAACCTGAAGGGACACCTGTTGCTTGCGCACGGCACCATGGACAGCAACGTGCCGCCGTACAACACGCTTCTCGTCGTGAACGAGCTGATCAAAGCCAACAAGGATTTCGATCTGATCATGCTGCCGAATCGGGGCCATGGCTTCGGCAACGAACCCTACATGGTGCGCCGCCGCTGGGACTACCTTGTCCGCTACCTTCTCGGGGCGGAACCGCCGCAGGCATACGAGCTGCATCCGCCCGCGGAAGGGCGAACGCCGCCGGGGTCCTAATGAAGCTCGAATCGCCACGCATCCTGCACGATTTGACGCAACTCGCTCCGCTGTGGCCGCCAGCCTAACCTCCGCTGCAGCTTGCGGGAGTCCGCCACCAGAATGGGCGAATCTCCTTCGCGGCGTGGCGCGCTGGTGAAAGGGACCTTACGGGCGGTTTCCTCTTCGACGGCGCGCAATACCTCCATCACCGAGTGGCCGGCGCCCGTGCCAACATTAAAAGCGTCCGAGCCACCGCCCGCCATAAGGTGCTCCAGCGCTGCGACGTGCGCTAATGCGAGGTCCCTCACGTGGATATAATCGCGGATGCATGTCCCGTCGGGAGTCGGATAATCGTTTCCGAAGATCTGAATCGGCTGGCCGGAGGTAGCGGCGCGTAGCAGCAGAGGAATTAGATGGGTCTCGGGCTGATGCTCTTCTCCGAGCCCGGCTTCAGGCTCGGCGCCGCAGGCATTGAAGTAGCGGAGGGCCACGCTGCGAAGCCCACGATAACGATCGAGCTCGCCAAGGATGCGTTCGATGATGGCTTTCGATTCGCCATAGGGGCTCAGCGGCGCGAACGGAGCGTCTTCGGGGATAGGCACCTTTTGTGGGTCGCCGTAGACCGCAGCGGTGGACGAAAACACGAGCCGCAGGACCCCGGCCCGGGCCATGGCTTCAAGCAGGGACAACGTGCCGCCGATATTGTTGGAGAAATAGAGCTCCGGCTCGCGGGTCGATTCCCCGACCGCGATGTAAGCGGCGAAGTGCACCACGGCGTCGATCCCTTCGAGCAGGCGCGTCAGCCCATCAGTGTCTTGAAGGCGCACAACGTGTAGTCGCTCCGGCGCGACGTTGTGGCGATATCCGCGCGAAAGATCGTCGGCGACGACAACCTCATATCCGCTGCGAAGCAGATGATGCGCCGTGATGGAGCCGATATATCCGGCGCCCCCGGTCACCAGGATTTTCGGCACTGTTTTAGGATCCTAATCGTATTATCGCTTTCCACGCGATGTGTGGCCTATGGGCGTGGAATGGTGTGCCGGTAGCCGGGAGTATATTGAGACCATGAGCCATCTAATGTTCGAGCGCGAAGGATCCCTGGCGGTCATCACACTCAACCGGCCCGAGCGGCGAAACGCGCTTTCAGTCGACCTGATGCTCGAGCTGATCGAGCGCCTCAACGGCATCGCATCGATGCAAGATGTACGCGCGGTTATTCTGGCAGCGGCAGGTAAAGTCTTCTCGTCCGGTCACGACTTCACCGAGATGGTCGGGCGCAGCATCGGCGATTACCGGCGCATCTTCGACGTCTGCACGGAGCTGATGACGAAAGTCCAGTCGATCCCGCAGCCCGTCATCGCACAGGTCCAGGGCATCGCCACAGCCGCCGGATGCCAGTTGGTGGCTACGTGCGACCTGGCGATTGCCAGCTCAGAAGCATCGTTCGCCACGCCGGGCGTAAAGAGCGGGCTGTTTTGTTCCACACCCATGGTCGCGGTTTCGCGCGCGGTGGGGCGGAAGCGAGCGATGGAGATGCTGCTCACGGGACAACCCGTGGATGCGGCCACTGCGGCCGAATGGGGGCTGGTGAATCGCGTGGTGCCACCGCCGGAGCTTGCAGCCGAGACCCGCAAGCTGGCCTGCAAGATCGCCGAGGCGAGCGGTTTCACGGTTGGGCTCGGCAAGCAGGCTTACTATGCGCAAATCGACCTCGACCAACCGAAGGCCTACGCGTATGCCAAAGAGGTGATGTCGATGAATGCGATGGCCGCCGACGCGCAGGAAGGAATATCGGCTTTTCTCGAGAAGCGCACACCCTGCTGGCAGGGCCGGTGACGATCTCGCCGCGCGGTATGCTATCTCACATGTCTCGCATTAGCCGGCGTACTCTTCTCGAACTCACTCCCACGATCGCTACTCTGGTTGTTTCCGAGGCGGGCATCGTCATCGATGCCTCGGCCCAGCAGCCGCAGCCGGACGCCCCGTTGCGCGTCACGAAGGAGCAACTTAAGGACGCGTTGGAGATTCTGGGTCTGGAATTCACAGAGGCGCAGCGCGACATGATGCTGCCGGGCGTGAATAACGCTCTGGCAGGTTACGAAACGCTGCGCAAGATCGACGTGCCCCTCGATACCGAGCCGGCTTTTCATTTCCGCCCCGCGCTGCCCGGCAAAGAGCCGAAGCCGCGTCCGTCCAGGTTCCTGCCTACTCGCGCGACCAAGCTAGCCTCCTTCAAGGACATCGAAGATCTCGCGTTCCTGCCCGTGACCAGCGTTGCG
>QHXU01000302.1 GCA_003223065.1 Acidobacteriota bacterium | reverse complement strand
CGCCGGAGACCTGGATGCTGAACAATATGAACGACCACACGCCATTCAGCTTTACGGTCCAGTTCCTGGATGGGCAGTTCGATAATCCCTACGCCGGCGGTCAGAACTTCAATGTGTTCCCTTTCGCCGGGGACTTCGATCCAAAAACACCATATCACCTGCCGCTCCAGGTGGACGTGCTGGAGCATCAGTTCAAACTTCCGTACACGCAGAATTGGAATCTGACGGTTGAGCGGAAGCTCGCCGCCGACTGGTGGCTGCGAGTTGGCTACGTCGGGACAAGTACTGCACACCCTATGATCGGCGTGGATCAAAATGCGCCGATCTATAACTTCAACCAGCCGCTCTCACAAAACCAGAATACGATCGATCAGCGGCGTCCAAGGCCAGAATACGAAAACATCTACACGATGGCGATTCCGTTAGACCAGCAGTACAATGGTCTGGACGTCTTGATCAACAAGCAGTTCAGTCACGGGCTGAGGACGAATCGCTTCGACTGACGGCGATCCGCGGATTCTCCAGTTCAGCCTGAAAGTGGACAGGCGCCAATGCAGACGTTTGACGTTGTAGTCGTGGGCTCCGGCGCGGGCGGCGCAACAGCGGCATATGTCCTTGCCTCCAAGGGCCTGAGCGTATGCATGCTGGAAGCGGGACGGATGCTGAATCCCGCCAAGGACTTCATGACGCACACCTGGTCTTGGGAGCTGCCGTTCCGCGGACGTGGCAAACCCGGTGAATACGATGGGCTCTGGAAGATTAATGAGTACACCTCGCATTTGTACACCAACCCGAGAAAGGACAGGTATGACTCGCTCGAAAAATTCCATTGGACGCGATTGCGGGGTACTGGCGGCCGTACGAATACCTGGGGCCGCGCATGCTTCCGGCACGGTCACATGGACTTCAAGACTAGGACGACGCAGGCCTTCGGAGAAGATTGGCCGATCGACTATGACGACCTGAGTCCTTATTACGATAAGGTCGAGCGGTTGGTCGGGATCGCCGGCGATCCCACAGAACATTACTTCAACATGCCGGACGGCATTTATAGCGGCCCGGCGCACAAACCGCGGTGCACGGAGCTGTTTCTCCGCGACAAGGCCGCCAGGGTCAAAGTTCCGGTTCTGCATGAGCGCACTGCCGTGTTAAGCGCTCCATACGACGGCCGTCCCGCGTGCCATTATTGCGGAGAGTGCGGGAGAGGCTGCGACGTCCGGGCGCGCTTCAGCAGCCTCGATGTGATTCTGCCCAAGCTTCTTAAGTTGCCCAATTTCAAGCTGCAGACGAACGCGGTGGCATACCAGGTGCTTGTGAACGGCGACGGGCTGGCGCGCGGCGTTTCCTATTACGATGCTCTCACGAAGCAGTCGTATGAGGTCGCCAGCCGCACCGTGGTCCTGGCCGCCAGCACTGTGGAGTCCGGTCGCATCCTGCTGAACTCGAAGTCCCGGCATCATCCGGCGGGAATCGGTAACTCGAGCGGCCTGGTCGGGCGCGGCATAATGGACAGCGTCAAATCGGGTGCAATGGTCGGGGTCGTGCCGGAATTACAGAATCGCAAGCGGGTTGACGAAGACGGCGCCGGCGGCTCGCACATGACCATTCCTCGATTCAATTACAACCGCAAGAAAAGCTATTACGGCGGCTATTTCATCCTGATGGGCAGCGGCTTCGGCCGCGAGCTCAGCAGCTCAGGCGGGGAGACGCGGTGGGGCGAGGAACTGAAACGGCAGATCCGGCGTGAATACGGAAGCACCATCTCATTGCGCGGCTACGGAGAGCGGATTTCGGACACGGATAACTACTTCGAGATCGACCCGCACAATCAGGACGCCTACGGCATTCCCCAGGTCCGGTTCCATACGAGTCACAAAGAGAATGATCTGAAGATGATGGAGGACATGTACGGCTGGATGGAAACGATCCTGAAAGCGGCGGGAGCGGAGATTTTGCCGTACAAAAAGTACCTTGAGCCTATCGGAGACGCAACGCACGAGTGCGGCACAGCGCGCATGGGCAAGGATCCGAAAACGAGCGTCTTAAATCCATACTGCCAAGCGCACGACGTCAAGAATCTCTACGTCACGGACGCAAGCTGTTTTGTTTCGTTGCCGGGAACTCACGGCATAACGACTTTGATCATGGCGCTCGCCTGGCGCGCTTCGGAGCATTTAGCCGAGCGAATGAGAACTGGGGACATATGAACTCTCGAGAGATAAACCGGCGCACCTTGCTCGCCCTGGCAGGCGCGGGCGTGCTCGGCTCACGGCTTCATGCCGCCCAGTCGCAATTGCGGAGAATTCGGAACGGTTACGCGACGGCGCCGCAATTCTTCGCGCCAGGCGATTACCAACTGATCGAAACACTCACGGAGATGATCATTCCCACTGATGATCATTCGCCGGGCGCCCGTAAGGCGGGCGTCCCGGCTTATATCGATCTGGTCATCGCAAATAGCAGCGGCGAGGTTAGAGCAAACTGGGATCACGGCTTGCGTGCATTCGACTCCGCCGTGCAGCGCTATGCCGGAGCTCGTTTCCTGGTGGCGGCGCCGGACGCGCGGGCCGCTGCGCTGGCGCGCATCATCGATCAGCGAAACGAGGGAGATGGCCCAGCGCGGACCTTCTTAATGAGAGTCAGGGAAATGACGATCGCCGGGTATTACAGCTCAGAAATCGGACTGCTTAAAGAGTTGGAATATAAAGGAAACCAGGTCATGGGCATGTTTCCCGGCTGCGAGCATTAATGCAGGAGAACGGCATATGGATCGACGCAAGTTCTGGGGCGGCATGCGCTGCGGCAACAGCGGCCAGCGTGGAATCAAGGCTCGCGATCGCAAGCGGCGCGCCCGTGCGGACCACGCCTCTCAAAGCGGGCTACTGGGGTCCTCAGTATTACGACGATAAAGCACAACTCCTGGATGTGCTAACCACGCGGCGCCCTTTCCGCTGGTACGGCCCGGGCGCCGAACCTCCTGACAAGGTCGCAATGTTCGAACAGGAATTCGCAAGGCGCGTGACGCCGTTGCTTCACAACTGTGGGGCCTGTGGCGAGCGTTTCGACTCGTTCGCGGGGATCAACGCAGGCAGGCACGACGCAGGCTTTCCATCACCCACGGCTTGAAACCGCGAAGCTTGATGTACCTGAAGGTTCCCGCCGGTTGCTGCCAGCGGCATACGGCCCGCAGCGGGCATGAGCTGCATTTTCGAAAATCGCCATCTGCCGCAAGTCAGCGCATACTTGGTGAATTGCCTTGCGGCTCCATCGGACGGGCTTGTGGTGGGGCGGCAGGAGCGGGACGAGGCGCAGAGGTCGATTAGGACCGGATCTGCGCCGTCTTGAACACCCTTGGTTGTTGACAGTGTGATGGTTTCGTTTCTTGCGGTTCTTCTATTCAGGTTTTGCCAAGCCGATTCTTTATTAGATCAGGCGGAACCGCCTCTTCAACTTTCAACTACGCGCAGCAATGGTGCTCGATCCGCGATCGCACTCGGTCGCCGGTGGATGATGAGCCGAGCGGAATGCTGGTTGCGGTAGTCCTTGCTGGGTGTCAGTATGGCGGCCGGCTTCGAGCAGGATGACTTCATCCATGGCTGGGCGACCAGGTAAAACCGCGGTGGCACCACTGGGTGCCCAACTACTAAGGCGTCAAACTTTGGATGTGGCATAGATTTGTGCGAATCTAGCATGGCAAGCGCGGGCCCTCAACGAAGCGCAAAAGCGCAAAAGTTCTTGACCCTGAGTTCGGGGTGGTGATCTACTATCGTTACGAAGGGGGGTTCTATGCGTAACTACTCCGCTCTTTTGGTTTTGGTGTTGATGGCAGCCCTCACGGTTCCGGCCGTAGCGCAGCAGCGATCTTCGGCAGGCATCTATGGAAGCGTTTCGGACTCGCAGGGGGCAGTGATTCCCGGAGCGAAGGTGACGGTTCTGCACGTAAGCACGAACCAGGCCCGGACAACCGTGACCAATCAAACTGGTGAATATCTGTTCCCGCTGTTGCCGGTGGGCGAGTACCGGATCTCGGTCGAACGACCGGGCTGGTCCTGCAGGTCAACGACAACGCGAAAGTGGACGTTGTGCTGGAGGTCGGCGAAGCGTCGACGACCGTCACAGTGGAAGGCGCCGTGGTCAGTGTCGAAACCGCGAATGCGACTATTAAAGAAGTTATCGACGCCCGCCGAGTGGTGGATCTTCCCCTGAACGGCCGGAATCTGGCAGACTTGACCTTGCTAGTAGCGGGCGTGCAGCCCGTCGGCGGCGCGAACGCCGACTCCGGCTTGGGGGCCTATTCGTCGCCGGGCTCGAAATACCTCTCTGTTAACGGATCGCGCCAGAACCAGCTCAAGTACACGCTGGATGGCGGGGACAACAGCGATAACCTGTTCAACACCAACCTGGCGTTTCCGTTTCCCGACGCAGTGCAGGAGTTCAGTATGGTGACGAGCAACTCCGGCCTGGAGTTGGGAAGAAGCTCCGCCGGCTCGGTCAACATCGTGACCAAGAGCGGGACAAACACCGTGCACGGTAATGCCTTCTGGTTCGTGCGGAATACGGAAATGAACGCCAACGGCTTCTTCTCGCGATTTCCCGATGGCCTCAAGCGAAACCAGACCGGAGCCACGCTGGGGGGGCCGATCATCAAGAACAAGTTGTTCCTGTTCGGCGGCTACCAGCGAAACTGGATCCGCACCATTTCGGGCGGCGGCCAAGCCCGGACCATGCCGGCGGCGTTCCGCAGCGGCGACTTTTCTTCGCTTCTTCCGGGAACAGTTATCAAGGATCCGACGAACGGCCAGCCCTTTAATAACAACATGATTCCTCAAGCGCGACAGTCACCCGCGGCGCAGGCGCTGCTGAAGTTTTCGCCGCTTCCGGACCCGGATGGCTTTACGCGATACAGCCTCTCCCAACTCGAAGACGCCAGCGATTATATAGTGCGCGGGGACTACCGGCTGAGCACGAGGCACAGCTTCCTGGGCCGGTTCTTCCAGGAGAACTATACGCTTGTCACCCCGTTCGTGCCGAATAATATTCATTCCACGCGGCGGGGTCTTGATGCGCCGACCACCAGTGCCACGCTCGGATATACTTTCGTGGCGAGCCCGACGCTGATCTCCGAGACGCATATCAGCATGGCCCGCGAAGTGGGGAATCGGACGGTTCCGTTTCCGAAGACGATCGCCGATTTCGGGGTGAAGGTCTACCCAGCGTCGAACGAGATTAACGTCTCGATCAACGGAACCAGCGGGCTCAGCCTGAGCACCGGTTTTCGTCCGGCTGTGTTCGCGCGGACCAACGTGGAAGGAACACATTCCTGGCAATGGATCCATGGCCGGCATAGCTTTACCTGGGGGGGCGAGGTCGCCACTCTTCGCTATAACGAGTACAACGTCTTCAACGCCTCAGGAGTCTATCAGTTCAACGGACGAAGCAGCGGGTTTGACCAGGCCGACTACATTCTGGGAGCGATGAGCCTTTTCCGGCAGGGGAACGGCGAGATCGAATTTCGGCGCCGCCATTATCTGGGCTTCTACGGCGGCGACACCTTCCGGGCCACTTCGCGGCTGACCTTCAACTTCGGCGTGCGCTGGGAGCCGTACCTGGGGGTGACCGATCTGAACGATCGCGAAGACCAGTTCATCCAGGAGTGGTATGTGAAAGGGGCCAAGTCGCCCCACTTTGTCAATGCAACGCCCGGACTCTTCTCCCCCGGCGACAAGCTGCCGGACGGGTACGTGATACCGAAGGCCGGCACGGAAGGCAGCAAGAGGAACATCAGCCCGCGCTTCGGTTTTGCCTGGGACGTCAAGGGGGACGGCAAGATCAGCATCCGCGCCGGCTACGGTGTATTCTTCGACCAGCCGGAAATGTGGCTGCTGAACAACATGAACGACGCGCCGCCGTTCAGTTTCAGTCTCCAGTTTCTCAACGGCCAGTTCGACGACCCCTACGCGGGACGGCAGAATCTCAATGTGTTCCCGTTTGCCGGAGACTTCGACCCGAAATCGCCGTTCGCGCTCCCCGTCCTGATCGACTCGCTCCAGCATAGGTTCCTGCTCTCGTACACGCAGAACTGGAATCTCACCGTAGAGCGAAAACTCGCCGCCGACTGGCTGCTGCGGGTCGGCTACGTGGGCACCAAATCGACGCACCTGAAAATCGGCTACGACCAGAACGCACCGATCTACGACTTTTCCAAAACGCTGAGCCAGAATCAGAGCACGATCGACGACCGGCGGCCGAGGCACGAATACGAAAACATTTACACGATGATGAACGGGCTCGGCCAGAACTACAACTCGCTGCAGTTGTCGCTGAACAAGCGATTCAACCGCGGGTTCTGCGTTCTGGGCAGCTACACGTTTTCGAAGAACATCGACTACTCCTCGTCCAATAACAACACGGAAGACAGTACTCTCGTAAACCCATTCAATTTCGGCTACACCCGCGGGCTGGCGGACAACGACCACACGCACCGCTTCGTAGGGTCGTTCGTCTGGAACCTGCCCGACCCGGGCAAGCAAACGGGGTCGAAGCTACTCAGCGCGATTCTCGGCAACTGGCAGGCGAGCGGCATCGTTACGGTGCAGTCGGGGAGGGTGTTTTCTATTTACAGCTCGGGCGACCGTACCGCTGGGGCAGCAGGAGGGCCCGGGGGAGATGCCCTAGCCGACCTGACCGGCAACCTCACCGTGACGGGCGGCAGCCGCGGCGCCCAGATCGCGAAATACTTCGATACATCCGCCGTGTCGCAGGCCCGGGCCGGCACCTATGGGACACTGGGCCGCAATGTGTTGCGCGGCCCGCGCTACAGCAATACGGACCTGAGCATAGCGCGCGCATTTCCACTGGGCTTCCGTGAGGGCTTGAGGCTGTTATTCCGGAGCGAGTTTTTCAACCTCTTTAATCACCCGAACCTCGGGCTTCCAGCTGCGACAATTGGAAACAGCAATTTCGGACAGATCACCTCCACCGATGGCGCGCCGCGCATTTTGCAGCTCAGCCTGAAGGTCGAGTTCTGACAGCCGTGTCGAAGCTGCTCCTTGCTTTTGTTTTCACCGCATTTGCGAGCCGTCTGCTGGCTCCCGTGTTCTACGACGTGCGGGATTACGGCGCGAAGGGGGACGGCGTGGCCAAGGATACCGCCGCCGTGCAGAAGGCAATCGACGCCGCCGCGCAGGCAGGCGGCGTTGTGCTTGTGCCCGCGGGCCGCTATCTATGTGGGACGATTCATCTCAAGAGCCGCATCACTCTTTACCTCGCCCCGGGCGCCACGATTCTCGCGAGCCCCGACAACAACGATTTCGATCCTTACGAGAAGCTGGATTATCCCTCTCACGCCGACGAGGAGACAACCTACTTCCATCGCGCCCTGCTCGCGGGAGAAAACATCCAGGAAGTAGCCGTGCACGGCGAGGGCGTGATCGACGGCAACCGCAAAAAACGCGGCGGGCCGAAGCCGATTGCGCTCAAGAACGTCCAGCACATCTCGATCCGCGGCATCACGGTGCGGGATTCCCCGAACTACGCAATCAGCTTTCTGGGCTGCGATTACGTCAATGTGGACGGGGTGACGATTCTCAACAGCTATGCCGATGGCATCGATCCTGACAGCAGCCGCTACGTGCGAATTGCCAACTCGTTCATTGACTCCTACGACGACGGGATCTGCCCCAAGGCCAGCCTGGCGCTCGGTAAGCCCCGGTCCACCGAGCATCTTACGGTGACCAATTGCAACATCGCCAGCTCTAGCAACAACATCAAGCTGGGGACCGAATCGAGCGGCGACTTCAAGGACATCGCCATCAGTAACTGCACCATTTTCCGGCGCTCTCAAAACGCCTCCCGCGATCTGTCCGGCCTGGCAATCGAGTCGGTGGACGGCTCCCACATCGACGGCATTGTCGTTTCGAACCTGAACATGCAGGGTATTTACAATCCCATCTTCATCCGGCTCGGCAATCGCGGACGCGGCTTGACGCAACCCAGGCCCGGCTCGCTCGAAAACGTTTCCATTACGAACGTGATCGCCACCGGGTCGGTCATGACCAGCTCTATTACAGGGCTGCCGGGGTTCCCTGTGAGGCACGTGAGTCTCGACAATGTCCGGCTCACCATGAAGGGCGGCGAGGAGAAGGTGAAGGATCTCGACGTGCCGGAGGTCCCCGAGAAGTACCCGGAGTCAGGGATGTTCGGTACGCTGCCGGCCTACGGGCTGTATTGCCGCCACGTGGAGGGCCTGACGATCCGCAACGTCCAGACCCGCTGGCAACAGCAGGACGTTCGGCCGGCATTGATCTTCGACGACGTGAAGAATCTCGATCTCGACGCCTTCAAGACCGACACAGTGGCCGGCGCAGAGCCGCTCGTCTGGCTCAACCGCGTGGCCGACGCCTTCATTCACGGCGCGCATGTGCCCGTGCCCGGGAACCGACTCCTGCGGCTGACGCAGACCAGCGAGCGCGAAGTGAAGACCGCCGCCAACGCGACGCGCTAGAAATTGAGCAGGATGCCCCTGGGATCCGGCGGCTTGCGCTCTCGCACCAGCGATACAAAAAACATCGTCGCGACGCAGGGCAGGATCGACGCCGCCACGATTACCGGCTGAAACGAGAAGCGGTCCGTGACGCGGCCGATCAGGTAGGTGGAGATCAAGACTCCGATGCCGGCGCCGGTTCCCGCCAGGCCGCTCACCGAAGCGACCGCTCGCGTGTGAAACACGTCGGCGGGAAGCGAGAGAAACATCGTCGAGCAGGCGGCGTAAGCGAAGCTGGCGTAAGCAAACAGCAGCAGCACTACGACATAGTCGGACGTGAAGGCCGCGGGAATCAGCAGGAGCATGCTGGGACCGAAGATCAGCAGGACGGTGCGTCTCGCGCGCCCCACCGGCCAGCCGCGCCGGATCCAGAAACTCGACAATCCGCCGCCGAAGAAGTTGCCCAGATCCGCCGCGAGGAACGGCGCCCAGAATCCCAGCACGCTCTGCTCCAGTTGAAAGCCCTTGCTGGCCAGATAGACCGCGAACCAGTCCGCGACGAGAAACCAATAGGGGTCGAGCAGGAAGCGCCCGAGGACGATCCCCCAGGTTGGCCGATAGCCGAGCAACACTGGCCACGTAAACGCCGGGCCGCCCGCGTGCCCTGACTCCGTTGTTGAGCCGCGGCCACGTTGGATGTAGGCCAGCTCTTCCGGCGTGATCCGGGGGTGCTGCTCGGGCGTGTGGTAAACCAAATGCCAGACGATGAGCCAGCCCAATCCCAGCGCCCCGG
>QHXU01000240.1:5996-6544 GCA_003223065.1 Acidobacteriota bacterium | reverse complement strand
TCCTCAAGCTTCCGCTCCCCTCCAGGACCTCTCAATCCCTCGGGCTCGTAGCGCCCGGCTTGATTCTTTACAGTGAAGCTTACCCTAACAAGTCGCCCGATCTTCCTTCGCTCCCCGCCACGCCAAAATAATCTCTTATAACAGCGCGACAGATCATCGTTCCGGATCCGCTACTTCCCGTCAGGCTCGCTGTCCTTCGAACCTCTTGGAACCATATTCATCATGCACCGAGAGTTCGTTTCGGTCAAGCGAAAAAGAGTTTTCTGGGAGCGCTTTCCTCATGAAATATGTCTTTTAGGATCAATCGCTTATCCCTGCCCCGCAGTGGAAGTGCTGTGGATAAAACACGGACTGCGGATTACGGTTTGAGGGCCAGATGCAGGATCATCCCCGTGTCCGTCGCGGCCCACAAATGATCCGGGTCCGGCCCTGACAAAACCAGCGAGCGCGCTACTGCTTTGTAATCCACGTCCATCTCCTTCCAGTCCGTCAGGTTCGCGCTGGTGAGCATTCTGACCTTGCCGGGAATCGGCGAGCTTGTCAGGCGG
>QHXU01000240.1:499-5959 GCA_003223065.1 Acidobacteriota bacterium | reverse complement strand
CGCGCGGGCCCGCGAATATCGCGGAATCCGTAACACGACGATTTTTCTCGCGGAACGTGCGTGTGCTTTTTCCGGTGGTGAGATCGAGACGGTATACCTCCGATGGCCATTCGAACGAATCGCTGAAGCCGAAGACGGTCAACCCTTCGTCGCCCGCTAAGTGGAAACTTGTAACTTCGCCGAACAGCGGAGCGGTCGACGAGATCCACTGCGTGCCTCCATCGACGGTTTGAAGAAGCAGGGTCAACGTTGGCACCTGGCGGCGCGTGGCGGCGCTTTGCGGATCCATCCATGCGGGAAGACTGGTTGACTCGTCGCGGCGAGGCGGCGTGGCTCCGCCGACGATCAGTCCCTTCTTCGGGCCGGCGAATGCGATTCGCGTGTAAGCGGTGAAGGAGGGATTTGCAGCGGGTTTGGCGGCTTCTTCGATTGCAGTCCAAGTGTGCCCGCCATCACGCGTTTCGAGCGCGGTCTTCTGATAGCCCACGGCAAAACCATGCTGCGGGTCGAGAAACCAGAGGCGCACGATGAGCGGCGGCGCCTGTCCGATTTTCTTGTTCGGCTTTTGCTGGTCGCTGATTTTCTTCCAGGTCCGGCCGGAGTCTTCGGTTGCCCAGATGCCCTTCTCTGTTACCATCCAGCCCAGCGATTCATTCAGGAAAAACAGCGAGCGCGGCTCTTCGCTCAGCGGGACTTGGGTCCAGTGCGCGCCGCCGTCGCTGGTCACCAGCGATGCAGGCTTCGGTTTTTGGTTCGCGGCTGTCGACTTATAGATCATCCCCACCGCGACGCCGTGCTGCGCCGAAGGGAAGGCGAGGTCAACCAGGTCCAGCTGGGCCTGGTCCACGTCGTAGAAGTATTGGATTGTCCATTTCTGGGCGAGCGCCGCCGGCGCCAGCAGCCAAACACAAAGCACCAGGCGGCGCATTCTACCCCCGGCGTGCGGGCGCAATTATCAGGTCCAGCACGTCGCCGGCGAGCAGCTTGGCCGAATCCACTGACGCCAGCGCAACGAGGCAACCGACTTGCTCGCCCACCGTCGTCAGCAACTCCATCTCTCCGCCCGTGTGGAAGTGCGGCGCGCGATGCTGCACGTTGATCACGCCCGCGACGCGGCTTCGGACGACAATCGGGGCGGACAGGAAAGCTTCATATGTGTCCTCGGGAAGGTCGGTGAAAAGCTTGAATCGCGTGTCGAGATACGATTCGCGCGATATCGACAGCAGCCGGCGCTCGCGCGCCACCCAGCCGGTGAGGCCCTCGCCCAGTTTCAGCCGCACTTTGCCAATCGTGTCGGGCTGCGGGTTGTTTGAAGCGCACAGGACGAGTTCCTCGCTCTGGAGCAGATACAGCAGGCAGGAATCGCACTCCATGAACTCGACCACTAGCGACACCACGCCCTGAAACGCTTCGGCGAGGCTCATTTCGCGGACCATGAACCGGCTTATTTTTTGGAGAAGTCGAAGCTGTTGTTCTGTATGTTCAAGCCGCGATTCGAGTTCTTTGAACCGGGACACCTGTGTCATTATCCCAGATTCAGGCCACGGTTCAGCGGCATGGGATCAGCCTCCAGGCTGCCCAAGAGCGGCTCCGTTGTTCGAGAATTCATACGTCAAAGGAGTCCGGAGCTCTCTTCTTCGAACACTTCCGTCAACAGGTACACTAAGTAACGATGTCGCTTCTCGATCAAATCCAGAAAGACATGGTGGCGGCCATGAAGGCCACCGACCAGGCCCGGCTCGATGCGCTGCGGATGGTCAAGGCCGCGCTCAAGAAGCAGGAGGTCGATGCCATGAAGCCCCTCGACGAGGGGACCGAGCTTCAGGTGCTGAATATGCTCGTCAAGCAGCGCCGCGAAGCCGCCGACATGTTCCGTAAGGGAAATCGTCCCGAACTCGCCGAGCGCGAAGAAGCTGAGCTCAAGCTGATCGAGTCCTATATGCCCGCCGCGCCCAGCGATTCAGAACTCGAGGCAGCCATCTCGGCGGCGATTTCCGAAACGGGCGTCACTTCGCCCAAACAGATGGGAGTGGTGATGAAGGCTGCGCAAGCCAAGCTCGCCGGTAAGCGCGTTGACGGGAAGTCGCTCAGTGATCGTGTTCGCGCCAAGCTGGCTTGACTCCCTCGCCATGAAAATGCGGTATAAGAATTCGGAGGCACTCCCATGAGCCCCGGTGCCGGAGGTCGCACCGCTGTCGCTGCTAGCGACCTGCTGCGTGACATCGCACACGAGCTTCGCCAGCCGCTGAGCACCATCGAATCCGTCGCTTATTACCTGACCCTGATCGTCCCGCCCGAGGATGAAAAGGTTCAGGAACAGCTCGCACGTCTCCAACAACTCGTCGAACAGTCGAACTGGATCCTCACCAGCGGCCTGCAAGTGGCCGACCCCTCGCCCGCCTCCCCTGAGCCCGTGGACCTTGAGGGTTTTATCAGAGAGACCATCGCAGACCAGCCGGCGCCAGGCAACCTGCCGGTGCGTCTCGAATTCGCCGGCAATCTGCGGTTGGTCCGGCTCGATGCCGGCCTTGGCCGCGCCCTCATCGAGAATGTATGGATGTTGTTCCGGCAGCTTTCGACCGAACAGCACCCCATGACGATGCGCACCTCCACGGCCGATAACGGGGGCGTCGTTCTCGAAGTCGCTACCACAACGCCCGGCTATCGTTCCCCGGCGGCGCTCGGCGCCGGCACAATCCTGAGTCTGCAAAGCGCCCGCAAGATCGTGGAAGCCCACGGCGGTTCTCTCGAATTCGAAGTCGACTCCGCGACTGGGATTCGGCTCCGCATGGTGCTACCATGAGGTTTCCCATCTGCGGCCCGCGGCCGCCGGACCCTGGCCACTACGAACATGGTTCACGCGGTTCCCCACATTCTGGCTCGCATTGTCCACCACAAGCGCGTTGAGCTCCAGAAAGCCTCCACAAGCCGCGCAGAGCTCGAGCGGCGCGCCGCGGGCCGGAGCGACGCCCGGGATTTCCGTTCCGCGTTAACGGCGCGGCAGCCAGCGATTCTCGCCGAAATCAAGAACGCCTCGCCGAGCCGGGGCGCTTTCACCCGGAGTTTCGATCCGGCCGCGATCGCCGTCGCCTATGCCGCGGGCGGCGCCGCCGCGCTCAGCGTGCTCACCGATCGCGAATTCTTTCTCGGCAGTCTCGCCGATCTCCAGTCTGCGCGCGCGGCCGTCGCGCTGCCCGCCCTGCGCAAGGACTTCACCATTGATGAATTTCATGTCATCGAAGCCGCCGCTCACGGAGCGGACGCGGTCCTGCTCATCGCCGCCCTGCTCGATGAATCCGAATTGCGGCGCTTCCGCGAACTCGCCGCGCGATTCAATATGGCATCGCTGGTGGAAGTGCACAGCGTCGACGAGCTTGCGCCGGCGATTGCCTCCGGCGCGGAAATCATCGGCGTCAACAACCGCGACCTTAGAACCTTCGAGGTAAATCTCGAAACTTCGCTGCGGCTGGCCGAAAAAATCCCGGCCGGGGTCGTGAAAGTCAGCGAGAGCGGCATCCATTCTCGCCAGGATGTTCAGCGCCTGCGATCCGCGGGCTTTGAGGCGTTTCTGGTCGGCGAGCATCTGATGAAATCCTCCGATCCAGCCGCCGCGCTCCGGGAACTGCAGTCATGATCGTCAAAGTTTGCGGGATCACGCGGCGGGAGGATGCCGAAGCGGCAGTCGAGGCGGGAGCATCCGCGCTCGGATTCATCTTCTACAAGAGCAGCCCTCGTTGCGTGACGCCGGACAAGGCTGCGGCGCTCGGTGACGGATTGTCCGTCTGCAAGGTCGGCGTTTTCGTCGAGGAGACCGCGGCTGCCGTCGAAGCCGCAATGCGCGCCGCGAACCTCGACGTCGCGCAGATCTACGGCGGCCAAGCCCCCCCGGGCGCCCGCGTGTGGAAGGCGTTCCGCATCGCTGATTCCTTTGACAGGGCGCTCGGGCGCGGAGCGGAAGCGGTTTTCCTCGATGGCGCAGGTTCCGGAATGCCGTTTAATTGGGCGATCGCGCGCGGGGCTGCCGGCCGGGTCATCGTGGCCGGAGGACTCGACGCCTCGAATGTCCGTGAGGCGATCCGCATCGCGCAACCCTGGGGCGTGGACGCCAGCTCGCGCCTCGAATCCGAACCCGGCGTCAAGGATCACGAAAAGCTGCGGCGGTTCATCAAAACCGCCCTTGCCGAAGAAAACCCATGATGAGTTCGCAACCCGACAGTACCGGACATTTCGGGCCGTATGGAGGCCGGTTCGTCCCGGAAGTCTTGATGGCTCCACTCGAAGAGCTGGAGCGCGCCTACCTCGAGGCCTGCGTCGATCCCGAGTTTCAGTCCGAACTCGCCGATCTGTTGGTGCACTACGCCGGCCGGCCCACTCCTCTCTACTACGCCCGCCGGCTGAGCGATACCCTCGGCGGCGCAAAAATCTACCTGAAGCGCGAAGACCTCCTGCACACCGGCGCGCACAAAATCAACAACTGCCTGGGCCAGGCCCTGCTCGCGCGCCGCATGGGGAAGCAGCGCATCATCGCCGAAACCGGCGCGGGGCAGCACGGCGTCGCCACCGCCACTGTGTGCGCATTGTTTGGCTTGGAGTGCATCGTCTACATGGGCGAGGAGGACATGCGCCGCCAGCGATTGAATGTTTTTCGCATGCGGCTCCTGGGCGCAAAGGTCGTCGGGGTCGCGAACGGCAGCCGCACGCTCAAGGATGCGATCAGCGAGGCCATGCGTGACTGGGTGACCAACGTACAATCGACCCACTATCTCCTTGGGTCGGCGCTGGGCGCCCACCCTTATCCGATGATGGTGCGCGATTTTCACCGCGTGATCGGAGAAGAGACGCGGGCCGAGATTCTGAAGCGCGAAGGCCGTCTGCCGGATTCGATCTTCGCCTGCGTGGGCGGAGGCAGCAACGCGATCGGGATTTTTCATGCCTTTCTCGAAGAGCCGGGCGTCAAGCTGATTGGCGTCGAGGCGGGGGGACGCAGCGGGCATCTCGGCGAGCACGCCGCACGCTTTTCCGGAGGCTCGCCCGGAGTGCTGCACGGCGCGCACAGTTATCTCTTGCAGGATGCCGACGGGCAGGTGGCGCTGACGCATTCCGTATCGGCGGGCCTCGATTACGCGCTGGTTGGGCCGGAGCACGCCTGGCTGCACGACCGGCATCGCGCTGAATATACTTCAGTCGGCGATGCCGAGGCGCTCGGCGCCGCCATGAAGCTGGCGCGCACGGAGGGGATCATCCCGGCGCTTGAATCCGCGCATGCCGTGGCCGAAGCCCTCCGAAGAGCTCCTTCCGCGCCGGGCGCGCTGTTCGTGATCAACCTCTCCGGCCGCGGCGACAAAGACACTGACATCTATCGCGAAAACCTTCCGGAGCTCGATGCTGCCGACGCGAATCCAGTCACTGTTTAGCCGGCTCTGCGCGGAACAGCGCCGCGCGTTGATCGCGTATATTACG
>QHXU01000240.1:0-443 GCA_003223065.1 Acidobacteriota bacterium | reverse complement strand
CGATCGCCGACGGGCCGGTTATCCAGCGAGGCGGCGCCCGCGCGCTAAAGGCCGGCACCACGGTCCCCAAGGTGCTCGAAATCGCACAAAAGATACGCCACACTTCGCAAATCCCGCTGCTTTTATTCACATATTTGAATCCTGTCTTGCGCTATGGCCTCGACACGCTCGCGCGCGACGCGAAGGCAGCCGGCCTCGACGGGTGCTTGCTCACCGATTTGAGTGTCGAAGAAGCCGCGCCTTACATGACCGCCATGCGGACCGCCGGCCTCGATACCGTCTTCCTGGCCGCGCCCACGTCCACGCCGTCCCGATTGAAACTGGTGGCGGAATTCTCCACCGGGTTCGTTTATCTGGTTTCAAGGACAGGAGTGACAGGCGAGCGGGCGTCGCTTTCCGAATCGCTCCAGCCGCTCATCGAACGAATGCGCGCTTGTACGAGC
>QHXU01000239.1 GCA_003223065.1 Acidobacteriota bacterium | reverse complement strand
GAGTGGCGCAACTGATCATCGGCGCATGCTACGGCGACGCTCCGAGCTCGCGGTCGGCGGAGTTCAAGAAGTACGATCACTGGGTACACGACCTGCACATCGGCGGGCTGATAGTAGTCAACCGGGTCCAAAACGGCATGGTGCGTTACGCCGAACCGCACGCGATGGCGGTATTCCTCAACCGGATGCAGAAAATGGCGAAGGTGCCGCTGATCGTGGCGGGCGACTTCGAACGGGGCTCTTCGATGCGCGTCGCCGGCGGCACGCCTTTTCCTTACAGCATGGCGTTCGCAGCCGCGCGTGACCCGGAGGCGACGCACTTTGAAGGATTGGTGACGGCGCGCGAGGCGCGGGCGCTCGGCGTGCATTGGATTCTCGCCCCGGTTGCCGACGTGAACAACAATCCGGAAAATCCGGTGATCAACATCCGTTCTTACGGCGAAAACCCGAACGAAGTGGCGGAGCATGTGACCGCTTATATCGAAGGGGCTCACTCCGATCCGAAGACGCGCGTGCTGGTGAGCGCGAAGCATTTTCCCGGCCACGGCGACACGAATATAAACAGCCACCTGGGCATGGCGCGCCTGGAGGCAAGCAAGGAGCGCATGGAGGCAGTGGAGCTCAAACCATTTCGAGCGGCGATTGCGCACGGAGCCGATTCGGTCATGACCGCGCACATGTCCGTTCCCGCCATCGAGCCGGAAGAGATTCCCGCCACAGTCTCGCCGAAGGTGCTGACGGGCTTGTTGCGCGGGGAGCTCGAATTCAAGGGCATCATTGTTACCGACGCGCTGGACATGGCGGGAGTGACCGCGAAGTTTCATGGCGGTGAAGCCTCGGTTCGCGCGCTCGAGGCCGGAGCGGACGTGCTTCTGATGCCGCCGAATCCCGAACAGGCGATTCGAGCCGTGGTCGCGGCAATTGAAAGCGGCCGCCTGACGCGCCGCCGAGTGGAAGAAAGCGTACTGCGCGTGCTGGCGGCCAAGATCCACGTCGGTCTCACGCCCGGGAAGAAGCTGGTGGATCTGGAGGCGATCAGCGACGTGCTCGACCCGCCCGAGGCGGACGAGCGTGCGCAGCAAGTGGCCGACCGCGCCGTGACGCTGGTACGCAACGAAGGTAACGTGGTGCCACTAGCGAACCCGGACTCCTCCTGCCTGGTTGTGCTGGTGGAACGGCGACAGTCCCAATATGGGCAACGGATCATCGACGAGGTGCGCAAGCGCGCTCCGCAGATGCGCGTCGCGGTCCTGGACGCTTCCCTGCCCGGGGCCGCGCTGGCCGATGCCGCCGGCGACACTGCCCGTTGCCACGCGATTGCGGTGACGACATTCGTGACCGCGTCGGACACCCGCAATACGGTTGCGCTCGGCGGCGATCTCGGTCCTTTCCTTGAAAAGCTGACCGCAGGCCCGGCGCCGGTGGTGCTGGTTTCCTTAGGCTCTCCGTATCTGCTCGCGAGCTTTCCCAAGGCGGCCGCATACCTGGCGACGTTCAGCGTCGCCAGCACCTCCGAGATCGCGGCAGTGAAGGCGCTCTTCGGCGAAATCCCGATTACGGGTCACTTGCCGGTTACGATTCCCGGGTTCGCCAGATATGGCGATGGAATTCAGACGCCGGCGAAGACACATTAGAATCAGAGCATGATCGAGATCACCTGGCTCGGGCACGGAACCTACCAGCTACGCCTCGCGGGCGGAGAGGTCATTCTTGTCGATCCGTGGATAGAAGGCAACCCCGCTTATCCCGAGAAACACGTCATCGACCGGGTGGACATCATACTGATCACGCACGGTCATTTCGATCACATCCACGACGCGCTGCCACTGGCGAAAAAGTTTTCACCGCAGATCGTGGCGATTTTTGAGACCGCGCGGTGGCTGGAATCCAAGGGCGCCAAGAACACGCTGGGGATGAACAAGGGCGGCACCGTCAGCGTTGGGCCGATCGCGGCCACCATGACACACGCCATTCATAGCTGCGGAATTCTCGACGACGGAAAGATCATCTATGGAGGCGAGGCCGCGGGCTACGTCCTACGTCTTGACCGGCGCTCCATTTATTGCGCCGGGGACACGAACGTGTTCACAGATATGCAGCTCATCGAGCGGCTCTATCATCCGGAACTGGCGTTTTTGCCGATCGGCGACGTCTACACGATGAGCCCGCGCGAGGCCGCGCTCGCTTGCCGCATGCTGAATGTCCGGAAGGTGATCCCGCTGCACTTTGGCACGTTTCCGGCGCTGATCGGGCGGCCGGAGCAACTCGCGGAGCTGATTCGGGACTTGCCGGGGACAGAGGTGTGGCCGCTCGAGCCGGGCGTGTCCGTCCAGTGGTAGGACGTATTCTCGTTGTCACCGCGCTGATGGTATTGCTGCGCGTGCCGTTTCTTCATCAGGCGATCCAGGGCGACGACGTCTATTATTTGTACGGCGCCGAGCACGCCCAGATCGATCCGCTGCATCCCAACCACGCGCGGTATCTGTTCCTGGGCGATATGGTCGACATGCGGGGCCATTCGCATCCCCCGCTGAATGAGTGGATCCTGGGGGCGCTGCTCGGACTGCTCGGAGACGTGCGCGAGGAGCCCTTCCACTTGAGCTACATTCTTTTCTCGGTGATCGCGGCGCTGGCGATGTGGTCGCTCGCGCGGCGATTCTGCGGGAAGCCGTTTCTCGCGACGCTGCTATTTATCGCCGTGCCGGCGTTCGTGGTGAACGGCAACTCGCTCGAGGCGGATCTGCCGTTCCTTGCGTTCTGGATGAGTGCGATCGCGCTGTTCGTGTACGCGATCGATGAGCAGTCCCGGATCGCGCTCGTGGGCGCGGCGCTCGCGGCCGCGCTGGCCGCACTTGCGGCTTATCAGGCGATTTTCCTGGCGCCGATTCTGGCGGTCTACTTGTTTGAGAAGCAGCGAGGGCGGGTCCTGGCATGGTGCGTGGTCCTGACCGCGCCCGCAACGCTCGGCGTCTGGCAACTTTACGAACGGCTCAGCAGCGGGGAGTTGCCGGCCGCAGTGCTTGCAGGCTACATGCACGACTACGCCTGGCAGGCGCTGGCGCAAAAGACGCGAAACGCGGTGGCGCTGGCAGCGCACCTCGGCTGGGTCGTGCCGCCTCTGCTGGTGGCGGCTGGATTCTGGCGGGATGGCAAATGGCGATGGATTACAGCCGCGGTGGCCGCAGCGGCGGCCTGCATCTACGATCCGCACCCGATGTTCTGGGCCTCCTTCGGATGCGGTGTGCTGGTGCTTGCGGCAGCGGCCAGGCGCGGATTCCTCGAGGCATGGATTCTCGTGTTTTTTGCCGGTGCGCTGCTGGTCTTCTTCGCCGGATCGGCGAGGTATTTGCTGCCAGTGGCAGCGCCGGTCGCGATTCTGGCGGTCCGGGCGTGCAGCGCGCGGCTGGTGATTGCGGGCTTCGCGCTGCAAATGGCGATCTCTCTCGGGCTTGCGATCGTGAACTACCAGCACTGGGCCGCATATCGCCAGTTCGCGCACTCGCTTCAGAGCGACGTCCAGCAGCATCGAGTGTGGATCAATGGCGAATGGGGATTGCGATATTATTTCGAGTCCGAGGGCGCGCTTCCGATGCCGAACGGTCAGGTGCTGCAGACGGGTGAAATCGTCGTTTCGAGCGCGCTGGCGCTTCCCCTGCCGATGAGTGCCGCACTGGCGCCGCTGGCCCGGATCGAAATCCGGCCGCCGGTTCCGCTGCGGATCACGTCGCTCGAAGGACGCTCGGCGTACTCCGTGGCTTCCCGCGGCCTGCGGCCGTTCGAATTCTCGCGGGCGGCGATTGACCGCGTGTGCGCGCAGATGGTGGTGGAGCGCGCACCGCTGGTGGAGCGCGCACCGCAGCTTACCTATATCGACCCGCGCGACGCGCAGGCGGCGCCGCAAATCGCCGGCGGCCTGTATCCCGATGGCTGGATGACGGAGCAAGCCACGGTCTTGCTGAAAGCACCCGCCGGCAGCATGCCGCTTCGCGTTGCGTTGTACATTCCTCCGAATGCGCCCGCCCGGCACGTGCGGCTGACTGCCGATAACCGCGTGCTGGCCGAGCAAACCTTCCCTGGCCCGGGCGCCTACACGATATCCGCTCCCGTTGCAGCGTTCGGGCCGGCCATCACGGTCACGGTAAGCATCGACGCGACGTTCTCCGCGCCGCCCGACCGCCGCAAGCTGGGGATGATCATCACGGGGATCGGTTTTCGAAGCGGCGCTCCCTGACGGCCCGCGGTTCGGTTCAAAGCGCCTTCGCGATATCGACCAGATCGCTGAACACGCCGTAGGCGGTCTGATGCACGCCGGGATTAATCTCGACGGTGCCGACAGTGCCCATCAGGTCCGTATCTAGAAGCAACAGGCTCGACGTGCCGTGCACCGCGGCAAGCACATCGGATTCGTCGAGCACTTCGGCCCGGACACGCAGCTTTGTACCGTTCGGGGTCACGCGGGCGCGGCTCACCAGCCGTATGGTCTTGCCCTGTTCCTTCAGCTCCAGCACTCTTTCGGGAGTGAGCCTGCCGATGCCACGCCTACCGACGTCCAGCGGGGTCACGCGTGCGTCGAACAATACGTTTGCGAGGGCCGCCGTCTTGGCCGCGGCGTCCCAGCCCTCGATGTCGAAACTGGCGTCGGCCTCGGCGATCCCGATACGCTGCGCTTCCTCGACGCCCTCATCGAGCGTGCGCCCGGAGCGCATGGCATCGATCACCACGTTCGTGGTCGAATTCAGAACGCCGGTGAAGCCGCGAATCTTGCAGCCGGGAAGATTGTGGCGCACCATGTTGAACACCGGGGCGCCGTCCATCACCGTGGATTCGAAGCGGAACTCGACGCCTGCCCGGCGCGCGTCTTGGGCCAGCGCGGCGTAAGCGTGCGCGATGGGGCCTTTGTTCGCGGTGATGACGTGCAGGGAGCGCGCCAGAGCGGCACGGATATGCGATATCGCGGGCTCGCCGCTCGCCGGGTTCAGGGTGGTGAGCTCGACCACCACTTCCGGCCGCGCGCGATCGAGAAACTCTTCAACCGGCTCGACACGAGGGCCGAACGCGGGTTCAAGAGGAGACCGCGCTGGTCGAATGCGCTGCCGTGCCGCAGCGTCTGGATTGCGACGACGCGAAACGGAAAAACCTTGCGCTGCGATGCGAGCAGCCGGGCAAACGCCCGCGCCACTTTTCCGTAGCCGATTAACGCAAGTTTCAGAACTCGATCTTCTCCATTAACGCGTTGAGTTCCGATTCTAGCGCAGTCTTCTTGCGCCGCAGCTCGCTCTGGGCGTCGCGGAGGCCGGCGAGCCTGGTTTCGGCCGTCGAGAGCAGGTGGGAATACTTCTGCACCAGATCCTGCTGTCCGGCGACGCCGTTCAGGCTGCCGATGTTGCGCCTGATGCGCTCCTGGTCTTGCGAGAGATCGTTGAGCTCGATCTCGGTGCGGCGCAGCGCGACGTCGTTGCCGGCGATGTCGCGCTTTTTTTGCGCGATCTGTTCGAGCTGGCGGCGGCCGGTGTCGCTCAGCGCCTTGTTCTGGACCCAGGCCAGCATGGCCTCCGGCGTCAGGCTGGTGACAGCGATGGACTGATCGTAGACACGCTCCTCGCTCACCCGGAACGTTCCGGTGGACGACGGGCCGAGCTTCACTTCGAACCGGTACGCGTTGGAGGTCTTCTCGGCAGGCTTCTGAGGATCGAGCAACTTGTATCCCGGGCGCTGCGGGTGCTCGATGATGATGGTCTTAGGTCGCGCTTCCACGTTATTCATGGAGTACGTCTTGATTTCCTCGACAGCGGAACGCGCCGTGAGCACGCCGCGGCGGAAGTGGATTTCACGCACCACGTCGTGCGAAGAGTCCCACGCGGTGGTGACGCGCGTGCCGAGATCGACGCCGTAGCTGATCAGCCGCTTATCGCCGGCTTTCAGAGTCTCGACCAGCGCCTCGCCGGCGTAGGTGTTGGCATCGTAGACGGTGATGGGTCCGCCGTCGAGAGTCTGGCCGGTGGAGTTGGCGATCTCCGCGGCGTTCATAGGATGCAGTCCGAAGTTTTCAGAGTAAATGAGCAATTTGCGCGCGGAGATATTCTGCTGCAGAAAGGGCAGCAACGCGGATTCGCCTTTCTTTACCGTCACTGGTCCGGAGAAATTGTATTCGAAAAGCTCGCCGGCCTCGCGGCCTTCAGCCGTGGACGCAACACTCGAGATCTGTATGGCGTCAGCCGCAGAGTTCCGCGCCAGGGCCTCCTCGCGCATCTTGGGAGCCATGGCTCTTGCCGCCAGCGGTGCGGGCGCCGCCGGGGCAGCGCTGGAAATTGCGCCTTCAAACACCCTCGGCGCGACCGCCCGATTTTCCGCCAGTTCGGCCGCGGGCCTCTGCACATATCGCGGCTCATATAACTGCGTGATGAATGAAATCGGCTTCCCTGAGACCACAGACAGCCGCACGTTATTCCAATCCTCGCCGGACGTGTTATCTACGATAGCCCACCCCTCGAGGGCCGCCCCCTGCTCGCCGAAGATCAGACGGTAGCTCGACTTCCAGACCGCCGCCGGTGTCATATAGCCGGCGACCAATTGCTTTGCGCCGGAGCCCACTGCATCCACATAAATGCTGCGCCGGTCCTTAGAACGTGCCTGGCTCAGGACGGCCAGATAATCTTTCAGCAGCCCCTGCAGCTTCGGGTCGGAAAATCTTAGCGCGCTCGCCGCGGCCAGATCGAAAGACCGCATCTCGCCGGAGTCGGTCAGCAGCACCACGGTCTCGCGCTCGGCGGTCTTGTCCTTATCATTGCTCTTAATGACGCGCGCCGTCACAATCGCTCCGGTCACGGACTCAGCGCCGAGTTTCATTTCCAGGCGCGAGCCTTTCATTTGATCGAGAAAAGACGCCAGGGAGGATTCTCCCCCGACCTGAAACGGGAAATCTTCCAGGCGCTTTTCCAGGGGATCGCTCGCATCGTAACGCACGCCAGAGATCTTCCCGCCGCTGCGGTCGGTGATGGTTAGCGACTTGAGCACGTCATTCATGTCGGCGGCCTTGAAGTCGAGCCGCGCGGTATCTCCGGGCTTCAGCTCGCCGGCACGCTCGAAATAGCCGACGCCATGCTTGTACAGGGTAACCTCACGGATCGGAAGGTCGGCGGCGAGCGCTGATCCGGCCACCATCAGAAGCAACACGGAACGTCCGGGCATAGTTTTTATCCTCACACTGCGGAAATGCCGTGTGTGTACAAATCCTTGCAGTCAAAAACTTGACACAATCAACCGTCAGGCGTCAGACTCAATAGATACCATTCATTCAGTCCAACAAATCGGAGGAACAAAGTTGAAAAGTGGATATTTCGTGCTTGCCTGTGCCTTTGCGGCAACGGCAATCGCGCAGGTGGGCGACTATCTGGGACCCGGCGTATTGAGCCGCGGCGCGGGCAACATCGGCACGCGAGCCGGGCAGCCGGTGGATCTCAAATTTTTTGCCAATGTGTCGGGCGTCTATGATACGGGGCTGTCGCCCGTCTCGCTCGATTCGAAGGGCGATCTGGTCCAGATTAACGGCGTGTACGGAGTGGAGACGGCGATAGGAGCTTACGGCGTGCACAGCTGGCGGCACTCGACGCTGGGGCTCGACTATAAGGGTTCTTTCTACCACTACGCGGACAACAGCTATCTGGACGGGACTGATCAGATGCTCGCCCTCGGCTACACTTATCAAAAGTCGAGGCGGCTGACGTTCGACCTGCGTCAGCTTGCCGGCACGCTTTCGAAGGGCATCAACAGCGTATCCGGAGCCGCTCCCGTGCCGGTAGACTTCGTCAACCAGCCGACCACGATGCTGTTCGACAATCGCTCCAGTTACCTTCAATCAACGGCGGACGTGAGCTACATGCTGTCCCCGCGCACGATCTTCACGGCAGGCGGCGATGGATACGCGGTCTACCGGCAGTCGCGGGCGCTGGCGGGCGTGAACGGCTACAATCTTCGGGGCGCCATTGAACGCCGGTTATCCAGGAAAACCTCCATCGGAGCCGAATACCAGCACACGCATTTCGATTTTCCGCGCGCGTTCGGAGAATCCACCATCAACATGTTTGAAGGCATGTATTCGACGATGCTGGGGCGGCACTGGACGTTTTCGCTGCACGGAGGCGTTTTTCAGGTGCAAGTCGAAGGCTTGCAGCGCGTGAGTTTGGATCCCGTGGTTGCCGCGCTGCTGGGCCAGACCTCCGGAGTCCAGACATTTTACAGAACCAGCCTGTATCCGAGCGGTGAGGCGCACTTGAGCAGGAGATTCAAGTCGTCCACTTTCGGCCTGCTCTATATACGGACGGTGTCTTCCGGCAACGGTGTTTATCTCACGTCGCGTTCGGAATCGGGCGGGGGCACGTACAGCTACAGTGGAATCCGCAAACTGAATCTTTCCCTGGACGCCGGGTACAACACGCTGGGCGGAATCGGCCAGGGCATTCAACCGTATCGCCAGGTTCGCGGCGGAACAGGTCTGACTTACGCGATCGCAAAGGGTCTTCACTTTACAACGCGCTACGATGCGCGTCATCAAGAAATCGATCTGGCCGGGTTCCGCCGCACCGGATACCGCGCAACCATCGGGCTGGCCTACAGCCCAGGCGACGTTCCGCTTTCGCTCTGGTAAGGGGACCCGGGAATGGAGAGCGTCCGCGTACTGCTGGTGGACGACGAGGCAGCTCTTCTGGACCTGCTGAAGAAGTACCTGGAACGCCTCGGTTACGAGGTCGACGCGTGCGCCGCACCGGAAGACGCCGTGGCGTGCTTCGATGCAGACCCGAAGCGGTATGCAGTGGTGTTGACTGATCTGACTCTGCCCGGCATGAACGGCGAACAGTTGCTGGAGCACATGATGGGGCGCAATCCGGCGCTGCGCGCAATCATCACCAGCGGCTATCCATACGTGCCTCGTTCGAAGAATATTGTTTTCCTGCAGAAGCCGTTTTTACCCAAAATGCTTGCCGAGGCGATCGGGAAAGTTGTGAAGAAACCAGGCGCGTAGTGGGAGTCTGGTGCCCCCTGGACAGTACCAGTCGGCGTAGCATACGATGTTTGTTTCCGCTCGACACCAGTACGGGCCGTTGGCGTCCCGATGATGTTGCTGACGGCAGCAGACTGAATCCAACAGCCGGCGGACGAAGAGGACGATTTTATGGCATTACGCATAAACGACGAAGCGCCTGATTTCACTGCTCAAACAACCCAAGGCCAGATCAATTTTCACGAATGGATCGGCAATGGTTGGGCGATCCTGTTTTCGCACCCGAAAGATTTTACGTGCACCACCGAGCGGGGCTACACGGCCGGGCTTGAGCCGGAGTTCGCCAAACGAAACTGCAAGATCATCGGGCTGAGTGTCGACCCCGTGGGTAGTCACAGCAAATGGAAAGCTGACATCGAAGAGACACAGGGCCACAAGGTGAACTACCTGATGATCGGGGACCCAGACCTGGGAGTCGCCAAGCTCTATGACATGCTGCCGGCCGACGCCGGAAATACATCAGAGGGCCGTACCCCCGCAACCAATGCCACCGTGCGCACGGTGTTTGTCATCGGTCCGGACAAAAAAATCAAACTGATGCTCAGCTATCCCATGAGCACAGGACGCAATTTCGACGAGGTGCTGCGCGTACTGGATTCGATTCAGCTCACGGCCAAGCACAAAGTTGCCACGCCGGTGAACTGGAAGCACGGCGACGACGTGATCATCCTCCCCGCGGTGACGGATGAAGAAGCGAAGCAGAAGTACCCCGGTGGCTGGAAGTCGCCGAAGCCGTATCTCCGGATCGTCGCACAACCGAAGTAGATCCGGCGGCACGCCGCAAGTGGCGGGCTACTGCG
>QHXU01000238.1 GCA_003223065.1 Acidobacteriota bacterium | reverse complement strand
AACCGGCACGCATTCGGCGGCGCGTCGGCCTGGATCATTAATTTCTGATGGCCGCCATTTCCGCCGCCGGGGATGTCGAAGCCATTCTGGTAACCGTACTGGCAGCCAGTCAGCAGGTTTCCGGTTGCGCTGGAGCAATCGATAAGAGGCGTGCTGCATGTGATCCCCGTTGTGGTGCAGTCATACGGGGGCGCAGTACCCTTGATGGCGAGAAGGGCTTCATTGACAGCCGCCAAAGCAGCCGAATCAGCCGCGGCGCGCGCCATCTTGTGAACGTAATACGACCACCCCACATCGATCGCCAGGCCCATCAGGCCGCACATCGCAAACAGGCTTAGCGAAACCATCACCAGCGCTTGACCGCCTTCTCGCCGCCGCATCAGAACTCGATCCTTTCTCGGGATGTTGCTGCCAAGGTAACGGCGTTGAAGGTCACCTTCCCGCCACCGGGCCAGAACATCGCCAGCGCCGACGTGAATGGGTACGTGCCGCTCACGACAATATCGTTGCCCAGCGCGCTGCCGGCCTGCGGCGGAAAGCTGGAGTTGTCCGCAAGCAACGTAGCGAGCGTAGAGGGACCTTTACCTCCCGAATTGGGCGAAGTTGAATTGAGAGGCTCTGAATTGAGCGTGACTCTGAACTGGTTCGGGTCCAAACCCACGCCGGCATCCCGGATGGCTGCGGCGATCTGGGCCACACTCACGACGCAGCTATTAGACCAGTTGCAGCAACTCGGCAGAGGCGAGCAGTTGCACTGCGGCGGCGCGGTACAGTTCAGCCCATGCACAGAGGCGTAGCGGGCTCCATCGCGAACCGCGTGGGCAACCGTCTCGTACATCCACATGCCGCGGGAGATTTCGAAGATGCATATCAGGAGGAAGATGGTGGGGATGCCTACCAGAGCAAACTCCACCATCGCGCTTCCCTTCTGGCGATTCTGTCGTGTGTGCATGCTCATTGCGCTTGCCTCATTGAAACCGTGCGGGTGATGTTATACAAACCGCCGTTCTGAATTGGCAGCCACGGTATCGGAATCAACGGAACCATTTGGTAGGTTACAGTCACTTGCGCCGCCGGCACGCCGCCAACGGTTGCGGCCTGCGCCGTGACCACGACAGGAGCGGTTTGCGACGGCGTTGTCAAGCCCGTACCGCACGTGGTGACCGAAGTGCCCACGTTGGCCACATTCCGCAGCTCCTGCAGCACATAAAAGCAAGCACCCGCTGAATCAGTAATTCCGCCCGAGCTTGACGTATAAAGAGCGGCGGCGCGGGCAGCGTTCTCCACTGAAATGGCGGAATACGCGTAGAATCCGAAATCCAGGATTCCGATGAACAAAAGAAAAATCCACGGCGCCATGAGCGCGACTTCCACCATCGCGTGGCCCCGCGTCCCCGGCTTACCGTGTACCGATTGCTTCATCTTCCGGCTAATCGTTCGCAGTCTCATCCCAAATTCTTTACCTGCTTGACTTGTTTAACGAGCTTCGCTTACATCGAGCACTTCTGCAATAGCTTCTTGGCCCATTTAAGTACCGTACGTCCGTACGGTATGGGCTAGAGGGTTGCTGCCTGGACAATCGAGATACGGTGATCATGGCTTTTACATCACCACCAGTTTGCGTCCGGCCGCCATTGAGCGGGTTCCGTTCTGCCCTCTCGGCTGGCGCAGCTCACGGAATCGCAACTGGTGGAATTTGAATGCGACCAGGTAATCTCCGGGCTCCGTCCTCAATACGCGCACGACCGATGCCTGGCACAACAGACATCGCTGCCGGAACGCCTCGTTCACCGGCAGAGGCATCTCAAGCTCCAGCATCTGGCCCACGCCGGGCAGTCCGCGCGAGCCGTTCTCACGGATTGAAACTAACGCTCCGCTCCGGCTCATGTTCACTGTCACGCCGTTGCTAGACGGCGTGGCTATGCCCGGTTGCCAGACCCGGCAAGCCAATTCGACATCCATCCGGTACCCGGTTCGACGCTCCATTGCAGGTTGTCTTTTTGAAGCCCTATGTAAACTTAAGTCCTTGACTACGAATCAGCAAGGTCGTATTTGGCTTATAGCCGACTATTGACAAAGGTTAATAGCCGGACCGGGCATCTCAAGGCCGTGAAGTCCCTCGCTTCATGGCGCGGGTGGGGTTGACCTAAGCCATTGGGAGAAAAGAATGTTGAGTTGGGAACGCAGGTGGCCCGCACCCGCGGTAGAACTTTGGATAGAAGTACCCGATTGAACGGAAAGTTCGTACGATTTTCAACGGAAGTGTGTTAACATTGGTTACCCTAGGCCAACACTAGGGTAAAACTAGTAGTAAAGCAAGTACGCTTCGTCGGGCGGAGGAGCCCCACAGTAGTTCAAAAAAAGACAGGAGTGATCGTCAATGATGCGGGTTATCGCGTTCAGTGACGAACCTCTGGTATCGGAGGCATTGCGGAATGTCTTGCGAAGTGCAGAGGACGTCGAATTAATACAAGTAGTAGAGAATATCGGAGACGTAGTCCCCGCCGTTCTTGATCAGCAGCCGGACCTCCTGCTGCTGAGCCTGACCCCGGAAGTCCATGTCGGAGTGCTTCGGCAATTGCGGCAGGCGACCCCCAAGTGCCGGATCGTGCTGTGGATCCACACGATTTCCACAGAACTCGCACACCAGGCCATGGAATTGGGCGTGCGCGGCATCCTTCGCCGGACATACCCGGCCGAGATGGTGCTGAAGTGTCTGCGTAAAGTCAACGAAGGCGAGCTTTGGTTTGACAAAGTGCTCACTTCAAGTTTTTTGGCCTGCCGGAAAATCCGCCTTACGCGTCGCGAAGGTCAATTGGTGCGCCTCTTGGCGGAAGGGCTGAAGAACAAAGAGATCGCAACGGTTTTGTCGCTCTCCGAAGGAACCGTAAAGGTGTATCTGTCGCGGCTGTTCGAGAAGGTGGGCGCGAAAGACCGTTTCGAGCTGGCGCTTTTCAGCTTGCGCAATTCACGGGCAACCGACCAGATTTCGCGGATGGGCGGCGGGTCCGTGAACGATGAATTGCGGGTGCTGTTCCTGGATTCTCAAGCCCAGGACTTCCAGGCTCACGAGGAAGAGAGCCGCAGGCCGGCCGTGTACCGGAAATCGGCAGCAGCCACAGCACGATCCCTATAGGCACAGAAATTGCAACCAAAACGCGCCGAAATGACCCTCCCACGTGTACCCCGAGGGCCGAGTCGGGCTGGCGAATCAGAAATGTTTTCGACGCTGGCGCCCCGCAACGGCCATAGGTGGCTTGCATTCTCCGGCTCGCTGATCGGACATGTCGCGAGCGTGACGTTGTGCGCAGCTTACCTGCAGTTTCTTGCGACCCATCCGGAGCCGCCGTTGTTTGCCCGCCGGACGATGATCCCTCCGATGGAGATCCGGCTTCCCGAAACAATGGCGGCGTTGGAAGTGCTGCGGCCGAAGCAGCCCGCGCCCAAGCCGACTCCGAAGCAACCAGCACCGCGTTTGCGCCATGCACAAAGGCGAGCCCCGGACCCGCCCCTCTCGGCCGCCCTTCAACGCGCTGACTCGACGTTGCTTCAACCCGAGTTGCCGCCTGACCTTAAACTGAATCAGCAGGTGCGCCTTCCGATGATGATGTTCTGGGCCGCCCCGCATCTTCCGCGGCCGACGAAACCCTTCTTCGTTCCTGCGCACGAGCGAAAGTTGACCGAGACGCCGAAGCTGCCGGCTCCGCCCAAGCTGGATGTTCCGAATCAGGAGTTGCGGATCGCTGATCTGAAGATCGCCGCGGCGCCGCCGCTAGAGAAGCCGGCGCTGCCAACGATAGCGGCGACCACTGCGCCAATGCGAAACTCGACCGAAACAGCGCCACCGCAGCCGATCCAACTGCCGGCCGCCCCTCCCATCCAAGGAGATCCGGTGAGCCTGCTTTCGCTGCCTCGGGATCCATTGCTGAAGCTTGACAGAATCCTGGTGCCGCCGGGGAATCAAATCAGCGGTGCGCCAGCCGTTCCGTCAGCATCGCCAAGGGCCTTCGACGGCGCAGCGGATGCGCAGGCAGCGAACGGGCCGTTAGGAAAAGAAAATAGTGCCGCTGGTTTGAATTCCGCCCACACTGCCGATGCATCTTCGAGCGCGGAACACGCGCCTAAGCCAGGCGTTGGGGACGCAAAAACGGGCAACGATCATAGCAATGAAAAGAGCGGACCGGCAGTGGCCGCAAACGCATCCGCCAAAGCGCCTCCTGTACCGCCGCCGCCCGCTCCGGCTTTGACCCGCATCACGCAGCCGCGCAACGGGGATTACGAGGTGGTAGTAGTTCGGTCCTCGTCTTCCGACGCTTATCCGGAGACGTCTGGCTTGTTGAGCGGTAAACCGGTTTATACCGTTTTCGTCAAGGTGAACAGTGCGCGCGAATGGATCCTGCAGTATTGCTTTCCCAACAGTCTCGATGTTCCCGTTACAAACGGAAGCGTGGTTCAGCTTGGCAACCCGCCGCCGGTGCGGGCGCCTTATCCATTTGTCATCGTACGCCCGCAAGTTACCCTCGGCGCAGGCGTGCGTCAATTAATTGTTCATGGATTTGTGAATCCATCAGGCAAGTTCGAACGTTTAACTATTGTAGGAGAGACGGAATTTAAGGACAGGGATTTGTTGTTCGGCGCGCTGGAGATGTGGGAATTTCGTCCCGCACAGCGCGATGGACAGCCAACCACAGTGGAGATCCTACTGCTGATTCCCCGCACGGCAGTCTAAAACGCCGCTGCGAAGATGGAGAAGGCTTGTGGGTCGGGTCGTCGAAGTACCCGAGGAAGAGCCACGTCGCCGGGGGGCGGTTCGGCTTGGAGAGTCGGCTTGGTCCCTGGGGCGTACGGTCGCGGTGATCAGTCTGATCGCCGGGGCTGTGGTGCTCGTTCCTTGCATGTTCGATGAATCCTGGCGAAACCAGTTAGTGTCAATGCTGCCCACGCAGATGCGGGCCTACCTCGCGCAACATTCCGGCAAATAATCTCTTTAGATCGGCGCCCTCGTCGGGGACTGGCAAACTCTCGGCTGCGACTTCAGCCAGTATGGAAGCCAGTCTTTACCCCGTAGGTATACAGGGTAAATTCCTATAAGGAGTGGAATTTCGTTTCCACTCTACGGAATCGCCCTTCCTTCGACAACGTTATCCAACGATTACCGCTGCCCCTAGGGGGGCGCACGGAGAACACACCACGAATGCCTGTGGCACACAACAGATCAACAGTTTGCGTATGTGTGTACAGGCCTTTCATCTGGTGTGGGATTCTTTTCAACAACGCTAGTACCTCTGCTTTTAAGCCGGCACGATAGCAGTTAACGTTTGGTATTGGAGTTGCCTGCCTTTGGGGGTTCAAGCAGGA
>QHXU01000229.1:29305-31741 GCA_003223065.1 Acidobacteriota bacterium | reverse complement strand
CGGCTCTTCCGCTGACGTTTCCCGGCGGACTGTGAGTTCGACGCCACCGGTTTCCGTGAATTTGATCGCGTTTCCGATCAGGTTCCAAAGCACCTGCCGCAACCGGTCCGGATCGCCCGCCACACGGTCTGGTACATCTTCCGCCACGTGGATTTCGAGCGCCAGCTTCTTTTCAGTCGCGGACCCCGCAAAGATCTTGCCGGTCTGGTTCACGCAATCGCGCATCGAAAATTCGATCGGGTTCAGGTCCAACCGGCCGGCTTCAATCTTCGAGAAATCGAGCACGTCGTTCTGAATCGCCAGGAGCGAGTGGGCTGCGAGACGGGCCGTGCTCAGATAATCGCGCTGCTCCTCGGTAAGCGGGGTGTCCAGCACCAGATCCGTCATGCCGATGAGGCCGTTCATCGGCGTACGGATCTCGTGGCTCATGTTGGCGAGGAACTCGCTTTTGAAGCGGCTGGCCTGCTGTGCTTCGTTGAGCAGCCGCTCGATTTCCCGCTTTTGCTGCTGAACGACGGTCTTCTCCTGCTCGGCGCGCGCCTTTTCTTCAAGCACTCTTTGCTTTTCGAGCGACAATTCACGCGTGCGCTCGGTGACCGCTGTTTCCAAACGATTCCGGTCCGCTTCCAGCCGGTACGTCCGTCTCCTCCATAGCAGGCGTCCGATCTCCACCATGACGAGTACCGACGCAACCCGGAACCACCACGTGAGCCACCACGGCGTCAGGATCTGAAAGCTGAGCCGCGCCGGTTCGGTGCTCCAGAGTCCCTGCGCGCTGCGGGCCATCACTTCCAGCGTGTACTGGCCGGGCGGCAGCTTCGGATAATTCAGCTCGCGCTGCGTGGTCTCGAGCCAATCCGGCTCGACCGTCGCAAGGCGATATCGGAACAGCACATTTGGCTCCTGCACGAACGTCAGCGCGGCGAAACGGACCTGCAAAGAGTTGCGATCGTACGCCACCTCCGGCCTCGCCGACGGATCCACCAGCTCGTCTCCGAGTTTCACGGACGTGAACACTACCGGCGGCGGAACTCTGGGCGCGAGCGATGCCAGCGGCCGGAAACGCGAGAGGCCGCGGCTGGTTCCGATCCAGATGCTGCCGTCCGGGTCAGCTAGGAAGGCGCTGCTGTTACAGTCGTCCCAGATCAGCCCGTCTGAGCGCCCGTAGTGACGCCAGCGCGCGCGGTCGAAGACGTCGACTCCGTGGTCGGTACCAGCCCACAGCCATCCACGCTTGTCGAAACCCAGGAAGATTGACTTGTCCGAATGCAACCCATTGGCGATCGTGAAATGCTCCGCGTGGAGCTGCCCACCGGGGAACGTAAGCCGAGTGAGGCCGTACGCGTCCCTGTAGCCTATCCACAGAGAGCCGTCCGGGTCCTCCGCCACTTGAGCCACCATGTCGTGCTTGAGTCCAGCGTCCGGCGGCGAACCGCAACAGGCCCCGGTCTCCGCACACCCACACCCGCCCCTCCCGATCGAACAGAATCGCATGGAAGCTCTCGCCGGGCTGCGTGTCCAGAGGAAAGAGTTGTTCGAAGCGCACAGGAGCGTCGTACCGGGCAGCGGCGACGCTGCGAAACAACCCGCTCCGTGAAGAGGCCCAAACGCGCCCCTCTTTGTCTACCGCGACATTCCGCACGTTGACGTTTGTGAGGCCTTCTGCCTCACCGATGGCGCGCGATTTTCCCGTTTGCGGATTGAGTTGGCGCAGACCACCTCGATCGCCGCCGATCCACAGCGTGCCGTCAGGCGCGGCTGCCAGCGTGCGAATGAATTCGACGCCGGCGACGGGCTGGTTCTTCCACACCAATTTACCGTTGCGTTCCTGCGCGTAATTCAATCCGAACTGTGTCCCCACCCACAAGCGCCCGCCGGCATCGCGCGCAATCGACCAGATCGATTCGCGGGTCAGACCTTCGCGCTCGCCCCAGCTCTGCCACTCGTTGTAGCCGAGCCAGCGCGCCAGACCCGATCCCAACAATCCGAGCCAGATCGATCCTTCCCGATCCTGCACCACCGCCGCGATGTCGTTCGTCGTCAGCCCGTCTTGCGCGTCTATTATCTGCCAACCGTTGCTAGTCTCCCGCGCCAGGCCGCGGAACGTCGGAACCAGCAGGCGGCCCTCCGGATCGAGCGCCAGCGTCGGATACGTATTCGTCGATTCGGGCAGACCATCGCGTGCTTGAAAATGGCGCGACCCATTCGCGCGCAGATAAAGCGACCGCTCGCTTCGCACCCACAAGCTGCCTTCGATATCCCCGAGAATCGCATCCCAGCGATCTTGCGGCAGCCCCTCTTCACTTCCGATCTCGCGCGCCTCTGCTCCGTCCAGCCGGCACAGGCTGTTCCCACAGCCGTACCAGACCCTGCCCGATGCGTCCACGTACACGCTGGCAGCTTCGTCCTGGCTGACCCGGGGCGGACGTGGAACAA
>QHXU01000229.1:25236-29264 GCA_003223065.1 Acidobacteriota bacterium | reverse complement strand
ACGGCCAGACCGGTCCGATGCGATGCCCTCGCGTCCCACGACGCCCTGCGCCACTCCGAGCGGGATCGATACAAACCGGTCGCCTTTCTGGCACGCGAGGCCTGCCCGGGTGCCGACCCAAAGCGTGCCGTCGACCGACTCGTGCAGCGACTCGACGCGCGACCCTGGTAGGCCCTCGTTCTTTCCGAAAGCGTTAAAGCGGCTGCCGTCGTACCGGAAAAGGCCGTTCTGCGAGCCTACCCATAGAAAGCCCGCCCGGTCCTGCAGGACTACCTGAACCGCCAGGTTCTGCAATCCTTCTTCTTCGCCATAGAACTTGAAGTTGTAGCGCTGGGCCCGGAGGGTCACCGGGCCCGCGAACACTGCAAGTAGGATTGCTACGATACAGCGGAGCATGGGAAGTAGTCCTGACATCCTAGATTCGGCGGTTCTTATTGATTTGATTAGGGTAGATTCACCACTGAACCCCAAACAATGCTAGCCTGACGTCAAATGCCGAACGTCCGGATCGCCGTCATTGGCGCCGGCGCCTTTGGCCGGAACCACCTACGTGTCATTCATCAATCCCAGGATGCCGACCTTGCGGGAATTCTCGATATCGATCCCAAGCGGGCGGCGGAAGCCGCTGCGCCCTATGGATGTCCTGTGTTTCAAGCACTTGAAGAACTTGCCGCCAAGGCGGATGCAGCCATCGTCGCCACCCCCACGGTCACCCACGCCCAGGTCGGGTCCCGCCTGATCGAGCTCGGCCTGGACGTGCTCGTTGAAAAACCGATCGCCCAGGATCCTGCCGCCGCGCGCTCGCTTCTCGAAGCCGCCGCCCGTTGCGGCAAGATCTTGCAGGTCGGCCATTTGGAGCGCTTCAATCCCGCGGTCATCGCGCTCGAGTCGGTGGTCGGCCATCCCCTGTTTTTTGAAGTGCACCGCCTTAGCGAATTCAGCCCGCGCAGTCTTGACGTTGACGTGGTTCTCGACCTCATGATTCACGACATCGACATCATTCTCTCTCTCATGCGAAGGCAGCCCGAGGAAATTCGCGCGGCCGGCATCTCGATTCTTTCCTCCAAAGTCGACATCGCCAATGTGCGGCTTCAATTCCCTGGGGGCTGCATCGCCAATCTGACGGCCAGCCGCGTCTCCACCGAGCGCGTGCGCAAGCTCCGCCTGTTCCAGCCGCACGAATACATCTCACTCGATTACAGCCGTCAGGATGCGATCCGTTTTCGCGTAAAACCGCCCATGGCGATCGACTTCGCCCCGCTCCCTGTCAAGAAGGACGAGCCGTTGCGGCTCGAACTAGCGGGTTTCGTTGAAAGCGTCGGCACGCGCCGCCCGCCCCGCGTTACCGGGGAGCAGGCGCTGGCCGCAATCGAAGTCGCGCACAGCATTCTTGGTAAAATTAAAGAGCACTCCCGTTTGGTCGCGCAGGGACTCGGAGCATCATGACACGGGCGGGGCGTGCTGTAGGCGAAGCTGCTGGCCTTCAGCAACTTCCGGTTAACCGGGCGCGTCATTACCATTGTCTTCGCAGAAATGTCCCAGTTAAGCATCTCAGAGGACATCGAACTCGATCTGCTTCGCGAATGGCGAGAGCCTCTTTCGCCAAGCCGGATCCTTCGCGCCGGCCTCGGTTCAATCGGGGTCCATATCGCTATTGGTGTTCTGGTTATGGTGTTGCCATGGGGGGCGCCCATGCCTGATGCGCGCGAAACCACTCCCGATCTCCGTAAATCCGTGCACCTGGTCGCGCCGAAGTTCCTGGAGCCCACTCAGAAGGCGCCCAACCAGGGCAAGGTGACTCGCGAGCTCGATGTGCGTAGTCTTCAACGCGCTCCGATACCCCAGGCTCCTCGGTTTCGGCCCCCCGCGCCGGCTCCTGGCTATCCGGCCGCAACGGCCCAAGCTCCGGTCATCGAGGCGCCGAAGATTGATGTCGCCGAGTCAGCGCCCCCGCCCATGTCGAGCGGCACGTCACAGGCTCCGCCGCTGCCCGCCCCGGAAAAACCGAAGCTTGCTTTTGAAAGCGTTGGCGCCGCGGCAGCTGCGCGATCGGCTCCCGGCCCCAACGCCAAAGTGCCGCCGGTCAAGACCTCGGTCAGCGATGCGATGCGAAGCGCGGCAAAGCCCGGCGCCGGGGGCGTCATCGTGGGCGATATTGGCGACGACCTTTCGACCATTCCGAGTCTCAACCAGATGCCCTCGCCTGGCCGCGTAGGCAGTAATCTGCAACTTCTCAGCGATCCCAAAGGCATCGATTTCAAGCCCTACTTGATTCGGGTTCTGACCGCCGTCCGCCGCAACTGGATGGCGGTCATTCCCGAAAGCGCACGCATGGGCCGGCGCGGCCACGTGCTGATCCAGTTCATCATCGACCGCCAGGGTGCCGTTCCAAAACTGGTGATCGCGGAACCCTCTGGCACTGAAGCTTTCGACCGGGCTGCAGTCGCCGGCATCAGCGCGTCATATCCATTTCCCCCACTCCCGGACGGTTACAAAGGAGACCAGATCCGGTTGCAGCTTGCATTCTCATACAACCTGCCAACCCGGTAACAGTCTGTCAAATCCTTATGGACCGGCGATTTATAGGCGCGATGTTATGTTACGCCGCCCTCGCCATCTTGGCCGGTTTCACGCTGAGCGGTGTAATTCGTATCGCGACCTGGGTATTTCTAGGGGGAATCGCACTTAAGACTTACATCGTGGTACTAAAGCGGCGCGCCGACTAAGACAGCGGCATATTCATCATCGGACTATTATTAGGGGCCTTCTAAGGTTATTGTCCGAGATACGAATCGTCTGCCTCACCTTTAACCTGCTAGATGCTGGACGTTTCGCTGGCTGTCCCGATGCGTTATCGGGACCAATGTTTCAATTTGAGAGGGATTGGTGAGAATGCGGTTCCAAATTGGTATCAACGTTGTGGGACTGTCGGGATCCGCGCGGCCGCATATCTTTGGCCCGGATTCGACGGTCCCGACGTTTCCTACTGATTCTAAAGCCAATAATTGGTCTCAGGCGCTACTCTTCTATCGGCGGAACGCCCCGTTTTGTCTAGAGCCGGGGAATTGGCTCCGGGCGTGCTTTTTACGTCCCGACAATTAAATTGGCTGACCCAAAAAGGGGGCCATAGGGAGAGATGAGACGATGACGAAATACAAGACAGCAGCTTCCGCCACCGTTCCCGCGCACGCCGCTTCGGCGGCCGCACCTGCCCGGGCGCGGAAAGTGCCGGCCAAGCCAATGGCGGCGAGCGGAAGCATGCATGCGCCCGCACAGTCGAAGCCCAATGCCAGCGCGCAACAGGCAGCGCGTCTCGCGCGGCGCGACCGGGTGGTTCTCGAACATCTCCCCTTGGTGAAGGCCATCGCCGTGCGCGTGCACGAGAATCTGCCGGTCCACGTGGAGGTGGACGACCTCGTCCACGCCGGCATCCTGGGCCTGTTCGACGCGGCGAACAAGTTCAACCCCGAGAAGCAGGTCGCATTTTCGAGCTACGCCAAACACCGCATCAAGGGCGCGATTCTGGACAGTCTGCGCCAGCTCGACTGGGCCTCTCGCGACATGCGCCGCCGCCACAAGCAAGTTGAAGCTGCGACCCGGGACCTCGCCTCCACGCTACAACGAGCTCCAACGGAAGCCGAAGTGGCGGCGAAACTCGGCATGGACGTCGACCGCTGGCGCAATATGATGCTCGATCTGCGCAATGTCGGCTTGATTTCGGCATCCACTCGCGCCAACGAAAACGAGGATCTTCCCGCACCGGATTTTCCCGGAAAGCCGGAATGCCAGCCGGATTCGATTTGCGCGCGCGAGCAGCTCCGCAGCGTGCTCGGCGACGCGATGAAAACCCTGCCGGAGCGCTACCAGAAGGTCGTCGTGCTCTACTACACGAATGAGATGACGATGAAGGAGATCGGAGGCGTTCTCGGCATTAACGAGAGCCGCGTGTCGCAGATCCACAAATCGGCGCTCGAAAAGATGGCCGTGGTGCTGCAGGCAAACGGGATCACCTCGAGCCAGGCGTTCTG
>QHXU01000229.1:23214-25054 GCA_003223065.1 Acidobacteriota bacterium | reverse complement strand
CTGCTCGCCATCCCCATGGTGCTTGAAATGACGATGGAGTCGCTCTTCGCCGTGGTGGACATGTTCTGGGTCGCTCATCTGGGCTCCGACGCCGTCGCTACGGTCGGGCTCACCGAATCGGTACTGACGTTGCTGTTCGCCGTCGCCATGGGATTGAGCGTCGCGACCACGGCCATGGTCGCGCGGCGCATTGGCGAAAAGAATCCGAAGGCTGCAGCGGAAGTGGCCACGCAATCGGTTCTGCTAGGACTGATTGTGGCCGGCGCTTCGGGCATCGCCGGAGGGATATTCGCGCCGCAATTGCTGCACGTGATGGGAGCATCCGATTCGATCGTCCGGACAGGCAGCGGTTACACTCGCGTCATCTATGGCGGCAGCTCCAGCGTCATGCTGCTGTTCCTGATCAACGCGGTTTTCCGCGGCGCGGGCGACGCCGCACTGGCTATGCGAGTCCTGTGGATCGCGAATCTGATCAATATCCTGCTTAACCCGTTATTGATATTCGGTCTCGGCCCGTTTCCGAAACTGGGTGTGCTTGGATCCGGCGTTGGCACCACAATCGGCCGCAGCTGTGGCGTCCTGCTTCAACTATGGATGCTGACCGCCGGCAAGAGCCGTGTGATCGTGCGCGCCCATCAGTTCCGCTTGCAACCCGAGTTGATGCTGCGCCTGATCCGGCTTTCCCTTGGCGGCATGTTCCAATACTTTGTGGGCGTCGCCAGTTGGATCGGACTGGTGCGGATGGCCGCGGCGTTCGGAAGTGTGGCCGTCGCCGGCTACACACTGGCGATCCGGATCATCATTTTTGCGATTCTTCCGAGCTGGGGAATGGCGAATGCGGCGGCCACGCTGGTCGGCCAGAATCTGGGCGCGCGCAAGCCGGATCGGGCCGAGAAATCGGTCTGGCGTGCCGGCTTCTACAACATGGTTTTTCTCGCCCTGGTGGCCGTGACCTTCGTCGCTTTCGCGGTGCCGCTGGTATCGGTTTTCACCAAGGATGCCGGCGTCGTGCCGGTGGCCGCGAGTGCGCTGCGCCTCATCAGCTACGGGTATGTGTTCTACGCCTGGGGTATGGTGATCGTGCAGGCATTCAATGGCGCCGGCGACACCTATACGCCGACCGTCATCAACATCATCTGCCATTGGGCCTGGCAGATTCCTCTAGCCTGGTTCCTCTCATTCCGCGCGAACCTCGGACCGAACGGAGTGTTCCTCGCGATAGCGATTGCGGAATCGAGTGTGGCTGTCCTTGCGATCCTCGCGTTCCGGCGCGGAAAGTGGAAAGAGCAGATCGTTTGAAAACAGCGGCACCGGTGGTCGACGGCCGAGCCTGGTCAGGATACGATAGAAATCGAAAAGAACATGACCACAGCACACCACCCCAGCATTACGGAAGCCGGTTGCGTGATTCGAGCAACGCACACCCATAAGGGACGTAGTCTGTTTCTCGCGCCCGGCCAGGCGGCGGTGCGCCACCTCCACTACGGGCGGATCATCCTCGACCCGGACGGCCAGCCGATTCGGTTCGCTAACGCGGGCCGGGAAACCGGCCTGATTTGTTTGAAAGGTCAAGGCACGGTCCGCTGCGGCGGCTCATCTTTCAAAATGGCGCTCTATGACGCCTTGTATATTCCGCGAGACTCGGAAATCGAAGTATCCGCCGGCTCCGCCGGCTGCGACTTCGCTGAGGTCTCAGCCCCGGTCGAACGTTCCTATCCCCTTAAGTTTGTGCCCTTTTCCGAAGTGGAGCGCGATTCCGGCTTGCACTTCAAGACCGGCGGAACGGCTGCCGAGCGCGTGGTGAACATTCTGATCGGCAAGAATGTTGAGGCTGGCAGAA
>QHXU01000229.1:15707-23188 GCA_003223065.1 Acidobacteriota bacterium | reverse complement strand
GTTGAGGCTGGCAGAATCCTCGCAGGAATAACGCTGAGCCAGCCGGGCAACTGGACATCCTGGCCACCCCACGAGCATGCAGACATGCTCGAGGAAGCCTATATTTACATCGCCATGCCGCCGCCGGCATGGGGGCTCCAGTTCGTCTACACGGATCCGAAAGCGCCGGAGCTGGTGGAAGTCGTGCGAGAGGGAGATTGCGTCGTGATGCCGCAAGGCTATCACCCCAACGTCGCCGCTCCCGGCGGATCGATTAATTTCTTGTGGATCATGGCGGCGCATCGCGAAGTGGCCGACCGGCAATTCGGCGTGGTGAATGTGCAACCAGAGTACGCATCCGGCCATCGGTGAGTCACTTCCGGCTGAAGCGTTGCTATATTGTATTTGACATGTTGGCGACTCGACGCGAGCTTCTGGATCTTGCGTTGCGTGCCGCTGCCCTGCCCGGCGCCGCAGAGTTTTTCTCTGCGTGGCTTAAGGCCGCCGGCGGTCATCCGCACGCGTCCGGCTCGAACGCTCCGCCTGAACCGCCGCTGCTGCGCAACTACAAACCGAAGTTCTTCCAACCAGAGGACTTCGAAGCCTTGCAGTCTTTTACGGAAATCCTGATTCCCACAGACGACACACCCGGCGCTCGCGAAGCGCACTGTGCGCACTACATCGATTTTGTCCTGCAGGCCGCGGCCGAATACGCCCCCCAGATGCAGACACAGTGGCGTGATGCCATGTCCGCGCTGAGGCAGGTAGGGTTCCATGCCGCAACGGCGCAAGGTAGGGCGGCACTGGTCGAAGCGATGTCCAAACCGGAGCGCGACCCCAGCGCCTCGCACCCGGCTTACCCTGCTTACCGTCTGATCAAACAACAGAACACGTTCGCGTTCTACACATCTCGCGCCGGAATGATCGAAGCACTTGATTACAAAGGAAATTCGTACAACGCGACTTTTCCCGCCTGTAATCATCCGGAACACCACGTTGTTTAGGAACGGGACATGGCGAAGAGTTACGACGTCATCGTAGTCGGGTCGGGAGCTTGCGGCGGCTGGGCTGCGATGGAACTCTCGAAGGCCGGGATGAAAGTCTTAATGCTCGAAGCTGGAAGTCACATAGACCCCGCCAAGGATTTCCAACATAGATTCCTGTATCAGATGGAGTACCGGGGCCAAGGGAAACCCGGATTGCTTCGCCGGTATGCCGGGAGTGAACGGAATTACAGGATCATGATCGATAACGAGGAGAATCCATACACAACCTCGCCCGAAACGGTGTACCGGTGGGGACGATCACGAGTTCTCGGAGGCCGGACGCTCCACTGGTCCCGGGCCAGCGATCGCATGGCGGACTACGAGTTCAAGGCTGCTTCGCGCGATGGCTACGGGATGGATTGGGCAGTGAGCTACGCGGACTTGACTCCATATTACGATCGCGTCGAAAGCTTCATCGGAGTGAGCGCCGCGATGGAGGGGCTTCCCCAATTCCCCGATGGCGTGTTTCTGCCTCCCATGCCGCTCAACTGTGCCGAGGCGATTTTCACGGCGGCGTGTAAGAGTCTCGGCTGGCGCTCCACGCACCGCCGGCTGGCGCAGTTGACGCGCATGCACAACAACCGGCCGCCCTGCCATTACTGCGGCAACTGCTCGAATGGCTGCGATGTCGGCGCGATGTTCAATACAGTCGCGGTAACGCTGCCCCCCGCGCTCAAGACCGGCAATCTCGAAGTCCGGACGGACAGCGTGGTGGCGCGAGTACGGATGAACAACGAGAATCGTGCACAGGGCGTGACATACATTGAGCGATACAGCATGAAGCCGGTCGACGTTGACTCAAAGTACGTGATTCTGGCGGCTTCGACTCTGGAGAACACGCGGCTGCTGCTGCTTTCGGCTAAGGGCGGACTCGCGAATTCAAGCGGAACTCTCGGCCACTATATGATGGATCAGGTCGGCGGCGGTGGCGTCAGCGGCATTCTGCCGAAACTCAAGGGCGGCCCCAGCCGCCTAGACGATGGCAAAGCAGCGGGAATCACCATTCCGAATTTCCAGAACATCGACAAGAAGACCGAGCGTAAAGACTTCATCCGCGGCTACGTGATGAATGCCACCGGCGGACAGACCGAGTATCCGCAATTCGCGGCTTCACTTCCCGGCTACGGCTCGGAGTGGAAGAAGGAGGTCAAGAGCCGCTATGTGGCGCAGGCCCGCGTGTGGATCGCGGGCGGTGAGATGCTTGCCCGCAAGGAGAATTTTGTTGAACTCGATCCCGAGGTGAAGGACCATTGGGGCATTCCAGTGCTCAAGATCCATTTCACCCATTGCGATAACGACAGGAAGATTATCGCTGACTTCCAGCAAAAGGCGGAGGAGCTTTTCAGAAAGGCCGGGGGCGAAGTCATGCCCGGCTCGGTGCGGCGTTCTGAAAGCGGGCGGCGCGGAGCCTTGGGCGGGTCAATCCACGAAGTTGGAACAGCGCGGATGAGCGCTGATCCAAAAGACGGTGTGCTGAACTCGTTCTGCCAAACGCATGACATCGCGAATCTGTATGTGTTCGGAGGGAACGCATTCCCTTCGACCGGGGACAAGCACCCAACGCTGACGATGATGGCCCTCAGCGCTCGCGGCTGCGATCACCTGATCGAGCAGGCCAAAGGCAAGAAGGTCTAATATTTAGAGCAAATCCGTCCCGCCATTCTGTCATGGCCCTTATAGCTCGAGGTATTGACGGGCGTAATCGAGGGACTTGCGGATGTTCTCATCCTCAAGTTTCAATTGTGCTTCCGGGCTCAAACCCGTGAGCCGCGGGATCGGGCTCTTCGGCTTGTTCTTGTGTACGATTTCCAGGACCCGTGCCAAATCACGGCCGGGCAGCGGGCTGTAAGAGTCGTCAAAGGTCGCCCAATACTTCCTGGTGAAGACCGGAATCTTCAACGGATCCCGCGTGATCATCTCCAGATCGAAAGGCATCTCCGGATCCTTTTTTTGAAGCGTCTTGACCATTTCCTTGATGTCGAGGATACCCTCCCCGAGCGGGACCTCGGACAGCAGGAATCCGTCTTCGTAGGGCTCAACGGCCATGTCTTTGAGATGGCACGCAAATGTGTACGGCTGAAGCGCGCGAAGCGTTTCCGCGGGATCCTCGCAAAGCGATATGTTGTTGCCGAAATCGAAGTGGACGCCGACCCACTCGCTGCCCACGCGCTTGATCCATGCTGCTTGCTCGACTGAACGCCAGCCCTTGTGGTTTTCGATGCCGAGCCGCATCCGGTGTTTGCGCAGCACGGGCTCGGCGAGGGCGATGGTTTTCTGGCACCGTTCGAAGTTCTTCTTGAACGCCTCGAACGTATCGAATTCCTCGTAACGCCGCTGGGTCATGGCGCTATGCAGCGAGAAGATGCCGGCCTCCTTGGCGGCCTTCACCGCGGAATCGAAAGCCGCCACGCTGCTCTCATCCCTGGGCAGCGGGACATCCGCGATTGCCCGCATGTTGTACTCTTCAACTCTCTGCCGGAAGTTCTTAATCGCCTGCAGATCGGTGGATGGAAGGCGCGTTTCCACTACGCCCAAGCCAAGTTTGCGGCAGTGGTCGACGAAGTCGAACGGTTCATTCCGCTCGCGAGCCCATCTCAATCGCACCGCAAAGCCTGCCGGGGCTCCACCCATATTGCGGAACGGTCTGCCTTGCGCCTGGGCCGGCGCAAGTTTGACAGAGAAATAGGCGGACGTAAAACCGGCCGCTCGAAGAATCTGTCTTCTGGTCAGCACGCTATGGAGTTGATTCTATCCGAACTCATCACTTTCCATCGCCTTCACTTGACCGTGACCATCGCTTCGGTCCATTCCCGCAGATCCCACGGTCCGAAAGCCACGTCGGCCGTGACAATCTTCAGTCCAGAAGCGCCAACTGTGATAGGAATGCTCACCGATCCCTCCTGACGCGGACCCACGGACACACGAATCGGTCCGCGGGCTGTCTTCCAGCCCGCGGGCACATGCGGCGTCACACGAAACTCCTGCTGTGACGCCGAGTGATTGCGGATGATCATCTTCAGCTCCACATGACCGTCCGCCGCGGCCTCGGCCGTATAGGGATAGAAGCGTGCCCACTCTTCATCCACGCCGAAGTTCGGATCATCCCACGGAAACAGCGCCGACAGCAGCTTTCGCCGCTGCTGGAGCGTCTCAACCATGAAGTCGACCTGCCGTGGCGAAAAACGGAATCCCGGCGGAACGTGCTGGTTGATCAGCAAATAGTCGCCGGTCATCTTCTTGATCATGTTCAGGCAATCCAAGAAACCCTCCTCCGGCGAAAGGAGGTTGCGATTGAGCAGGCAGTAGTCGTCCATGCCCGTGGGCGTAAACGAATCTCCCACAAAGAAGACGGCCTGGCCGTTATCGTTCTTCGCTTCAAGTCCGCCGTGATAGATCGTCTGGCCGGGAAAGTAGGAGTAGGTGAATTCGAATTCGTTCCAGCGCTGCTTCACGCCCTGCTCCATCACATGGACGCCGTGAATCGCGTTCGGCGTCAAACACGGCATGCGATAGGCCTCGGGATGCTCCAGAATGTCACGCATTTCACGGCAGGAGTAGACTGGGCAACGGAACTCGTCAGCCATCGCCTGCGCCATGTCGGTATGGTCGTCGTGGTAGTGCGTGATATAGATGCCGTCGAGTTGCTTGATAACTTTCTCGCGCCTTAGCCGCTCCACTTCTTGCACTACCTTGCGGTTCCCGCAATCCACCAGGAATGCCGCGCCCGTACGTGAGACCAACAGACGGGAGTTCGTGATGGGAACGATCCATTCCGGCAGCTTTTCCCGGACGTTTTCGGCCAGGGGCATCCACTGGACCGGTGTTGGGCCGAGAACACGCGCGGCCATGGCCCGTATCTTCTTGTCACCTCGATACCAGCGCAGCGCGTCGATGGCAAAATGGCTGACAAACACTGCTTGCAGACGGGAAATGAGAGCGCCAATCGCCTGGCCCGGATCGTGGATCACGGGGCCGCGCGCGGGGACCAGTATGTCAGGCTTCCACTGCGCAACTTTGCGCAGGCTTTGGACGACGTCGCCCGCGCGGGCCGCCCAGCCATGGTAACCATCCTCCTTCACCTGGGGAATCGCATCCTGGAGGCTGAACAGATCAAGAAGCTGGCCGCGGCCATAGATCAGGTCGCCCGTGCACGCGATGCGCCTGCCGTCGATCTCCACGAGATACGACACCGCGCCTCGCGTATAGCCGGGTGTCTCCACCACCTGGACCGCAAGACCCTGCCAGTTAATCGTGTCGCCCCCGCGTACGGTTCTGGACAGTGGGATCGGCTGCGCGAGAATGCGGCTGGATTGGTTCGCGTAATCGTGGAAGCGTCCCGTGCGATAGGACTCCCAGAACTGTCCAACCTCGCTGAACAACGCCTTTTCTGCCTCTGGTGCAACCGCCTTGGAGCCCTGTTCCACCAACCGCCGGCCGGCCCAGGCGACGTCACGGCGATGATGCGTGAACAAGACTTGCTGCACCTTGGCCGGTTCCGCGCGCGGATCGCCGTAGACGGCCAGCGTTTCGCCGTTGCGTTGAATCAGGACGCCGTTCACCGGTCCGCGCACCACCGAGACGTTCGGGGTGACCTTCTTGACCGGCAACGGTTGCGCCGCAACCGAAGCAAGCACGCCCGCGGCGAGCAGGGACTTCCAAAACATCCTCATCCGTTGTACCAAAAGACCGGCTCGACAGACTTCAGGTTCTTTCCGGACTTCACGCGGCCCCTTAACGGTGGGAGAATAAGATCGCGATGCGCATTTTTCTGAGGATCGCTTTGACGCTCGCGCTGGTGTACGCCGCATTGGTGGCCGGTCTGGCCATCGCGATGCGGCAGCCTCCGGACAAGTTCGGCGCGATCATGGCCAGGCTTCCACCGCCGGCCTTTATGGTGCTGCCGTTCGAGCGTTTGTGGCTGCAAGCGCGCGCCGGGAAATTGCAGGTGGGAGAAACGGCGCCGGACTTCTCGCTCAAGACTCCGGACCACGGCTCCACGGTGCGACTTTCCTCGTTCCGCGGACAGAAGCCGGTAGTGCTGGTCTTCGGCAGCTACACCTGACCACCCTTTCGCCGGGAGGTTCCCGCGCTCAACAGCCTCTATGAGCGGTACAAAGACCGTGCGGCATTTTTCGTCGTGTATATCCGCGAGGCGCACCCGAGCAATGCGTGGCAAATGGCGAGCAATGTCCGGGAGAACGTAGTCTTCGCGGATCCGAGAACGTTCGAAGAGCGCACCGCTGTGGCGGAAAGTTGTGTTCGAAAGCTGGGCATACGTATGCCGGCGCTGGTGGACGACGTGGGCGACGGCGTCGAGGCAGCCTATACGGCCTGGCCCGACCGTCTCTACCTAATCGACCGGGACGGCCGGGTCGCGTACAAAAGTGCGCCCGGACCATACGGATTCAAGCCGAAGACGATGGAAGACGCCCTAAGCCGAGTGAACTACCAGTTTGTGATCGAGCCGTCGGGGCGATAGTAGACTACGCGGTTGGTGATGGGCTCGGTGAACTCGGCGATCATCTTCAGACGCTTGAAATCGACCTCCACACCCAGACCGGGCCGCTCGTTGGGCCAGATCTTGCCGTTGTTGAAGGTCAGGCACTGCGGCAGGTAGTCCCAAGCGCCTGTCCGGCCGGTAAATTCGAACAACACCGGTCCGGAGAACGGGCCGCAGGCATGCACCAGGGCCGCGGTGCTTATGGGACCCGTGAAGTGCGGGATCAGGCCGATGAAGTGCGTTTCGCAGAGCGCCGCGACCTTCGTCCACTCCGTGATTCCGCCCACGTTCGGCAGGGTGCAGCGAACATAATCGATGGTGTTGTGCTCGATCAGCTTGTGGAAGTCCCAGCGGCTGCCCACCTGCTCGCCCGCTGCAACCGGCACTTTGACCTGCGTGCGAAAGGCAGGCAGCAGGTCGTGGAAGCCTTCGGAACGCACGGGATCCTCGACAAAGTAGGGCGCCAGGTCCTCGATCAGATGGGCGGCTCGCACCGCGTCAGAGAGGTCGAAGCGGGTGTGGAAGTCGATGCACCAGTCGCCGTTTTTGCCTACTCCTTCGCGCGCCTGCGCGCAATCTTCGTAGAGCTGATTGACACGCTCGTGCGTGTTATAGGTCGTGCCCTCGCGAAGGCTCGCTGCATCCATGCGGAAGGCGCGGAAGCCGGCCTCCATGGTGGCACGGGCGCGCTCCTTGATCGATCCCGGAAATCCATTGCCGGTGTAATAACACTCCATGTGATTGCGCGCCATGCCGCCAAGGAGCGCGTGTACTGGCGCGCTGAGCGCCTTGCCCCGGATGTCCCACAGCGCCATGTCGAGCGCGCCGAGCGCATGCACCTTTTCGCGGCCCGGCGGGTAAAAGAATGCTCGGTACATGTCTTGCCAGAGATGCTCCGTCCGGGAAGGGTCCTGGCCGATCAGCCTGCCGGCGCATTGCTCGAGCATGTCCCGCGA
>QHXU01000229.1:8677-15691 GCA_003223065.1 Acidobacteriota bacterium | reverse complement strand
TACCACGATGTTGCTCTGATTAAAGATCGGATTGGGCTGCGGGGGCAAATGTGCGCGCACGCGCGTGATCTTCATGCGGGGAACGGCCGCGCTTGTCCACGGCGGCGCCGCGAAACCCGCGGCCGAGACGGCTGCGATCGATCTTAGGACCGCTCTTCGTTTCATGTCGCCACCGCCTTGTGGTCCGGCGGCGGTTACTTAAGCATCCAGTATACTGGCTCCGGATGCAAATCCCCTGGTACATCGGCTGGCCCGTTACCGCCGCGCTAGGCTTCGGAGTCCTTTACGTCGCCGCTAGCCGCGCCGCATATTACCCGCTGAAGTATCCGAGTGGATTCTGGGAATTGCAAGGCGTACTCGGAGCGGAGGATGTTTCGCTTCTCACCCAGGACAACGTCCGGCTTCACGCCTGGTGGATCGCAGCGCCGCAGGCTCCTCTGGTCACGCTATACTTCCACGGGAATGGCGGGAACCTCACCCACCGCGGCCTCCAAATCCGCGAAATCACTGCCGCTGGTTCGTCCGTCCTGATGCTGGATTACCGGGGGTACGGAAAAAGTGAAGGCTCCCCCAGTGAGAAGGGTCTGTACGCAGACGCCGACGCAGCATACCGGTATCTGCGTGATCGAGGGTATCGCGCCGGGCAAATCGTCCTGCATGGAGAATCGCTGGGCACGGCCGTTGCCGTGGATCTGGCGTCAAGAAGCGAGTGCGCTGGCGTCGTGCTGGAAGCCGCATTCAATTCGGGCCGCGCTGTGGCCAATACTGTTCTTCCGGTCGTCGGTCCTTTGCTGTTCCGGAGTTTCAATTCAGAAAGCAAGATCGCCAAGCTCCGCAGTCCGCTTCTGTTCTTTCACGGCGACCGCGACCACCTCATTCCGTTGAAGCTGGGTCGCACGCTGTTCAATGCCGCGCCGCAGCCGAAGTTTTTCTGGGAAGTCCGTGGGGCGGGGCACAACGACCTGGTCGAGATCGCGGGCCCGAGCTACCGCCAGAGACTGCGTGAATTCTACGAACGAATAATTTTCTAAAAAACATTTCGATTTGATCTTGTTTTGTTGCGTGGCTCACCGTACCATATATACAGTACTGAGGTAATGCGTACTATGACCTCCGTAGGTAATAGGCTACGCGGCGAACGCGTACGCCAAGGCCTTAAATTATCCGAAATTGCTGAGCGACTCTGCATCGCAGAAAAGAACCTTCGCGCAATTGAGACCGACGACGTAAAAGGTGTTCCGGGTGGATTCTTCTATAGGAGCTTCGTTCGCCAATACGCGGCCGCGCTCGGCGTAGCGGAGAAGGAATACGGAGCCGAGCTGGAGAAGTTGCTTGCAGCGGAGGCACCCCTGCCGCTGCCTGGCCAAGATCCGAATTTCCCGGTCCGGCGCTCAGATCCGATCCTTTACCCCGCGAGCCGGTACCCCGCTAACCAGCGCTCGTCCAGACCGCGAGTGGGTTGGTCCGCAGCAGCGCTAGGGGCGGTGCTCTTTGCATGCTCGGGCTTCTACGTTTGGTGGAACAAAACCACTGGGCAGACCGTTTCCGCGGCGGTCATGCAGGCGCCTCCTCCACTACGTCCGCCGTCTCCGCCGCTCGGGTCGCAGGTGAGTGCACTCACCGACCCGACCCAGCCCGGCGCGCCACCGGCCGCGGATGCAAACTCTACAGATTCGAGTTTTGCCGTCAGCGACTCGGTGAAACAGGTGGTCCTGAATCTGTCCGCTAAAGAGGAGACTTGGCTGTCGCTCGTTTCGGACGGAAAGGAGACCTTTTCCGGGGTCCTTGAGCCGGGGCAAACCAAGACGCTGAAAGGCGTCGAGGTTGCGCTGCTGCGCTTGGCCAATGCCAGTGGCCTGGATGTTCTATGGAACGGCAAGTCCGTGGGGCCGATCGGACCGCACGGCCAGATGCGCGTAGTGGTCTTCAAGCCTGACAACTTCGAGATCTTGCCGGCCGCTGCTCTGGCCCCAGTGAATCCGTAGTCTTTGTCTGACCAGCACAGCGGCGATCATCGCGCTGGTTGGTCATCGGATCGCAGCGACCGAAGGTAGGTCACAATCTGCCAGCGTTGCGGCTCGGGCAGATGCGCGAACGAGGGCATGCCGCGGCGTAGAGACCCGTTTCGCAAGACCCAGAAAAGGGTTCCAGGCGGAGCGTTGTAGACGTCGTGCCGGTTGAGCCTCGGCGCCTTTCCAAGACCCGCGCCGTCCGGTCCGTGACAAGAAGCGCACTCACGAGCATAGAGTTTGGCACCGGCGAGCCGCGCCTGCTCGCTGCCTTCGAGCGGGTTGGTCATCGTTGCTGTTTTAGCCGGCGCTTGTTGTAAAAGACATCCTCCGGCCGCCCAACCGATAGCCAACACGAAGGAAGCCAATGCGCAACGAATAGCGTTTCGAAGCGGCGCCGTCAATCGTTGCCTCCCGGATTATGGAACAATCGGCGAGTTGCACGCCCGAATTGGGCGATCTCATAGGACACCCCAAAGCGCAACAGAAGACCGGCGCTTGTCCCGGTCACACCGAAGCTCGGCGAGATCTTGAAGGTGGTACCGCTCGCGAGCGTCCAGGCGACTGTGGGGGCTACATAGTGCGAGGTATCACGTAGGCCAAAGCCGGCGTGCGTTCCGAGGCCCCCGTATGCCTCGACGCCCACCTGAAAGTTCTCGGGGCAGAAATTGCACCGTTGCGCCCGGGCAGAGAGCGCGAGAGGCCGGCTGGCGCCTACTGCGTAACCGAATTCATACGGCTCGTGCCGAATGTTCTTTTCCGCGATGAAGTTTTCAGCGAACGTCCAGCCTTTGTAATGACTTCCGAGGATAAGCTTGGCCTCGAGCTCGCGCTTCTTCTCGCGCCGGGCGTCGGCATTCGGTCCGATGAGATCGTCGTTGCCATCATTACCGACAACTTCGAGCAGGCCCTTGTCCGCGCCATTGATATTCTCGAACTCCAGGTAAAGCACAGGATTGATCCAGTGCTCCCGCGGCAATAGCCGGAATCTGTTCTCCCACCGGTAGCCGGTAAAGAGCGCACTGTCTCCACGGGTCGCTTGCCCATCCAGGTAGATCTCGCTGGTCCACCATCCGGTCACTCCATACTCGAATTCGGTCGCGGCGCCCAGGAAGCGGTTCCCGCCCCTTGGTCTGCCGGTCACGTTCTTAGTCGCGATCTCCAGATTCCGAGGTTCCTCCATTTGGTGCGTGTATGTAATGAAGAAAGGCCCTTCGCCAGCCGAGCAAAAGGGTAGAAAGGTTAAGGCTCCCGCGATTGGAAGCACATACCGGCCTAATCGCATGCATGTTCCCCTTGGTTTTCAGAGAAGATTTCTTCCCCCCTCTTCTGCAAATCATTTGCAAACTCTTAACAGGAGTCTCAATGCGTGGAACTCAAACGAGGTTCTATAGGCAAGTGACCTGCAGGTGGACAATCATACCATATATACGACCATAACGGTCCTATATATTGGGGGACTTGGGGAACTAGGAACTCAGCTCTACGCTAGTGCAGCCTCAACGGAACTGCTTTTTGTAGAAGAAGTCGATCCCGAAAATGCCGTTCTCATCCCGGGTCGCTATCGCCGAAAAACGCGGCGTCATCTCCCACTCTACGCGTATGATCTGCGAGTTCGGTTGCGTCATATCCTGCGTGTAGGTAAACGTGATCGTTCCGGTGACCTGTTGCTGCAAAGTGACGCGAGCCTGGGGAAGCGCGGACCCGCTGGTGAACGTCGGGTCGATTTTGAGTTGGGTGACACCGAAGACCCGCTCTAACCGATTCGCGACCGGATTCGCTACCGCCTGGCTCAGAATGGCGGACTCACCCATCTGTCCGAGGGACTGCTCGGGAGCCGCCGGCTGGTGCGCCGCGATCGTAGGGTCGGGAGGAGTCTTTCCGGTCGCCAACAGAGCGATAATCTCATCAAACTTCAACGGTGGATCGGAGCGGTAGCTCAATTTCAGGTTGTCGATCGGCCCCGTAACGCCCAGCACCACGTCCACGCTCTTAACTGACGTCTCTAGATCGATGTCCAGGACCGGCTGGATCGCCGTGGCGTTGAAAAACGAAATCGTACCGCGGTTCACCGTATACTTATTGCCGAAAAAGATCAGAGTGCCGCGCGTGATATTGATTCGTCCCGTCATTCCGGGACTTTCGAGCGTGCCACGCAAATTCAAGTCCGCAGTCGCCTGCAGCTCCTGCGCGAGACTGGTCTGGAAGCGCACGTCCGGAGCGGTTCGGATCCGGATGTTCAGCCGCATGCCCGCCAATGGTCCAACCGAAGCGGACGGCGCCTTGGGCGGCGTCGCCGATCCTGACAGCATCGTGCCGATGTCGCTCTGCTGGTTGTAGGCGACTCGCTCGATCGTCACATCCCCCGCTAGCACGCTTCGCTTGGTTGAGCCGGTAAGGGTGAGGGACGTTTTCGTGACAACCGACGCGCCTTCGTATCGCATTCGGACATTGTCTGCCTTTGCCTGAACGTTATAGGTCGCAGTGGCTCCGGTAAAGCTGACCGTTCCATCCACGGCGATCTTTCCACCGCCCGATTCGGCGGTCAAGGAACGGATCACCGCGGTTTTGCCATTGAGCGCGATCACGCCGTTTGCGTTCGAAATGCCGTTCGGCAAGTCGGTGTAATTGATCGAAGCATTCTTCAAATCGATCTGTCCATTCACCAACGGTTGCTCGAAGCTGCCGCGAAGCGTCGAATTAACAATTAGATTTCCGGATGAATCCACGTCTCGCAAGAAATCTCTAAGGACCGCCAGGTTCACGTCCGCATTCATCTTCAGGTCGAATGCGTTCTTTTGGTCGAGCGCCACAGTTCCGCCAATCGTGATATTTGTCGAGGGCCCCGCCATGCGCGCGCTTTCCACTCGAACGATGGACCGATCCAGGCGCACCACAACCGGCCCCTGATTCTGGAGCGTCATGGTTTTCTTGTTGTTGCCTGCGCCGGCCGGCTCCGTCGTGAAAAGCTCGATTCGCGAAAGCTGCAGCTCCGCCTGGAGATTCTTCGACTGCCTGGCGGGACCATTCACGCTAACTTGGCCCTCCACCAATCCATCGAAATTTGGCCTCACTTCCGGCGACGGGCCCAAGAATCCCTGCACGCCGGAGTAAGTGACGTTGGCAAAGGTCAGCTTGGCCTGCATCGGATAATCTCCCTGCAGATGAACTTGGCCTGTGCCGTGGATTGCACTCTTCGCGAAATCCGAGTCCATCTTGACCGACAAAACGTTCCCCTTCGTCTCGCCTTGAAAGGTCAGATTTCCGAAGTTCTGTTTATTCCACTCGATTCCCGCGACGTCTCCGTTCGCGTCCAAGCGTGACAGCAGCACTTGCTGTTCGCCGCCCTGCTTGCGCAGGTCCGCCGCAACGTCGGCCGTGAGCCGCAACGTTCCGGACAGTCCCGGTTTGCTCTTCTGGATCGTCTGCACGCGTTGCAAATCGATTCGCTGGGCTGTCAAATGAAGACCCGCCTTGCCGTTGGTGAAATCCGAAGGCGCATGTGAGAGCGAACCGGTCAACCCGATCCGCCCTGCCGGACTTACAACTTCAAGCGAAGAGACATTCACCAGTCGATTGGTGAAATCGATCGCTCCAGCCAGCCGGTCTACGGGCTCGTCATAGACTTTTGCCTTCGCCAGTTCGAAGCTCAGGTTTGCTTGAGGGTCGTCCACAGTACCTTTTGCATGAACTGTCGCAGAGAGCATGCCGCTTGCGAGACCCTGTTTCTCCGGAGCCGCAATCGACAGAGCCTTCTCGATCGCGAAACCCCGGATGGCCGCGTCAGCCGTGGTTGGGTAGCCGCGCTGCAAGCGTGTCCGGCTTGTCAACTGAATACTCGATCCCGCAAAATCCGAATCCACGCGCGCATTGACATCAGAGCCGTACGTATGTGCGGTCGCCGTCAGATTGCCGTAATTCTGCCCTTGATCGCGGACTCCTGTAACGCTCAGGTCTGCTGTTACCGCCGATAACGCGAATTCGGTGTTGGCGCCGGCCTTTTGCAGGTTGCCAGAAAGTTCGGCGCTCAGCCTGGCGATCCCGGCAAGACCCGGCCGCTCCTTCTGGAGAGTCTTGAACTGGTTCAGTTGGACTTGATTACTTGCCAGTTGGACCTGAACTCGCCCGGTTTGAAAACTGTCGCGGGGATGTGTGAAAGATCCTCGCATATCCAGGCGGGCGTCGCCGGCCGCCAACTGAACGGACTTGAGATCGACCAACTGATCGGAGAGATCGACCAGGACCTGGAGGCGATCGAACGGTTCGTCGTAAGCAGCGCCGTTCACAACGCTGATTTGCGCATTGCCCTGCGGATTGGCAACGGTCCCGGCGATCCGTATGTCGGCATTTAGCGTTCCTCTGGCGGGAATGTCCGATTTGCCGGAGAGAGCCAGGAGATCGGCAAGGTCGCCGTTCCTCATCGTTGCGTTCGCTGTGAGCGGCTGGCTCGGTCCCGCACTCCAGTTCCGCATCCCGACCGATGCCGAGAACCGCATTTGAGAACTGTTTCGAGTCAAAGCGCCGTTTGCGAGATTGGCTCCCGAGGGCGATGCGTTAAAATCCGCCGCGAGCCGGTCAAACGGACGTTGCTCCACGGTGAAACTCGTCGCGCTCAAATGTCCGGAAATCTGCGGCGCCCTTAATGGCCCCCGAATATCGGTGACGAGGCTGGCGGTGCCGCCGCGCAAAGTAACAGGCTGATTGGCCGTTGAAGAGGCGAGCGCTAGGGCGGGAACAAAGTCGTCCAGGTTCCGCGAGACGATTCGAACCTCGGCTTGCTTGCCCACCTCACCCGCGAGGTCGATTCGCGTGTTCGGCAGCCTTATCTGAGAATTTGCGATCGAAATGGTATCTTGACTGCCGGAGTAGGCGACATTGATCTGTCCCGAAACAGGAGTCCCCTGTCCGCCCGGCGCGATCGCCAGCCGGACTTGACCGCCTATCCCCGTCGTGCCCGGGGCTTTTAAGTCTCCCCGTGCATCCAGCGTTCCGGAAATCGACCCTG
>QHXU01000229.1:0-8649 GCA_003223065.1 Acidobacteriota bacterium | reverse complement strand
GAATCTGGAAGTCGCGAAGACGCGCCTGGAGCGTGAAGGCCGCAAGGTTTTCCACTCGCGCGTTCGCAGCCAGCTCGCCGCCGAAAGCGCGAAGCCTCAAGTCGTTCGCCGCAATCGTTTTCGGATCAACCAGAAACGATGAAGTCATCTGGACGCCGGTCACTCGCGAATTTCCCTGTTTGAAAGAAATGTCGGGCGCATACACATTCCCGGTCACCAGGTACCCTGACCGGTCCGTCAGACTGGCCTTGCCCACGATCTGCACATGCCCTCCCGGCTGGGCCGCGAGTCGCATGAGCTCTCCCAATTCGTCGAGCGAAACATATCCGCGAAGGTCCGCGCCGTTCTTCAAATCGCCCGACGCCTCGAAGTGCGTCCCTCCAAGCGAAATCGATGCGTTCTGGATCTGCATGACGTTCTGGCCCGTCCGAACACCGATCTGCGCGTCCAGGGCTTGCGGCCCGCCGGTTTGTTTGGGGTGAATGGGAAGATCCAAGCTGCGCGTCAGTTCGTTGAGCGCGAGGTGCACGTTGAGCTGTCCCGATATTTCAGGCGACGCGAGATTCTGCACCGCGCCGCTGACCGTGACGCTTGATTCTGGCGTTTCGATCCTTGCATTTGTGAGTTGAACTTTGTCTCTTTCGAGAACCAGCGGTAGCGTGACTTTTGCATTCAGCGGCATGCGAGTTCCGGAGGCCAGATAGAGCGGGTCCATCGAAATCTCGCCCTGGTAACGATTCCTGGCAAAGTCGAACATCAACCCGATCCTGAGGTCTTGGCCATGCACATTGAACGCCAGCTTCTGTTCGAGGAACTGAACGATGCCGTTGCGAATATCGATCTTATGAATCGCCAGATCCACCACTGTCTCCAGGCCCGACTTCTGGTTGCGCTTCCGCACTTTGGGCGTCGGAATGTTCGTATCCCCGTTCGGAAACACAATTACGTTGGCCCTGGGGTCATCCACTCCGAGATATTCCAGGTCTAACGGCTTTTTGACTCCAGTGAGCAGCTTCATCCGCACGACAATCGAGCGAGCCTCGAACAAAGGAGGGCTCCCGGGTGGCTCTGTTCCGTGGATCACGAATCCCGTCGCCTCGGCTGTCAGCCCGTGCCAGTCGAGGTTAAATGCCTTCAACTCGACCTTGCCTCCCGTCGAATCTTCGACCGAGGAAACGATTTTTTGGCGAACGAAATCCCGGAACCACTCGGTGCGCGCCACGATGACCGCGGCGATAATCGCGATAAGGGCCAGTCCGCCGATCGCCACGGCCACGCGGGTAAAGAACTTGGAGCGCTTGGTCACTGCAACGACGTCTCCATAAATTGGATTCGAGTCTGCTGCCGCCTTTGATTCAACCAATCATCGAGCAGCTTATTGATTTGCTCTCCGGAAATCAGTTCCTCAATTTGGGGCTTGAGATCATCGAGGCTTTTTGCCTCGGGGTGCTGCTTCATCAACTCTGCGCGGTGCGTGTCGTAGTATCGCTGGACGTCTTGATCACTCACAACCACCGCCGGCCGGAACCTTGCATCGATGAAATGCATAACCGTCAGTTGCCACGAAAGTCTGTCCTTTAACTCGGCCTCGGTAACTCCGTACTTTTTGAGTGCTTGCTGGTACTGCATATCGTTCGCAAAACGCTCTTTCCTGATCTCTGCGAGCGCGTGATCGACATCGCTTTCCGCCGCGACCGGATACTCCCCGGTGCGGATCTGCTCCCGCATCAGTTCCTGATCGATGAGCCGGCCGGCGGCAGCCTTCCGCGATTCCGTGCTGAAATCGGGTTGCGTGTTGTTTAAGAAGCTTGTCACCCGAATGTCGCGCTCAATGTCACTATCCTTCACAACGCCCTTGCCGACGATCACCGCCATGCGGTCGATGATGGTGGCCGGCGCCGCCAGGCACGAAACGAGAATGAGCATGTGCGTTTGCCGCAGCATCAGAACGTCTGTCCTATTGAAAAGAAGAATTGGAAATGGCTGATGCTTTGGGGCACGCCCTGGCACGCGCCTGGCAGTTGCGTGGATGGCTTATTCGGGTTACATGCCAGGAGATCCTGAAGGGTGCCTTTGAAGCCGACGAACCGAGGCGGGTTGATGCTATACGCCAGGTCTATCCGCGCAGGGCCCACCGGTGTCTTGTAGCGGATTCCGAATCCAACGGCGTGCACCATGTAATTGAAGTCCTGCAGATTCCGTTGATGGAAGCGAAACGAAATGGCGCCCGTGCGCTGGTACACATTGCCGGCATCGTGAAACAGGACCCCGCCGATGTTCTCGCCCAGCAGCGGAAAGCGCAGTTCGATATTGCTGAACAGCAGAGTGTTACCTCCGAGCGGGAAACCTGTGGGCTGCGAGGCAACGCCGGCGGAACCAATGGCCGCTCCAACATCGCGCGGCCCGGCCTGATTCTCGGGAAACCCGCGATGAGAAATGCTGCCGCCGCCAAAGAAGCGCTCAGGCAGAGGTACCGCGTCCGACGAGTTCAGTCCGGCCGGGATACTAAACGGCAGGATAGTTCCGAACGTTAGCTGCCGCGCTAGTATCCAATCCTTGCTGATCCGGTGATACGTCGCGTTACGGGCCAGGATCCTTACAAAGCTCCTCTGCGAGCCGAATATCCGCGAAGCGAGACCGGCATCGACGGTGTTGTAAATGCCCGCGTGCGCGTCGGCCGGATTGTCCCGCCGATCTTGCAAAAAGTTTCCGGAAAGGATCCCGATCCGCACCGGCTGAAGGATTTGCGGCACTAGAAGCGCGGGGATCACAATATCGCTCGTGCTGACGCGCCGGTATGCGAAACGGACGAATAGTGTACTGGGCTTCGATAATTTTTGAGAGAGCTGAACCGATCCCTCCTCCCTCCTAGAAGCGAAGGTGCGGACATCGCGGGACAGATCGTACAACCCCGTGAAGGTGAGCGTCCGGCCCTCCACGTTGTCAAGCTTGGGATCGACGTAACTCAGGCCGAGTCTCTGCTGAAGATTCGAGAGCCGTGTCTGAAGCGTCATTGTGTGCCCAAGGCCGAGCATATTCAAGCGATTCACATCCACGGACAGACGCGGGCTGAAACCGGTCGCTCCCGCGGGAGCATTCAGGCTGTTGCTCGGGCCTCCCAGCCGCGCCAACTCGGCCCCAACGCCCACGTTCACGACGTATTTATGGGGTTCATTCCCGTCGTTGTTCTGCACAGCCGCATCGATTTTGGCGAAGACTCCCAGGTCGTATAACCTCCGTTCCGCCTCGCGAATCTGGGCCATGGAGAGCGGATCGTCTTTCTTGACGGGGAGGTTGTTCCGCACCAGGTTCAGCCGCGTCACCTTCAGCCCGCTGATCAACACATCCCGTACATATTCCCGCTCGCCTTCCACCAGGTTGTATCTCAGGATTACCTCATTGGGAGCGGCCGCCGGAGTAGCACTCGATTGAAAGGCGGCGTGACGGAAACCGCTCGAATAATACTCCCGCATGATGGTGGTCCGGTCAGCAGCCACGTTGACATCGCTGTACGGCTGTCCATCGCCCGAGCTGAGCATCCCGAAAATGGCGTCCTTGTCCAGGTGCTCGACTCCATTCAGTTCAAGATGCGCCACCCTCCACTGCGGACCCTCGGCTATGGAGAAACGGACGGCGCTGCGATTGGCTTTGCCCATGTAATTGTTCTGGACCTCGGAGCTCACCCGCACGTCCCGAAAGCCATTCGCCTTGTAGAGATTCGTGATGGTCTCTTCGTCTTTGTGTCTAAACGCGTCGCTGTAGCGGCCCCAGCGGAGCCTCAGAGAACTCGGCTGGAGAAACATGCGCTCCCGCAGCGAGTCTGTATCGAAGTACTTGTTTCCCTGTATGTCAACGCGGACCAGCTTCCGGCGTTGCCCGCGGCTGATGAAATATTCGATCGTCTGCTCATCACCCTTAGGGGGGAGCTCGCGGAACGTCACATCCACGTCCGGATATCCCTTGGATTGAAAAAAGTCGTGTAAATTTCGCGCGCCTTCGACCAGCAAGTCCCGGTCAACCGCACCTTCCTGGTAAATGGGTACGTAGCGCCGGAGCGTTCGCTTCGAGACCCTCGCTTCCAGCGCCTTAACGTGAATCTTGGGTCCGGCTGTGATGTCGAGAGTTGGTTTCACTCGCCTGGCTTCCGGATCATAAGTGAGCGACTCGAGATTGACTGACGAAGCCAGACGATCGTCTTTTTGGTATCTTTTCTCGACACCGTCGATCCCCTGTTGCGTGCGCAACTGCGTTACCTGCTTCCAGCGGCCGATGAAGCGCACGCGCCAGCCGGTGGCGCGAACAACCGTGGAATCGGACAGTTTCGGGTCTCCCTGGATCACCGGCATCTCGTAGCGGGCGCGTTTTCCAGGATCGACCACAATGTTGATGTTCACCTGCTGGGTGTCGGGATCCTCCAGGGTCTTCAGGTGCACCTGGGCCTCATAAAGGCCGTTGCTGGTGAAGAGCTGCCGGATGTTCTTCTCAGCCGTGCTCAGCAGCTCCGGGCGGAAGGGAGTTCCCAGCTCGAATCGCCCCGCGCTTACGATTTGTCCTTTGTTGGGCGGGTTTGAAACCTTGCCGGTTGTTCCTACATGGCCAATGAAACGCGCGTAGTTGGTGAGGAAGCGAATCACGACGCCGTTCCCTTTGGGTTCAGCGTCCACCTGGATGTCCTCGTAGCGCCCGGTTGCGAACATACGGTCGATTGTTGCGCTCACGTCAGAGGATCGAAGCGGAGCGCCGACTTTCAACAGTTGAACCTTCTCCAGGTCAATCGGAGTGAGCGGCTGACGGGCCGGCTCATACCATATTTCCAGAATTGTTTTGCCCTCAAACGCCTGGGTCTGCGCAGGGCCGGTAGACGGCAGACAAATCAATAGAGCAAGGACCGGCGCGCAGGTAATTTGGTGGCGTAGCGTTGGCCTGGATACTCCCCGGCAGGTTTCACACACCCATTTGATGCTTGGCTCCTCCCTGGTGTTTCGGATAGCGCGGCGAAGAAACAGCGTTCAAGACATCCGTAACGACCAGTTCCAGGCGAGGATCTACCTTAAGTAGGGGCGGCTTCATGAATTCGGGAAGCCTCACAGCGATCCTTCGCCAGACGTTTTCGCGGTGGAACGATCACGAAGCCCAGCGCCTGGGCGCAGCTTTGGCGTTCTATACTCTGCTTTCCCTTGCCCCGCTTGTCGTCTTCCTCCTCGTGATCATGTCGCTTGTCTTCAACACCCAATCCGTTGAACAGAGAATCGTCCATTCTGCCCAGGCTGTGCTTGGGCACATAGGTGCGAACACTGTGCGCAATCTGATTGCCAGCACGAGGAGGCCGGCCCAAGGCATCATTGCAACCGCGATCGCCGTCTCAACCCTCGCTTTCGGGGCTTCTGCTGTATTCGGTGAATTGAGGGATGCTCTGAACAAGATGTGGGATGTCCGCCCCCGGACGCAAGGCGTCCGCGGCATATTCGCGCAGAAGGTCTTTTCATTTGTTCTGGTGTTGGCGGCGGGGTTCCTTCTTCTGGTTTCCATGCTCGCGACCGCGATCGTTTCGATCGTCGGGCACTTCTTCAACCACATCATTCCCGTTCCGACTTTCGTCTTGCAGATAGCGAATTTTGTGGTTTCGTTTGCCGTGCTCGCATTGGTGTTTGCCTTGATCTTCCGATACGTTCCTGACCTTGTATTGCCCTGGAGCGTGCTATGGACCGGGGCCGCTGTGAGCGCACTGTTTTTTGTAATTGGAAAGACCCTGCTCGGTTTGTATTTGAGTTGGGCCGGTGTCGGGTCCGCATACGGGGCGGCGGGATCGCTGGTCGCTGTCGCGTTCTGGGTCTACTATTCGGCTCAAATCTTTTTGTTCGGCGCGGAGTTCACCTACGTTTGCGGGCGGAAGCACTGTGTAACGCCTGCGCCCGTAGCCGAGCGCCGTTGATCCGGGCTGCTTCTTTGCGTGTTAAATATATAGTGGGCTTGGGATTATGCCGATTCTTCCTGGGTTCTCCTCCTCGGTCGAGCGATGGTTGCTTCGACAAGTCTTCAACACAATAGGCCAACCGCCTATCCGGGTTGTGCTGCCCGACGGCGTGGCAATCTCATCGACGAGAGCCGCTCCGCAGGCCACTGTGCTGATCAGTGATTACCGAACCCTGCTAGGACTGCTCCTCGATCCGGAAACCGGCTTCGGAGACGCTTATGCGGAAGGGCGAATTCAAGTGCAGGGAAACCTTCTGGCGCTGCTGGATGCCGTGTACCGTTCCTGGCCGAGCACTCCCGGCCCGACCCGGTATTCCCGGATTGCCTCGAACTGGATGGCGTGGTGGCAAGCCAACAGCCCGCGCGGGTCACGGAAGAACGTTCACTATCACTACGACTTGAGCACCGACTTTTACAAGCTCTGGCTCGATCGAGAGCTGGTTTACACGTGCGCGTATTTTCCATCTCCCACGGCGACGCTCGAGCAAGCCCAGTGGTCCAAGATGGACTATGTCTGCCGCAAGCTGCAATTGCAACCTGGCGAAACGGTCGTCGAAGCCGGCTGCGGATGGGGCGCGCTTGCCCTCCACATGGCGCGGCACTACGGTGTATCCGTCAAAGCGTTCAATCTCTCCCACGAACAGATTCTTTTCGCGCGGCGCCGCGCAAGGGAAGAAGGCCTGGACCACCAAGTCGAGTTCATCGAAGACGATTACAGGAACATATCCGGACGGTTTGATGCCTTCGTGTCGGTGGGGATGCTGGAGCATGTAGGAACGCATAACTACTCGAACCTTGGACGCGTAATCCATCGCTGCCTGGGTAACTCCGGGCGCGGATTTCTCCACTTCATCGGCCGGACCCGTACGGGCCGTTTGAGCCGGTGGATCCGAAAGCGAATCTTCCCGGGCGGCCACGCACCAACACTTCGGGAGGCGATCGCACTACTCGAGCCGTGGAATTACGCCCTTCTGGACGTGGAAAACCTGCGTCTTCACTACGCCAAGACTTTGGAGCATTGGCTCGATCGATTTGAGAAAGCGAGCGGGCAAATCGCTGCGATACACGACGAGCGTTTCCTGAGAACGTGGCGGCTGTACCTCGCCGGGTCGTTGACCGCATTCCAAACCGGTACGCTTCAGCTCTACCAGGTTCTGTTTGCGGGACCGGAGTGCGGGCGGATCCAGTGGACTCGCGCGCCTCTCTATGCGGGCGAGCAGCCCGAAACGCAGGAACGGAAATGGATTCATGCGATGTCCTGATCGTCGGCGGAGGGCCCGCCGGTTCCTCCTGTGCATGGAGGCTGCGAAATTCCGGCCTGGATGTTGCGATCCTTGATAAGCACGTCTTTCCACGCGACAAAGTTTGCGGTGGATGGATCACTCCCGGCGTCTTGTCGGAACTGGAGATCGATCCGCTTGCGTACGGCCGGGGACGCGTCCTCCAGCCGATCACCTCATTTCGCACGGCCTCGATCGAAGGGCCCGCGGCACTAACCGACTACGGCAAGCCGGTCAGCTACGGCATTCTTCGACGCGAGTTCGATGACTATCTCTTGAAGCGTTCGCGGTCGCGTCTTTTCGAAGGAGAAAGCTTGACGAGTCTTGAACGCACGGGTGATCAATGGATCGCCAACGGCCGGATCAAGGCGCGTTTGGTGGTGGGAGCAGGCGGCCATTTTTGTCCCGTCGCGCGCCTGACGGGCGCCAGGATGCCCGGTGAGTCTGCGGTCGTGGCGCAGGAGGCCGAAGTTGAAATGGATGGGCAGCAGCTCGCCCAGTGCCGTGTCCGAGGAGATACGCCGGAACTTTACTTCTGCTCCGACATGAAAGGCTATGGCTGGTGCTTTCGCAAACAGAACGCTCTGAATGTGGGTCTCGGCAGGCTCGACCGGCACAGCCTTTCGAGGCACGTCGGCGATTTTCTCTCCTTTCTAAAATCGTCGGGACGACTTGCGTTTGATATCGCGCCGGCACTCCGCGGGCATGCTTATCTCATCTACGGAAACTCCGCCCGCGATATTGCCGGCGACTACTTCATGTTGATCGGGGATGCAGCCGGCCTGGCTTATCCCCAGAGCGGCGAAGGCATCCTACCGGCGATCGAATCGGGATTATTCGCGGCAGAGACGATTGCCGGCGCTAAGGGAACGTACCGTCGAGAAAAACTGGAATCTTATCGCGGGCGGATTGCCGGGCGATTCGAAAAATCTCAGAAGCACTGGATCACGAGCCTCGGCGCGCACCTTGCTCCTGGCTTGATGAGTTCGCTCGCCCGGCGTATGGTTGGCATGCCCTGGTTCGCCCGCGGCGTCATTCTGGACCGATGGTTCCTCCACCGGAACGAAGCCCGGGCTAGCTGACGGCTCGGATGTTGACTTGCCGCTCCGCGATTTGGGTCAGCTTCCGGTCTGCGGCAGCTTCTTCCTCGAGAGTCGTCTGAAGCAGGCCCGCTAACTTTTCGAAACCCAACCGCCGCGCGAAGGTTCGCACGGTTCCGTATCCGGCCATCTCGTAGTGTTCGACGCGCTGCGCGGCGGCGATTATCGCCGCGTCCTTGACGTCAGCGTCACCTTGCGCCGACACCACTTCTTCTCCTTCGTTGATAAGCCCCTTCATCGCCTCGCACGTTTCGCTTTCCGGCTCTCTTCCAAGCTGTTGAAAAATCGCGTCGAGC
>QHXU01000536.1 GCA_003223065.1 Acidobacteriota bacterium | reverse complement strand
TGTTGTTTACCGACATGCCTCCGACTGAGAGTCCGAGCAGACTAGTGCCTGCCGAGTCGGATGACGATTTTCCGCCACCCGAGGCGCTGTTGGCTTGCGAATTGATCGCACTGGCGGACACCGTACACAGGCCGTTCACCGGCATCACGCAAACATTTTGCGCCTTGGCGAAACTCGACGAGTTGCTGCTGGAGGCTAGAACCGTGCCGGCACTGTCGCTCACCGAGGTTCCGCCGCTCACCGACGAGGTAGATAGCTGGTCTAGATCCTGGTGGTCATGCCCACCCTGCGGCGGGATGCTCACGAAGCCCACTACCACCGGTAGTTGCGACGGGTTGGCCTGCTCATTGACGATCGTGGCGTCCCCGCTCACCGTTCCGGCCAACGCCGGGCATCCAGAGGGCTGCGGGAAGTCGGCGTGCGCCTGTGCATGCGAGACCACCACGTCAACCGCGTCGCCGGTCGGCGCCAGGCTGGTAATGTGAACCCTGATCATGTTGACGGTCAGGTCGGCGGCGTAGGTCCCACCCGTGAGCTGGCCTGGTGCGGGCTGGGAGCTCGACGCGATCTCCTCAAAGAGCGCGACATAACTGCCAGTACCGAACTGGGCCGCCGGCAGGTCTATCCTCGTGTTGGGGTTGACATTATTAACCTGCGCACCGTTAACGACCAGATTCTTGAACGCCGATCCTGCCGAACTGAAAGACGAATTGAAACCAGAGGCTTGTGCAGTGGCGACTGCCCGCACCGCATCTGCAGTGACCAGTCCACCTACGAGGTTGACCCCGGCAGACTCGGCGACGCCAGTATCAGTCGCGGTGTTTGTCGTCGAGTCAATCGTGCTCGTGCTCGACGCGCGTTCGTGCTCGACGCGCTGAGCACGTTCGCCTGCAGGACACTGCCACCCGGAGGCGGAACCGCTACGTTCAGAACTTGGTTACTGTTGCTCGTGGAGCCGATACCGGATTGCGAGCTGCAAACACCTTGTGTGCAAGTGGCAGGGGTGGCAGCCGGCAGCGTCTGGTTGATTCCCAAGACGGTGTCTTGGATACGGGCCGCAAAGGCGTTTCCGCTGGCGTTCGCGCCTGCGGGATTGAAGACGGTGAAATTAAGCGGTTTGACTTTGGTACGATCCTTGACTTCGGCGCTCAACGACGTCGAAGCCCGCGTCTTCATTGACGCGAATAGAACTTTGTTGCAGGGGATTTCCCCGATTGTATCGGTGACATTGAGGGCGAGCTCACCGAAAAGGTTGGTTCCTGTCGCTGTCAATCCAGTGATGCTGGCTGCCGTGTTGACCGCGGCGTCCCATAGATTACCCTGACTTCCTACCGAGAGCGGCACGAAAGCACTACCGTTCCAGGTGAAGGCGCTAAGGGTGATGCTTCCGCCCCCATTTTGTGTATCAAATGAGATCAAGAAGTCGCCGGGCGACCGTGCCGGCAGTTGCGGGCAGCCGGGACTAGCAGGCGTAGTCGAGGGGTCTGCCTGGTTGAACTCGTAATCGATATGGGCGTCGCCGTTGTTGGACAGACGCGACCAATTGGCGTAGAGGAACTGCTTCTGAACCCCGCCGGCGGGAGCGAAGCGCACGGCGATCTCACCGGCAATGGGAGAAGCGCCATTTATTGAGATTTCGTTTACGATGTCATCTTTGGGGGGAGCGCTTCCCGCGACACAATTCCACGTGCTCTGAGTGTCCTCTTTGGAACCCTGGCCGAAAATATCATCAGTCGGCCCCGTTCCATCGGTGAATGTGGTGAGGGCGGCAGGAAAGGGGCTGCTGTCCCAATCGATGGGCTCCGCGGGCGGCACGGCGTGTTCGACGGTTAGGTCTCCGTCAATCTCGAAGCTGCCTACCGTGTTGCCGGCAAACGTAGCACGATTTGCGAGCGGCAACCCAATCAGGAGCAGCAGCAATGCGGTAATGATCAATAGTGGGCGCGGCGCAGTGCTAGCAAGCAACCGCCAAAGCCTCTGGAAACGCGTTTTCGTCAGCATAAACCCTTCCCTTACGTTTTTCATGGCGAGCCTCTTAGTTGTCGTTTTTGGAACTTCCCCACGCCACGGGTGCACACCGGGGGAGGAAATCTTTTCCGGTCAGAAAAGTGCGGGGCGGATCAGATGCTGCATCCACCCTCGTGTTTCCGGTGAGTAGAGATTGCATTTTGCGCACCTTTCGGATTCGAAGGTGAGCGCTCGTGGAACTGACGCCTTGCCTTACAGGCTAATGCGCTTATACAATCACCCTTGTGCAAGAAATGGGAGCCGGGCCGTGGGCCATGGACGTGTGTAAGAAACTCGGCTGAGAACAAATTCCTCAACTTCCATATTGGTGAGGCCCGCGGTGTGTCGTGGCGTAACCCGCTCAGAGAGTTCGCCCTTTTTTGCAAAGAGCCGGAGCGGCAGAGATAATCCAGTAATCATCGAATGCACTTGCCTCGGCGCTGAGACTTTTGGAAGGTATGTGGGAAGAGCGAA
>QHXU01000179.1:8165-26459 GCA_003223065.1 Acidobacteriota bacterium | reverse complement strand
GGCGGCGCCGGCGCGCTCGCCTACGCCCTGCGTTATGTGCGCACGCTCGAGCGCGGTCCGGACTACGAGATTCCGATGCTGCGTTCGATCCTGGGGCGCTCGCGGGCCGCCATCGTTCATAGCGCTGCAGTCGAGAGCGACTTGCGCGCCAACGGTTTCACCGGACCAGTGGCAAGAATCCCGCACGGCGCTTGGATCGTCGACACCGACCGGATGGCCTATCGCCAGCGCCTTGGTCTCGATGAGCGCACACCGCTCATCGGCATCTTCGGATTCCTAAAACCGTACAAGCGCATCGTCGAGTGTATGCGGGCGTTCCGCCGCCTGATCCGGCTGGCTCCGGATGCCCGCATGATATTGGTGGGTGAGGCGCATCCCGAATTGCCGTTGGAATCGATGATTTCATCCATGGGCCTCGCGGCGCACGTGCGGCATCTTGGCTTCACTCCCATCGAAGACTTCAACGGCTATCTCGGCGCCTGCGACATCGTGCTGAACCTGCGCTATCCGACCGTGGGAGAAAGCTCGGGTACCCTACTGCGCGCGCTAGGCATGGGCAAGTCAGTGGTCGTTTCCGATGTAGGATCGTTCCGCGAGTATCCCGACGAGATCTGTTTGAAAGCACCGGTAGATACGGGCGAAGAGGAGCATCTTTTCGAGTATCTGAACCTGCTGGTCTCACGGCCGGAATTGACGCGCGCGCTCGGGGTGCGTGCCCGGGCTTGGGTAGAGCGCGAATGCAACTGGCAGTCCGTCGCCCGCCGCTACGCCAGTTTCCTCGAAGCGGTGGTGGAGGGCAGGGAATGGCATGCTCCGGAACCCGCGAAGGCCGCCACGGCGGCGGTTGGGGAAGCGAGCGTCCCCAGCGAATACATTGCGGGATGGGCGCCTGTTCAGGATGGCTCGCGCGCTTATGTCGAAAGCCACCTGACCCGGCTCGAGAAGACACTCGCCATCACGCCGCCGGCGAACGCCGGCGATCGTGTACTCGAGATGGGCGCGTACCTGCAGATCACTCCCGCGCTCAAGACGCGGCTTGGCTACAGCGAGGTGCGCGGTTGCTACTACGGTCCCTCCGGCGGGACGAAGCAGCGCACGGTCACTTCCGAGTCCGGCGAGGTTTTCGAGTGCCGGATCGATTTTTTCGATGCGGAAAAGGATTGTTTTCCCTACGAAGACGGCTATTTTTCAACGGTTTTGTGCTGCGAACTGCTCGAGCACCTTTCCGCCGATCCGATGCACATGATGATCGAGATTCACCGCGTCCTCAAGCCGGGCGGCCATCTTGTGCTTACGACCCCGAACATCGTATCGCTTCGCGCCGTTGCCGGCATCCTGCAAGGATTTCACCCGGCGCTGTTCCCGGCGTACATCCGTCCGAGAGAGGCCGGAGCGGACGCCCGCCACAATCGCGAGTACACGCCGAACGAAATTAAGTCTCTGCTCGAAAACTCCGGGTACGAGGTAACACTGCTCGAAACCGGACCGTTCCGCGACGAGCCGAGGCCCGAGCACGGCTGGGTGGAGCACCTGCTCGATCGATATATTCTTCCCAAGGAGCATCGCGGCGACGGCATATATGCAGTCGGGCGAAAGGCGGGGGCGGTGAGGGAGAGATATCCTTCATGGTTGTATAGCTGAAAAGCGGAAACCGGAGTCGGAATGGCGTGGTTCGGCGGAGTCGGCGCGGTGGTGGAGGGTAGCGCGATCCAAGTGCGCTTTGATCTGGATTCGCCTGGAGTGATCGGTTGGCAGATCTACGATCCTTTGACGGGAGTTTTTCTGTTCGAGGGAGAGTGGGTGGAGACGCGCGACACGCACGTTGAAATGCGGTTGCCTTTGCCGGGGGAAGACGGGCCGTATCGTGTGCAAGTGGCGCCGGTTGCCGATCGCGAGCGGTTCATTCTGATCGACGCGCGCGTGAGTTCGGGCAAAGTCGAGATCGCGCTGCCACGCGTCACGACGGCCGCGACACTGCGCCGCAAGCGTCTGCTGTGCGCGATTCCGAAAGCGTTTCTCTATCCGCCGCGCACGGTGTGGATCAATCGTAAGCTGATCGGATCGATGGTCCGGCGCGATATCATGGCGCGTTATCGGGGCAGCTTTGGTGGCGCGATCTGGACGTTCCTGAACCCTCTGCTGCTTATGACAACCTACTTTTTCGTTTTTGGCATCGTGCTCAAGGCGCGCTTCGAAAATGACCCTAGCAGCAGCGGCTTCGTGCTCTATTTCCTGGCCGGGATGCTGCCTTGGCTGGCGTTCGCGGAGGCGGTGGGCCGTTCGCCGTACGTCATGATGGAGTACCGTAATTTCGTCAAGAAGCTTGTGTTTCCGCTGGAAACCCTGCCGGTGAATCTGGTTATTTCGGGCGCGGCGACCGAAGCATTCGCGCTGGTGATTTTTCTCTGCGGCCTCCTGCTGGCCCGCGGAGCGGTACCGGGTTCCGTGCTTTGGCTGCCCGCGCTGGTGATCCCGCAGCTTCTGTTGACCGCTGGCCTATGCTGGTTTCTCGCAGCGCTAGGGGTCTTCCTGCGCGACCTGGGCCAAATCATGGGTTTTTTGTTGACGCTCTGGTTCTTCTTAACGCCCATCTGCTATCCCGAAACGCAGCTTCCGTCCGGGGCCGCAAAGATCCTGTCACTCAATCCGATTTTCGCGCTGGTGCGCGGATACCGGGCGATCTTTCTCGAAAACCACCCACCCGATTTCACAGCGCTCATTGCGTTGTGGATAGGCTCAGCCGCGCTCGCGATTTGCGGCCACGCCTGGTTTTACCGGCTGCGGAAGAGTTTTGCGGATGTGATTTAGTTCTCGCCGCCGGCCGTCGAGTAATAGCCCTTGCGTGCCTGGACCTTAAAGTCCTTGCTGGAGGTGCGGACTTCGATCTTACGGAACGAGCCGTCCTTCTTGGGGTTGGTGGGCGTATAGGCAATGGAGTATTGGCTGCGCATCTCATCCTGAAGCTGCTTGAAAATATCTTCCAGCGAGTGTTTTCGGTCCACGTGGAAGACGGTGCCCCCGGTTTCGCCCGACATGCGTTTCAGATCTCCCTCGCCATTGCCGAAGCCGACATGTCCGAATCCTCCGAAGCCATAGGCTGATGGATCCTCGTAATCGATGCTGTAGATGATCGCATCCGCCTTCTGCGCCGCTTCAATGCACTTTTCCTTAGTGGTCTTGCTGCCGGTATCGACGCCGTCCGTGATCAATACGATTGCCTTGCGCCCCACTTCGCCCCTCAGTTTTTCGTTCGCTGCCAGATACACGGCGTCGAAGAGAATCGTGCCTGCCAGGTTCTGTTGCGTCGGCACGGGGCCAGGATGCAGGCCGCCCACCGGCACGCTAAGGTGGAGTTGATTCAGGCCCTCCTGCAGCAACTTGGGCGAATTGGTGGAGTCCTGCAAGAGTTCTGCCTCGGCGCCGAACTGAATCAGGAACGCCATATCCTTCTTCCTCAAAACCTGCGAAAAGAATTGGTAGGCCGCACGCTTCTCGATGTCCACCAGGCGCTCCTGGCTCTTGCTGGTATCGACCAGCAGTCCGATGGTCAGGGGCAGGTCGGTCTCGCGAGCAAAATACTTGATATCCTGCTGCTTGCCGTCCTCAAAGAGCGTGAAATCGTTCTTTTCGAGGTTGCTCACCAAACCGCCATTCCTGTTTCGCACCGAGCACAGAATATTTACGAGATCGACGTCGACTTTAATAGTGGGCTCTTGCGCGTGCAGAGAAGCAGCGAGCGCGAGGAGGACCGGAAGGGCTCTCATGGCTACAATGATAGATGCACGACCCCTAAATCGTGTTCCATGCGAAAAGCACTGAGCCATCTCACGAAGTCCGACCCCGTGCTTGGCTCGATCATCGAACGGGTTGGGCCATACAAGATCGAGTATCGCGAACCGGTGTTTCAGACACTGGTCCGGTCGATCGTCTATGAACAACTGTACGGCTAGGCAGCACTAACGATCTTCAACCGCCTGAAAGCCGCTGCGAAGGACGACCCGCTGACCCCGGATTCAATTCTGAAATTGCGGCCGGCGCGAATGCGGGCGCTGGGGCTTTCGCCGCAAAAACTGAGCTATGTCCGGGAGTTGGCGCGGTTGACGCGAGCGGGCCATGTGGATTTCGAACGCTGCCTGACGCTCGAAGACGCGGCGGTCATCGAGCACTTAACGCGTGTCAAAGGGATCGGCGTGTGGACAGTTCACATGTTCGTGATCTTCGCGCTACGGCGGGCGGACGTCTTACCCATAGGCGATCTTGGCGTGAGAGCCGCGATCAAGAAGGCATACGGGCTCTCCGACCTGCCGAAGCCTGACGAGATGGAGAGGATCGCGACGCCGTGGCGGCCATATCGTTCCGTGGCGTGCTGGTATTTGTGGCGGAGTTTGGAGAATCAGGGCGCACTCTAAGAATCCTTCAGGATCTCGCGAGCGGCGTTGTGCCCGGGAGCGCCCATGACCCCGCCGCCGGGGTGCGCTCCGGAGCCGCATAGATACAAGCCGCGGATGGGTGTCCGATAGCGCGCCCACCCCGCTACAGGGCGCAGCACGAACATCTGGTCGAGGCTCATTTCGCCGTGGAAGATGTTGCCCCCGGTGAGGCCGAAGCGGCGCTCGAGGTCGAGAGGAGTCAGCGTCTGCCGCTCCAATACAATTGAGCGGATATTGGGGCAATATTCCTCGATCACATCCAGAATACGGTCGGCATACGGATCGCGCTGGTCATCCCAGGTCGTGTCTTCGAGCGTGTAGGGAGCGTACTGGAGAAAAATACCCATGATGTGACGGCCTGCGGGGGCGAGCGTGGGATCGTACGTGGTAGGGATGGTCATCTCGACTAGGGGCGACCTGGACGGCCGGCCGTACTTGGCGTCGTCCCAGGCGTGCTCGATGTAATCCACCGAGGGGCAGATGTGCATCGTGGCGCGGTGCTGCGCGCCGGGCGCGCCGGGAAGAGCGCGAAACTCGGGGAGGCCGCTCAAGGCCAGATTCATCTTGAGCGACGTTCCTTCGGAGCGGAACTTCCGGATAGCGTCGAGGAACACCGGATCGAGCTCGGCCGGGTCGATCAGCTTGAGGAAGGTCCGCTTCGGATCGAGGTTGCTCGCGACCACTGCCGCTTCGAACTCTTCTCCGCTCTGAAGCGTTACGCCGCGGACGCGGCCTTCATGCACGAGGATCTTTGCGACAGGCGCGTTAATGCGAATGGTGGCGCCGCGGGCGCGCGCGGAATCAGCGATGGCGTTGGACACGGCGCCCATACCACCGCGGACGAACCCCCAGAGGCCGCGATGGCCATTCACACCGCCCATGCAATGATGCAGCAGGATGTACGCCGTTCCGGGCGAGCGCGGGCCGCCGTTTGCTCCGATGACACCGTCGGTGGCGAGCGTGACCTTCAGCTCCTCGGACTCGAACCATTGATCCAGAAAGTCGGCCGCGCTTAGGGTGAAGATTCTCACCAGATCGACGATTTCTTTGCGCGAGAGGCCGCGGAAACGGCCGGCGAGCTTCAGATATTCGATAAAATCGCCGGCGCGAGACGGCGGGAAATTGGGGGGCGTGCGGAGCAAGAGGGATTCAACGACCACAGCCAGGCGCTCCAGGTTGTCTTCGTACTTTGGATATGCGTCAGCGTCACGCTTGGAAAATTTGGCGATCTCGGACAGCGTCCTGGCACGATCCTGCCACATAAAAAGATAACGGCCGTCGGGGAAGGGCGAGAAGAACGCAGGGTCCTTGGCGTCGACGTGGTAGCCAAAACGCTCGAGTTCGAGCTCGCGCACCACCTTTTCCTGCATCAGGCTGGACAGGTAGGAAGCGGTCGAGACGCGATAACCTGGCCAGATTTCTTCTGTGACGGCGCATCCGCCCACCAGCTCACGGCTTTCGAGCACCAGTACGCGCCGGCCCGCGCGGGCGAGATAAGCCGCGGCTACCAGGCCATTGTGACCCGCGCCGACCACGATGACGTCGAATCTGTCAGGCATAGGCAGAGCCCGCCTCGAGGCCCGCGAACCGGCAAGCCGGCCGGCTTGCCCTACTATAATTGTTAGGAATGGACATTTACGACGAGATTGTGCGGCTTCGGAAGCTCGGACAGAAGTGCGCGCTGGCGACGATCGTACAGGTACGCGGGTCCATTCCAAGCTATGAAAGCGCGAAATTGCTGGTGCGGGAAGATGGTTCGATGCTCGGCACCGTCGGCGGCGGATGCGTCGAAGCTGAAGTATGGAACGCCGCGCGCGAGGTGATCGAGACGGAGAAACCACGGCATCTCACCTTTAGTTTGGGGCAAGACGCTGCCTACGACAACGGTCTGATTTGCGGAGGTCAATTGAACATCTTTGTTGAGCCCGTGGTGCCGCAGCCGCGCGCGTTCATCTTCGGAGGCGGGCACGTCTCAAAGAGCATTTCGAAGATCGCCAACCTTGCCGGGTTCTCCACGATTATCGTGGATGATCGCGAGGCGTTCGCCAACCGCGAGCGGTTTCCGGAAGCCGAAGAAACGTACGCCGAAGAGTACGAAGCCGTGTTCCCGAAACTGCCGGTCACGTCGTCGAGTTACCTGATCATCGTGACGCGCGGCCACCGGGACGATATGCGCGTGCTGCGCTGGGCTGTTACGACGCCGGCGCGTTACATTGCCATGATCGGCAGCAAGCGCAAGACGATCTCCGTGGTCCATGAACTCGAAAAAGAGGGCATTCCGCGCAAGCAGTTCGAAAAGGTGTTCGCGCCGATGGGTCTCGAAATCGGCGCCGAGACGCCGGAGGAGATAGCGATCTCCGTGGTGGCCGAGATGATCGCGGTTCGCCGCGCGCCCGGAACGGACTGGCGCGCGCTCTCGAAATCCATCTTTGCTCACGAGAACCTGCGGGCGCTTTTGAAGTGATTGCCGGGATTATCCTCGCAGCCGGGGCTTCGCGACGCATGGGAAGCCCCAAGGCGCTGCTCGAATATCGCGGCGAGACTTTTGTCGGAAGGCTGATCCGGGTGCTCGGCGGCCTTTGCGACCCTGTGATTGTGGTGCTCGGCCACGATGCTGATGCGATTCGCCGGCAAGCCGGGGAGGGCGCCGGGTTTGTCGTGAATCCCGATCCGGAGCGTGGCCAATTGAGCTCGTTGCAAACAGCGTTAGCGGCTGTGCCCGCCCAGGCCGAAGGGTTTCTGTTCACCCCTGTGGATTGTCCCGCGGCGGAGCGGGAAACCGTGGCGCGATTGGTGGATGCGTTCCAGCGGCGGGATGCCTCGACCGTGCTGGTAATCCCGCGGTTCGCGGGGCGCCGCGGCCATCCGGTGTGCGCTGCGTCCGTGCTCAAACCGGAATTCCTCGCTCTGCCGCCGACCAGCCAGGCGCGCGATGTGGTGCGCCGTCACGCCGGCGCCACGCAGTACGTGGACGTTGAGGATGCGGGCGTGCTCACCGACGTGGATGACCCGGAAGCTTACCGCCGGCTGGCCGGGAGCCTGAAGTGAAGCGGCTTCTGATAACCGCAACGCTGCTGGTGGCCACCATGGGCGTCGCGGCGCCTTGGCTTCCGGTCGATTTTGTCCGGCCGAAGATCGCGCGGGCGCTGGAGAGCGGGCTCGGCCGCCGGGTGGAAATCGGCGGTGTTCACTTCAGCCTCTTCACGGGGCCGGGCTTCACCCTTGACGACGTCACCATTCATGAAGATGCTCGCGCGGGGATTGAGCCGTTTGCTTACGTCCAGACGCTCGAGGCCCGCGTTCGCCTGGCGAGCCTGTTCCGGCGGCGGCTGGAGTTCTCCAGCCTGCGGCTCACGTCGGGCGCGAGCATCAATCTGGTTAAGACTGACGCAGGTCCCTGGAACTTCCAGTTCCTGCTGAGCGGAACTCCTGCGAGCCAGGGCACCATGCCGGCGATCCGGATGCGCAGCGGGCGGGTGAACTTCAAATTCGGCGACACGAAATCCGTATTTTATTTCCGAGCAGCGGACCTGGACGTCGCCCCTTCGGCGAATGGCTCGGTCGACCTGCGATTCGCCGGCGCGCCCTCGCGCACGGATCGATCGGCGCAGGATTTCGGATACTTTTTTGTGCGCGGCGCATGGAACGGCCAGAAGCTCGACATGCGAGTGGAGTTGGAGCGCAGCGCAGTGGAGGAAGTGGCGCGTCTGATCGACCGGCGTGGCTTCGGGGTGCACGGCATCATTGCGTTGGACGCGCAATTGTCGGGGCCGCCTTCGCACCTGGAGATCACAGGCCAGGTTCAGGTCGACGATGTTCACAGGTGGGATCTATTGCCGAAACGGGGCGGCGGATGGCGCGCCGGTTATAAAGGTATGCTCGATCTCCGGGAGCAGCGGCTCGAAATCGAAAGCACCTCCGACGCAACGAATTCTCCCCTGGCGGTGCGCTTCCGGGCTTGGGATTTCCTTTCGACGCCACACTGGGACGCATCCGCGGACTTGAATCAAGTGCCTCTGGCGACGCTGGTGGAAGTGGCCCGGCACATGGGCGCGGCGTTTCCAGCGACTCTGGCCGCGGAGGGCTCGGTTTCCGGGTCAGTGCGCTACAGCGAACCGGCCGGCCTTTCGGGCCGCGTGGCGCTGGAGGAAGCGTCACTCACGCTGCCGGATGCGGAACCGCTCCGCGCGTCAACTGCCGCGTTGGTGATCGCGCGCAATGCGCTGCAGCTTGAACCGTCCACGGTCCAGATCGGTGAAGACCAGAGCGCGGACGTTGAAGGCAGCTATATGTTCGAAGGCGAAAACGATCTCGATCTGAAGATCACGACACGGGGAATGAACGTTTCCGACCTGCGCTCGCTTGGGCTGACGGCGATTCCGCTGCTCGAACAGACCCCGCAGGGGACCTGGCGAGGATGGGCTCGTTACCACTGGGCGCGAGACGCGGCCGGCGAATGGTCGGGTGAGTATGAACTGCAGAACGCGCGAGTGGCGGTGCTCGGACTGGCCGATCCCCTGCGCATCCTATCGGCAGCGGTGAGCCTGAACGGCGCGCGGGTTTCGGTGAGCCGCCTGCGGGCCAAAGTGGGCACGGTCGAGTTCTCCGGCGATTATCGCTGGGAACCGACGGCTGTGCGGCCGCACAAGTTCCACATCACGATTCCGGAGGCCGAGGATACCGAGTTGGAACGGATCCTCATGCCCACGATGATACGCGAGCGCGGATTCTTTGCCCGCACGCTGCGTCTCGGCGCTGCGCGCGTTCCGGAGTGGCTGAAAACGCGGCGCGCTGACGGCGCAGTCTCGATCGAATCGCTCACCGTCGCGGATACCGTGGTACGGATCGACTCGGCGCGTCTGCTGTGGGACGCCAGCCTGGTGCGTCTGACAGGCGTGAGCGGGCATTTGGATGAGGCGGCCGTGGCAGGCGACCTCGAAGTCGACCTCAGGGGCAACGCGCCGCATTATCGATTTGAAGGAAAGGTGGAGGACACCGCCTACAAAGGCGGCAAGCTGGATTTCGAAGGAAGCCTGGAAGCGGACGGCGTTGGCGCCGACCTGCTCGCGAGCGCGCGCGCGGAAGGGCGGCTCCACGGACGCTCGATCGCGTTCACGCCCGAGGCGGATTTTCAAAGCGTCGCGGGGTGTTTTGAGATGCTCGCCTCAGCCGGCGGGCCGCGCTGGAAGTTCTCAGGGCTCGAGGTGACGCAGGGCGGCGACACGTACACCGGAACCGGCGCAACGCAGGCCGACGGGCGGCTGGTGCTGGAACTGACGAATCGCACTCGCCAGCTTCGCTACACGGCTCCGTTGTTCGCGATGACGCCCCAGCTCTGAAAGGCCGACCCGGGCTACTGCGTTCCGCCGTGGCGCTTCATAATCTGCGGAAGGTTCTGTGAAAACGCCGAGCGGGCCAGCACCATATCGCAGCCGGCCTCGTGCGCTTTCTGCTTCAAATCACCCTGAATATGAGAAAGATACCCGAGCACGCTGGTCCCCTTCAGCTCGGCGGCCGACTTCAACCTCTCGATCAGCTTGAGCGGATCGATTCCGTGATAGTTCAGATCGATGATGATCAACGCGGGTTTCCCCTTCGCTCTCTCCAGCACGTCTTTCTCGCTCTTGACGAATTCGATGGGAACGCCTGCGCGCTTAGCGGACTCGTTGATCTTCACCGTGAAGAACAGGTCATCCAGCACGGCCAGGACTTTTTTCTTTTCCTCGGTCGGCATATTCAGAATTTCGGATCGAAGACTTACTTGGGGGGTAGATCAATCTTACCATGCGCTCGGCAAAACGCGCTATGTTGACCATGAGTGAACGTTGCCAACCCGTTTGCCGATCCGCTGCGTTTCGACCGCCGGGTGCCCGAATGTACCGTGGTAATTTTCGGCGCGAACGGCGACCTTACCAAGCGCAAGCTCATGCCGGCGCTCTACCGGCTCGCCTATGAGCGCAGGCTGCCTGCATCGTTCGCCATCCTTGGCAACTCGCGCACGCCTCTCTCCGACGACGCGTTTCGCGACAAGATGCACGAAGCGGTGAAACGGTTCCTCGAAGACAGCCCGTTCGATGAGGATATCTGGACCAGCTTCGCGCGCAATCTTTATTTCACCGCCGGCGACCTTAACGATCCGGAGCTGTTCTCGAAGATCGGGGCGAAGCTCGGCGAGCTTTGCCGGCCGAACGTTTTGTATTATCTTTCGACGCAGCCCAGCTACTACGGCACGGTGGTCGATGGGCTCGGCGCCGCGGGCATCGGGGAAAGCCGCCCCGGCGGTTGGCGGCGCATCGTGATTGAGAAGCCGTTCGGACACGATCTCGAAAGCGCGCGCGAGCTCGACACCCGTATCCACAAAGTCTTCCCGGAGGAGGAGGTTTACCGGATCGACCACTATCTGGGCAAGGAGGCGGTGCAGAACATTCTCGCTTTCCGCTTCGGGAACGGCATCTTCGAGCCGCTGTGGAATCGCCGCTATGTGAATCATGTGCAGATCACCGCCAGTGAGTCGATCGGCGTCGAAGGCCGCGGCGCCTATTATCAGGAGGCGGGCGCGCTGCGCGACATGATCCAGAATCACTTGCTCCAGGTGATGGCCACGGTCGCGATGGAGCCCTCGGCCGTGTTCGAGCCGGATGCGGTGCGCGATGAGCGCGCGAAATTGCTGCGCTCCATCAAGATCATGAAACCCGAAGAAGTGCCTCTTCATGCGGTCGCAGGGCAGTATCGTGGATTCCGGCAGGAGCCTGGCGTCGATGCGGCGTCGCAGACCGATACGTTCACGGCGGCGACCTTCTATGTCGACAACTGGCGCTGGGCCGGCGTGCCTTTCTACGTGCGCAGCGGGAAGCGAATGCCGAAACGCACAACGGATATCGCCATCCAGTTCAACACCGCTCCCCACGCGCTGTTTGCATCCCAGGATGGGGGCCCGCCCACGAGGCCCAACCTGCTCATTTTGCGCATCCAGCCGGAAGAAGGGATCTCGCTGCGCTTCATGTCCAAGCAGCCCGGAAGCGGGATGCGATTGCGGCCGGTTTCGATGGATTTCAACTACGGATCGAGTTTCGGGGAGCGGTCTCCCTCGGCGTACGAGACGCTCCTGGTCGACGCCATGGTCGGGGACGCGACCCTTTATACCCGCCAGGATATGGTGGAAGCAAGCTGGCGCGCGGTACAGCCGGTTCTGGACGACTGGGCGTCGCGCCGCTTCGATTTTCCCAATTACGAACCGGGAAGCTGGGGGCCCGCGGAGGCCGATGCAATGCTCGCGCGCAACGGGCACCGTTGGCGGAACAGTTGATATGAGCGTAGCGGTCCAACCCGAAAAGATTCTTCGCGAATTGCGCGAGCTGTGGGATGAACTCGGCCGGGCCGAGGAAACTCCGGGCGGCGTGCTGCGCGCCTGCGCTATGACTCTGTTAGTCGCCGCCGAAGAACAGGGCGAAGCGGAACAGGTGCGGAAGACGCTGGGCGTGCTGATGCACGATCATCCGAGCCGCGCCATCGTGCTTCGCTCGCAGGAAGGATCGGGCGTGGAAGCGCGCGTTTTCGCCGAATGCTGGATGCCTTTCGGGCGCCACCAGCAGATTTGCGCGGAGGGCATCGAAATCACGGCGGGCGGCGCGGAGCTGAGCGAAGTGGTTCACGTTCTACTGCCGTTGATGGTGCCCGATCTGCCTGTCGTGCTTTGGTGCCGGGGTGGGCGGGCGTTCACGGACCCAGCGATCGAAGCGCTGTTCCCCCTCGCCGATAAAATCATCTTCGATTCCGCAGCCGCCTCCGACGCCAAGGCCGCTCTCCAGCTCCTGCGGAGCCTGCGCGCTCGCGGCCGCCGGGTGGCCGACCTCACCTGGACGCGGCTTACCGGGTGGCGCGAAGTCCTGTCGCAGTTATTCGACGACGGCGTGCTGGATCCGGATGCCGTAGCATCCGTGCGAATCGTACACGGTGGCTCAGGCGCCTCGACGTGCGCACTGTACCTTACCAAATGGATCGAGCAGGGTCTTCCAGGTGCCCGGGTCATGGTCGAATCGGCCTCAGACGAACCTGGTATACGCGCGATCACTCTCCTCGGCGGCAGTGCAGAGGTTTCCATCAGACGCACTGGGCCGTCTTGCGTGGAGGCGCGGGCCGGCGGGCGCAGCTACCGTACGCCGCTGCCGCCCGTTACCGAAGAGGCGCTGATGCGGGAAGAACTGTCGATCCTCGGGCCCGATTCGGTATTCGATCGGGTTCTGGCATGAGCGTCCCCTGGCATCGCTACGCCGATCCACGGCAGGCCGCCGAGGCAACCGCCAAGCACATCCTGAGCCTGATCGAGGAAGCGATGGCGTCGAGTGCGCAGGCGACGCTGGCCGTTTCCGGGGGCTCTTCGCCGCGCGCGATGTTCGAATTTTTCGCTAAAACACAGTTCCCCTGGGAGCGCGTGGAGTTGTTCTGGGTGGACGAGCGGGCGGTCGCCCCCACGGATCCGCAGAGCAATTACAAGCTGGCGAACGACACGTGGCTGGAGCCGGGAAGTTTTCCACGCCGGAACATCCATCGCATTGCGGCCGAGCTGCCCCCGGGGACCGCCGCGGTCATGTATGCCGAGGAAATTCGCGCATATTTCAAACTGGCGGATGGTGAGATGCCGCGCTTCGATGTGATTCATCGTGGCATGGGTCCGGATTGCCACACAGCCAGCCTCTTTCCCGGGGAGCCGTTGCTGGACGATCGCGAAGGCCTGGCGGCGGCGGTCTGGGTGGAAAAGATGAATCAGTGGCGCATTACTCTTTTGCCCGGCGTGTTGCTGGCCGCGCGTAATACGGTGATGCTCGTAACCGGAGGCGATAAGGCGCGGCCGGTTCACGATGCGTTGCTCGGGCCTTACGACGTGAAGAGGTGTCCGGCGCAGATCGGCTCGCGCGACGGCCAGCCGGTCACCTGGTTTCTGGACGCGGCCGCCGCGGCGGAAATGGATCGATGCTGACCCGGCGCACGCTGCTCCCGCTGCTTGGCGCAATTCCGTTTCGGCGCGTCACTCCGCCCGAAGCCGTACCGGCGCCGAAAGTTACGCGCCTTCTGTTCGGCGGCGACGTGATGCTGTCGCGTTGGGTGGGACGTCTGGCGCGTGCGCGGCGCGACCCTGCCTCTCCTTTGCGCGAGCTTGCGCCGCTCCTGCGCGCGGCCGACATCGCGTTCGTGAATCTGGAAGCGCCTTTCTCCGACCGTGGGCGTCCCGTCGAGCGGGGCATGATCTTTAAAGCTGAGCCGGAGATGATCGGCGCGCTCGAACTGGCGGGCATCGACGTGGTCTCCACGGCCAACAACCACGCCCGCGATTGCAGCCGCTACGGGGTCGAGTTCACGCTGGACTGGCTGGGGAAGCATGGGATTGCCGCCGCCGGTTCCGGCAAGACCGGCGATGCCGCCCACGCCGGCACGATTCTCACGCGGAACGGCCTCCGCTTCGGTTTCCTGGCCTATACCTACGATCAATCGAACGGGAACCACCCTGACGTTGACGACCGAGTGGCGGTTCTCGATACGGCCTGGATGCGGCGCGACGTCGCCCGGATGCTCGAGCGAGCAGATATTGCGATCGTGTCGATGCACGCGGGCCTCGAATACTCTTCACGGCCCAACGCCCAACAGGTCGAATTTGCGCGGGCCGCCATCGACGCCGGCGCGCGGGTGGTCGTCGGCCATCATCCTCACGTGGTGCAGTCCTGGGAGCGCCGCGGCTCCGGCGTAATCTTTTACTCGCTCGGCAATCTGGTATTCGATCAATTCCAGCGGATCGAAACCCAGCGCGGGGCGCTGGCACAGGTAGTTTTCAGCGGGAGAACAGTCGCCCGCGCCGAACTGATTCCAGTCGATTTGGTGCAGACGGTTCCTAGGGTTGCTTCGAACGGCGGAGCAGGCGGAGGAAGATAAGCCCGCCGCCGATGAGGAAGAAGCTTTTCGCTTCGGGTACCTGGGCCTGAGCTACGCCTGGCGTACCGACCTCGAAGCTGTCGATCGTGATTTGGGAACTCGCGGCGGTAATCATGATGTCGCTGATCGCCGCGTCCGTAACCACACCGAGAAAGCCGGGCGTGGTGACCGGGCTGTTGAACGTCGAGCCACTCGACGTCGAGACCGTAACGCTCCCGCCGCCCGTAATGTTGACGCCGAAAGCGCGAGCAGTGCTTGGTAATGACTTGATCTCGATACTGTGAATCACTCCCCCGAACACGTTTTCGACGACTGCGTTGGCAACCGCGAGGTCGAACGACGAGCCCGTCATTCCGACGAAGGTCACGCCTGTGGCAGCGTCCACCAGGCCGGCAGCATTGTTGTAACTGTTGCCCGAATACAATCCGAAGTTGATGTTGACGAACGTCACGCTGGGGTTGGCGGCCTTCAGCGCCGGATCGCTGGTGTAGGTGCTCACGACGCTGGCGCATGCCGGGACCGCAAGTACCAGAACGGAAAGCAAAAGTCTCGGAGTATACATTTTCACTACCTCCATTGGAGACGTGCCACCCTAGGCAGGGTGCGGATGGCCCCAAATCGCATGCCGATTTGGGATTTTCTCGTTTTGAAACTTGTGGCCTTGACCGGTGGATTATCTCGGCTTGGGGCGCTACAGGTTTACCCTATCTCGACGGCTCCGGCGGGGTTAATCCGCCGCCGCGCGCGTAATAACCCGCTCGCGTGCGTACCACGAGATCGGGCCGTGCCGTCTTCACTTCGAGCTTGTGGAACTTCCCGTCGCGCGCGTCATCCGGAGGAGTGAAGCCAAGCACGTAAAGATTGCGAAGGTCGCTCTCAATTTGGGCGAAGACTTGGGACGTTTTGTCTTTCGGGTGTGAGAACGGAACGCCGCCGGTCTCGATCGCCAAACGCTCCAGGCCATGGCTCAGTGCACTTCTCAGCATCAGGGCCGGAGATATGAACCTTGCCGGGCTGGCGTATTTGATCGTGTATACTGCCGTCTCGGCGCCCTGGGCCGCTTCGATGACATCCGACACGCTGCGATCGCTGCCGGTGTCCATTCCGTCCGTGAGGACGATCAGCGCCTTGCGGCCCGTGAGAGGACGCTTCTCCAATAGCGCGGCGAAATAAAGGCCGTGCCACAGCGCTGTGCCGCCACACCCGAACAGGATGCCGTGTCCCTTGCACGGATCTCCAAGCAGCGGCGCCTCTTTCGCCGCGCGGGTTCCGATTGTCCGGACGCCATCACCGAGCTGGTCGATGGAGTTTGTCAAGCCGGTTACGAGCCGCACCTTTTGCGCGATCTGAACCAGGAACGCACGATCCTTCGGTCCCAAAACCTGCGACAGGAACCGCGCGACAGTTTCGCGGTGCTGATTGACGAAGCCCATCTGGCTGCCGCTTACGTCGACGATGAGTCCGATGGTCAGCGGCAGCTCCGACTCCTGCCAGAGATACTTGAGCTTCTGCGGAACGCCGTTGTCCCGAACGATGAAGTCTTCGGGCCGGAGATTCTTCGCTGGGGAGCCTCCCCGATCGGTGACCGAACAGGCGACGGCGACCAGATCGACTTCGACGCGTATGTCAGCCCGCTGCTCGGCATTCAGAACCGTGCACACAGCCAGAATCGGCACCAGCCGCACGGTCATCCGGCCCTCTAGACTTTCGGCTTAGGCGGAGGCAGTTCCCTCGCCGGACACAGGGACTCGAATCCTACGCGCTTATGCGAGCCGTCGCAAAAGGGCTTGTTCTCGGAGTGGCCGCACCGGCAGAGCGAAATGATCGTGCGGCCGGCGAGATCGAACGGCTTGCCCTCCGCGTCGAGGATCGTGAACTCTCCCTCGATGCGGATCGAGCCGTTACTGGAAATCGTAACTATGGCTGCCATCGTCTCGATGGTAGCAGACGCTGATTTCCGCTCGCCGTCCTAACAGAAGCCTATAATGAAAACCGATGCGAACGCTCGCTGCGTTCTGTGCCGGCTCGCTGTGGCTCGCGGCCCAGCCGCAGGCGCCGCCGGGTGCGCTCCCGCCTGAGCTGGACCTGCTGACGCGCATTCGGCTGCACATGCTGGAGCAGCTCCAGCGGCAGCCGAACTACACTTGCGTTGAAACGGTGGAACGTTCGCGCCGCGCGGGCGCAACGCGGAAGTTTCAATTGCAGGATACGTTGCGGCTGGAGGTCGCGCTGGTCGACGGCAAGGAAATGTTCGCATGGCCGGGCTCCAGGAATTTCGAAGACACCGATCTGCGCAACATGGTCACCACCGGCGCGATCGGCAATGGAAATTTCGCGCTGCATGCGCGTTCGATCTTTGAAGGCCGCACCGCGACTTTCGAGTATCGTGGAAAATGGCCTCTGGAGGACCGTCCGTCCGTGCGCTTCGACTTTCGTGTGCCGCTCATGTTGAGCGGATACCACATTCGCGTGTCCGAAAAGGAAGCTGTGGTCGGCTATCATGGGTCGTTTTACGCCGAGCCGGAGTCGCTCGACATCCAGCGGATCGAACTTCTGGCGGACGATATTCCGCTGGAGTTGGGGTTGTCCGAGGCCGGCGATCGCATCGATTATGCGCGAACGCACATCGGCGAGAGCGAGTTCCTGCTGCCTGCTTCGAGCGAACTGGTTATGGTGGATTTAAACGGGCAGGAAAGCCGGAACCATGTGCGGTTCACCGGCTGCCGGCAGTTCACGGGCGAGTCCGTGCTTTCCTTCGGCGACCCTCCGGCGGAAGACGCCCCGGCCGCAACTCCCCTTCAGGACATCGAACTGCCGGTGAGGTTGGGCCTGACGCTGAGCCTGCTCGATGAGATCGATACGAGCGCAGCCGCCGTCGGCGACCCGGTGCGCGCGCGGCTGGAGAACGACCTGAAGCAGAAGGGACATGTGTTGATGTCCAAAGGCGCCGTGGCAGTGGGGCGCATTACGCGGCTGGAGCGGTGGGCGGATTATACCGTTCTGGGTCTAGAATTCTTCATGCTTGAATCGGCGGGCGTGCGCGCACGCATACAAGCGAGCTTGGAGAGCATTGGGACAATGGACCAAATCCGGCCACGGCAGCGCGATTTGGGTTCCTCCCATGTGCGGCCGGGCGAGGGCATCGTCCCGCTTCGCGCCGGCCGCATCCGGCTCAGCCGCGGCATCCTGATGTTTTGGAGAACATAGGCCGTGATTCACTTGTCTACTGAAACCGGGGACTTGTTCGACCAGGCGTTCAGCTTCGCGCAGAAGCAGGTGCGTAAGCTCATCGAGAAGCAGCCGGGACTGTATCCGCTGTACACCCAAAACGGAATCTGGAAGCACGAAGGGCCGGCATGGACTCATTGGTGCGACGGTTTTTTACCCGGAATGATGTGGATCTTCCAAAAGCGTTGCGCCCCGGACTCGGCGGATTCGAAGTACTGGCTGGAGCAAGCCATCAAATACACGAAACCGCTCGAGCCGCGCAAGCATGACCGTGACGTGCACGATCTCGGTTTCCTCTTTCTATCGACTTACTATCCCTGGTACCGGACGACACGCGATCCTGCGCTGCGCGATGTGCTCATCGAGGCCGGCAAGACGATGGCGCTGCGCTTCAAGGAGAAAGGGCAGTACCTGCGCTCGTTCGTCGGCGACAACTCCCTATTCATCGACATCATGATGAATGTCGGAATCATCTTCTACGCGGCGCGCGAAACGGGCGACCGCCGGCTGCGCGACATCGCCACACGCCACTCGATGACTACGCGACGCGTCCTGGTGCGGGGCGACGGTTCGACCGCCCACGAGGGCATCTTCGACACCGATACGGGCGAGTTCCTGCGCCAGACCACGCATCAGGGTTATCGCGGCGATTCGTGTTGGTCGCGCGGCCTTTCGTGGGCGCTCTACGGCTTCACCACCTGCTTCGAGTACA
>QHXU01000179.1:7537-8104 GCA_003223065.1 Acidobacteriota bacterium | reverse complement strand
TAACGCACGCGCCCGCCGATGGAATTCCGCCATGGGATTTCAATGCGCCCGCGGAAAACCGGACACTTCTCGATACTTCGTCGGCGGCTATTTCCGCGGCCGGTCTGCTGCGCCTGTGCCGCTTGTCGCCGGACTCGCTTAAAGGACACCTGTATTGGTCGACCGCCGTGCAGATCCTGCGGTCGTTATGTGAGAAACACCTCGCCAAGTCCGATCCGAAGTGGGAAGGGATTCTGAAGGGCGGCGTGTATCATGTCCACAAAGGGCTGGGGGTGGACGAGTCGGTGATGTGGGGGGAATACTTTTTCTGCGAGGCCCTGGAGCGGGTGCTGTGGTAAGTCAACGCCGGTCAATTTTGAAGACCACCACGGCCAGCGGGGGTAACGTGACCCGGAGGCTCAGGGGACGGCCGTGCTGGGGAACGTTCTGAGCCACGGCGGCGCCTGCGTTGCCCAGATTTGAGCCGCCGAACAACTCGGAATCGGTGTTGAAGATCTCGCGGAACACGCCCGCCTCTGGAACTCCAATCCGGTAGGCGATGCGCGTAACCGGCGTAAAATTGCAGCA
>QHXU01000179.1:3342-7400 GCA_003223065.1 Acidobacteriota bacterium | reverse complement strand
TCCTTTACCATTCTCTGGAGCTTGGCATGGTAATCGTAGCTGAGCAGATACCAGGGAAGGCCGGCGGCGTGGTTCCACTCCCCGGTCTGGCCGATCTCGCACCCCATGAACAGCAGCTTCTTGCCAGGGTGCCCATACATGTAAGCCAGGAACGCGCGGGCGTTGGCGAAGCGCTGCCACTCATCTCCCGGCATTTTCGAAACCAGCGACCGTTTTAAGTGGACGACTTCATCATGTGAGACCGGCAGGATGAAATTCTCGCTGAACGCATACAGCATGCTGAAGGTGATGTTCTGCTGGTGGTACTTCCGATAGACCGGCTCCTTGCTGAAGTAATCGAACATGTCGTGCATCCATCCCATGTTCCACTTCATGGTGAAGCCGAGGCCATCCAGATAGACGGGGCGCGAGACGCCGGGCCAGGAGGTGGACTCTTCGGCCACGGTCACGGCTCCGGGTTCGAGGTGGGCGAGTTCGTTGAAGCGGCGAAGGAAGTCGATGGCCTCCAGATTCTCCCGGCCGCCATAGCGATTCGGCACCCATTCGCCCGGCCGGCGCGAATAGTCGAGATAGAGCATCGAGGCGACCGCATCCACGCGCAGACCGTCGATGTGAAACTCCCTCAGCCAATAGAGCGCATTCGAAAGCAGAAACGTGCGGACTTCGTTGCGGCCGTAGTTGAAAATCAAGGTGCCCCAGTCGCGATGCTCTCCCTGGCGTGGATCCTCGTGTTCATAAAGCGCGGTTCCATCGAAGCGCCAAAGCGCGTGCGCGTCGCGAGGGAAGTGCGCCGGGACCCAATCGAGGATCACGCCAACCCCGGCCTGGTGGCAGCAATCGACGAAGTAGCGAAAATCATCAGGCGTGCCGAAGCGTGAGGTCGGGGCGTAGTAGCCGGTGACCTGGTAGCCCCAGGAGCCCGAGAACGGATGCTCCATCACGGGCATCAGCTCCAGATGCGTGAAGCCCATCTGCCTGGCGTATTCGACCAGCCGGTGCGCGAGGTCGCGATAGGTGAGCCACTCGTTGCCCGGGCCGCGCATCCATGATTCAAGATGCACCTCGTAAATGGCAACCGGCTCGCGCAGCCAGTAATGCTGGCCGCGCGCCGTCATCCACGCCTGATCGCCCCAGGTGTGGTTCGACAGGCCCCAGACGATGGAGGCAGTCTTCGGCGGCACTTCGGCGAAAAAGCCGTAGGGGTCGGACCTGAGTTGCTCCCATCCGGAACTTGAGAGTAGGGAGTACTTGTAGTGCGCGCCCTCGGACAGGCCCGGAACGAAGATCTCCCAAACGCCGCCCTCGCGTAGACGCATGGGATGACGCGTACGGTCCCAGTCGTTAAAATCGCCGGCGACGCTAACCAGCGCGGCGTTGGGCGCCCACACGGCAAAGCGCACCCCCTGTACGCCTTCACACAGCGCCACCTGTGCTCCGAGCGTGCGATAGCTCTCGTAGTTGGTGCCTTCGCCATGCAGGTACAGCTCGAAGGAAGTGAGCAGGGGAGGGAAGCGATAGGGATCCTCGAAGTCGAGCGATTCCCGGGAATCAAGCTGGATCCGAAGGCGGTAACTCGCCGGGCGGTGGGGAAAGGTGGCGACGAAGAATCCAGCGGGATGCACCCGCTCCATCGGCGTGGCTTCGTTTGACGTGAGACAGAAAGCTTGAGAGGCGTGCGGCAGCCACGCGCGGATCTCACACAGCTCGCCGGTTTGGTGGGGGCCGAGCACGCCGAAAGCGTCGCGGTGTCGCCCCTCGACGATCGCCTCGATCTCCGCCGTCTCCATCCGCCGTTATTATGGCAAGAATGACGCCTCTAGCCGAGGTGCACCTGCACCTGGAAGGTTCCGTGGAGCCTGAGACGCTGCTCGAAATCGACCGCTCGCTCACGCGAGAGGAGATCGCGGCGGCGACGTCCTACGCGGACTTCGCGGGCTTCATCGATAGCTACATCTGGGTGAACCGGAGGCTGCGATCGCCGCAGGATTACGCCATCGCCGCCCGGCGATTGCTCGAGCGCCTGGAAAGCGAAGGCGTAATATACGCCGAAATCACTTTATCCGCCGGCGTCATTCTCTGGAAGCAGCAGGAGTTTGGTCCGATCTACGAAGCGTTGCAGCGTGAGATTGGCCGCAGCGCCGTCGATGTCCGCTGGATTCTCGATGCGACGCGCCAGTTTGGAGCGGACGCGGCGAAGCCGGTATTCGACCTGGCCGCGGAGCGACTGGGGGATGGTGTGGTGGCGATCGGAATCGGCGGCTCCGAGGAGCGCGGCCCGGCGGTATGGTTTGCCGACCTCTACCGGGAGGCGCGCGACCGCGGCCTGAGGCTGACCTGCCATGCCGGGGAAACGACTGGTCCGGAGAGCGTATGGGAGGCGCTGGCGATCGGCAGCGAGCGCATCGGCCACGGCATCCGGGCGATCGAGGACCCGCGCCTTCTCGAATATTTGCGCGAACGCGACATTCCGCTCGAAATATGCGTCACCAGTAACCTGCGGACCGGCGCGGTGGCGTCGCTGGCCGAGCATCCCCTCAGGCGGCTCTACGACGCCGGCGTTACGATTATTCTGAATTCGGACGATCCGGGATTGTTCGATTGCACGCTCCGCGGCGAATACGAGTTGGCGCGGCGGGAGTTCGGATTCACGGAAGATGAGCTGGAACATCTCGCGCAAAACAGCTTTCGTTATGCGTTCGCACGTCCGGATTTCGAAACTCGATAGACTGCGGTTATGAGATATCTGGCGCTGGCATCGGACTACGACGGAACCCTCGCTCGCCATGGCACGGTGGCAGAAGAAACATTGGAGGCGCTGGCGAGGTTCCGGCATTCGGGACGAAAGCTGGTGTTGGTCACGGGGCGCGAGCTGACGGACCTCGAGTCTGTATTTCCGCGGCTTGATCTTTTCGATCGCGTCGTTGCCGAAAATGGAGCCGTGCTTTACGAACCAGAGACTCATGAGAAAAAAATCCTGGCCGCGGCCCCCGCCGCCTCATTCGTCAACGCTCTAAAGGCGCGCGGCGTGCAGCCTATAGGTGTGGGAGACGTGATCGTGTCCACATGGCATCCCAATGAAACGATTGTGCTGGACGTGATTCGAGATCTCGGATTGGAACTGCACGTCATTTTCAACAAAGGCGCTGTCATGGTGCTTCCGCCGGGCATTAACAAGATGTACGGCCTGTGCGCGGCATTGAATGACTTGGGATTATCGGAGCACAACGTCGTGGGCACCGGCGACGCCGAAAACGATCACGCGTTCCTGAGTTATTGCGAGTGTTCCGTCGCAGTTGCGAACGCGCTGCCTGCCGTCAAAAGTACTGCGGACCTGGTGACCGAGCGGTCGCACGGCGCGGGCGTGGTCGAACTGATTGACATGATCCTCAAAGACGACCTTGCGCTCGAAAACGCGAAGCCCTGGCGGCGCGCCATTCCGGTGGGACGCGAGGGCGGCCACGAAATCTCGATTCGCGCCTACGGCAGCAGTGTTTTGGTTGCGGGCGCTTCGGGGGGCGGAAAATCGACTCTGGTTGCGGGCTTGCTCGAATCGCTTGTGGAAAGAAAATACCAGGTTTGCCTGATCGATCCGGAGGGCGACTACGAAGCCTGGCCGGACGCCATCACCGTGGGTGACGAGAAGCACGCCCCGTCTGTGGATCAGATTGTGCAAGCCCTGAAGAAGCCCGGGTCTCAAGTCGTCGCGAACTTGATTGGAATGGCTGTGCCGGACCGGCCGGATTTCTTCATGAGCCTGCTCCCCCGTTTACAGGAGATGCGGATGCGGACCGGGCGGCCGCACTGGCTCGTGATCGACGAGGCGCATCACCTGCTTCCTTGCGGATGGGCACCCGCTTCCGCGGCACTGGCGGGAGAACTTAACAATCTCATTCTCATCACCGTCCATCCCGATCACGTTGCGCCGCCGGCCTTGCGGGCTGTGGATGTGGTGTTCGCGGTGGGGCCCTCCGCGGAAAAAGTCATGAAAGGATTCGCCGAAGCGACCGGCATTCGGTTGCCCGAGACCGGATCGAAGGACCTTCCTTCCGGAGAGGCTT
>QHXU01000179.1:0-3325 GCA_003223065.1 Acidobacteriota bacterium | reverse complement strand
CGATTCCCAGGATTTTCGGCACGTCGAGTTTGCGCCCTCAAGCACCGAGCGGCAGCGGCACAAGCGGAAGTACGCGCTCGGCGAATTAGGACAGGACCGGTCTTTCTTTTTCAGAGGGTCGCGCGGGCAACTCAATCTGCGTGCACAAAACCTGATGGTGTTTTTGCAACTCGCGGAAGGAGTGGACGATGAAACGTGGTTGCACCACCTGAAGCGAGGCGATTATTCCAAATGGTTCCGTGAGGGGATCAAAGATGAAGCGCTCGCTCAAGAAGTCGCGCAGATTGAAGAAAACGGCGCGCTCGATCCGCGATCGAGCCGTGAGAAAGTGAAACGCGCGATCGAGGAACGATATACGGCTCCCGCTTGAGGAAAATCAGACAGGAACGCTGCGCCGCCTAGTGGGACATTCGCTCGATGAGGTGGGCTCGGTCGGCGGGAGAAAGGCCAGAGTTCTTAGGGATATCGTCGCGCGTCGCGAGCTTGCGGCGATAGCGCGCGAAGTAATCCGGAATATCGCCGCCAAACTGAAAACTGTACATGATGTCGTCAAACTGCGCCGTGTGCACCAGGCCGAGAGCGTGGCCGGACTCATGCAGGCAAGTCAGGTAGACGATCGTGTCGCGCAACAGCCGATCCTTTACGCCGTCCGCCGCGATCCGCACATTCACCTGTGCGCCCCTCCGTCCATTCACCACAATCGCCATCGTTTCGCCATAAAGCCCCTGCGCAGGCGTGGCCCACACCAGTCGGATGAGCGCTTGAGAACGGTAGCCGGTTTCGACGAAGTGCAGGCGCCCGCCGGAAGCGGCTTGCCATGCCTCCAAGGCCCAATGCGCGAGTTGGACGTCTCCCTTTTCGCAGGAGGTCTGCGGGTTGGTGCAGGGCTCGATCCAGAACGTGGTGTCGCCCGCGGTCAGGGCTCCGGCTGCCAGGAACGCTGTGCTAACGCTTCGTAGAAATTTTCTCATCAAGCAGCGCCTGCAGCATCGACTCGAGCTGGTTGACCCGGCGAGAAAGTTCGTCGATCGCCTGTCCTTCGGGGTCGGGAAGCTTGCCGTGTTCGAGCGGCTCGAAGCCTGCATCCGCACCGCCCACAACGCGCCCCGGCACGCCCACCACGGTCGAATGATCGGGGACCGGCCGCACCACGACCGAACCAGCGCCGACCTTCACGTGATCGCCGATGCGGATGTTGCCCAGGATCTTCGCACCGGTGCCTATGACCACGCCATTACCGATTGTGGGGTGCCGCTTCCCCGTATCTTTGCCCGTTCCGCCTAGCGTCACGCCCTGATAGAGCAGCACGTCATCGCCTATTTCAGATGTTTCGCCGATCACCACGCCCATCCCGTGATCGATAAAGAAGCGGCGGCCGATGCGGGCGCCCGGATGAATCTCGATGCCGGTGACCGCGCGCGAGAACTGGGAAATCACCCTGGCCACGGTAAACCATCCGGCGTTGTAAAACCGGTGTGCCATTCGATGCAGCAGCACCGCGTGAAAACCGGGATAGCACAGGATGATCTCCAGCACGCTGCGCGCGGCCGGATCGCGGCGGAAGACGGTATCGATCTGTTCCCGGATCGTCCCGAACACCCTATTCATTATCGCGTGAAAACCCGCATCGTATTATGCTTAGAGCGTGCGTCTTAGCGTGGTCGCCTGCTTGGCGGTGCTTTGCTCCTGCTCCTCAAATGGTCCGGAGGCGAAGCAAGCAAGGGTTGGCCCGCTCGAGCCCCCGGGCGCCGCGACTCCAATCAAAAAACATCCGCTGACGAAGTACATCGAGCTGGTTGGGTTCCGGATTTCCGAGTCCGGCGCCGCGAAGTTGCGCGTAAAATTCGCGGTGGTCAATCACTCCGATGCCGACATCGGGGACCTGGAAGTGAAGGTCAGGCTTACAACCAGCGCAGCCAAGCCGGGCCAGGAGCCGATCACTGAGTTTGAGGCGAAGGTTCCCTCGCTCGGTCCCGAAGAGGTCAAGGACGTGACGGCAACCGCGCCCACCAAGCTCCGCATTTACGAATTGCCCGACTGGCAATTTATACGTGCGGAATTCGAGATCACGTCGCCCGCTCCATAGCGCATTCGATGACCGAACGGCTCTACTATCGCGACTGTTACCTGCGGGAGTTCCATGCCCGCGTCACGGAAACGTCCGACGAGGGCCGGCGCGTGTACCTGGACCGGACCGCGTTCTACCCGGCCTCCGGCGGCCAGCCGTTCGACCTAGGGACGCTGGGCGGCGTGGCGGTCCGAGAGGTGGTGGATGAAGAGGATCGCATCGCGCACGTCCTCGAAGCGCCGCTTGCAGCTGCGGAGGTACAAGGCGAAATTGACTGGACTCGCCGGTTCGATCACATGCAACAGCACACCGGGCAGCACTTGCTCTCGGCTGTGCTGATCGAACTATTCGAAATCCCCACGCTCAGCTTCCACATGAGTGCGGTCACATCGAGTATCGATGTGGGCGCAGCGGCGATCGAGCCCAAGCGGATCGAGCGCGTCGAGGAACGCTGCGCGGAGATTGTCGCGGAGGCGAGGCCGGTGACGATTACGTTCGAAGAGGCTTGCGCCGATCTCGGGTTGCGCAAATCCTCAGAGCGGTCCGGGACGCTGCGTATAGTCTCGATCGAAGGAGTTGACCGGAGCGCTTGCGGCGGCACGCACCTGCGGTCGACAGCCGAGATCGGCCCCGTTCTTATCCGGAAGCTTGACAAGGTGCGCGGGAACGCGCGAATCGAGTTCGTCTGCGGCCTGCGCGCGCTGCACCAGGCGCGCTCGGACTTCCGCCTGTTGTCTGAGATCAGCCGCAGTTTGTCCGGGCCATTTGAAGAAACTCCGACGCTGGTTGCGGCTCAAATCGAAAAGGCCAAGACTCTCGAAAAGCAATCCCAGCGGCTCGCGGCCGAGTTGGCGCGTCGCGAGGGCGCCGAAATGTATACGGCGGCCGAGCCGGACGCGGCGGGGCTTCGACGCGCGATCCAGCGGGGAGCCATTGATGATGCGATGCGCGTGCGCGCCCAGGCGTTCGTCTCCGGACCTAAGGCCGTGTTTCTGGCGGTTTGCGACGAGCCTCCGTCGCTGCTGCTGGCCGCGTCAGGCGATTCCGGTATCCACGCCGGAGAGCGCATGAAGGCGGCGGTCACAGCGGCGGGCGGGCGCGGCGGCGGCAATCAGACCGTGGCCCAGGGCAGTGTGCCCCACACAGCGGCGCTCGAGGCGGTAGTCCAATCCCTCGTTTAGTTGTTCAAGCCCAGCGGTACAGATACGGAAATGTTCGGACCGGTGTAGGTTCCGGCGATATACGGTGAGAAGATCT
>QHXU01000535.1:1894-2391 GCA_003223065.1 Acidobacteriota bacterium | reverse complement strand
GTGCGCTCCCTTGACCCAGGTTATGGCTTCATTGAGGTCCACGCGTCGCGTGATGGCCTGGTTCGGCAGAAAACGGTCGCGATTGAAGAATCCGAAACCAGCGATCTCCAGCGCCGGGCCGAAGGGATCGTTGGAGGCGGTAAGCGGGTTGTAGTAGCTGAACTGGGCACGGGCCTCCTGAATCAGAGCGGGTGAGAAAGTATGCGTCCAGTTGGCGAGAGCAGTGCTGTCGAAGGCGTCCGTGATAAAGCCGCGCGAGTAGCCGACCAGGGCCGCCAGGTTCTGGTTAGTCTCGTACGCTCGAGTGACGTTGTACCGGAAATTCGCCTGATTCCTGGGGTTGAAATGATGATCGATTCGCATCAGCCCCTGGTACTGATCGGTCTCGAACGGGAAGACGCCGCTGTTGCGCTTGAACATCTCTACCGTAGTCGGCGGGCTGGTGAGGGCCGCGCGAAGCTGGCCGGCGGCATCCGGCGGCAGCCCGGCCAGGATCG
>QHXU01000535.1:1333-1861 GCA_003223065.1 Acidobacteriota bacterium | reverse complement strand
GAAGATCGCCAAATCCGTGAGCACTGGAACGGCGTTGGACTCGCGCCGGCGAAGCTGCTCATAGGACAAAAAGTAGAAAGTTCGGTCCCTGATCAGGGGACCGCCCAGCGTTGCGCCAAACTGCTGCCGCTCGGAATCGGGCTTGATCCGCGACACCGTATTATCGGGGTTGAGCACGATTGCGAACGGATCACCGGCATCGAGGCTCTGGTGGCGGAAGAAACTGAAGATGGATCCGCGCGTCGCATTTCCACCGCTTTTCGTGATGATATTGATGACCCCTCCACGAGCCGAGCCGTGTTCGGCGGAGTAGTCGGTGCGATTAATCTGAAACTCCCGCACCGCCTCCTGGCCCACGGTGGGGCGCACGCCGCCACCCGCATCGTTGGATTCGCCGCCATCCACGCTGATGTTGTTGCCGCGCCCGTTCGAGCCATAGAACGAGAGTCCACTGTCTGGGGTCTGCTTGACACGAAAGCTGTTGGAGTCGGCCATTGCCTTGGAGTCGGAAACGCCGGGAGCCAGCAA
>QHXU01000535.1:0-1303 GCA_003223065.1 Acidobacteriota bacterium | reverse complement strand
TCTCGATGAGCGGCGGTTGGGCCTGCACCTCGATCACCTGGCTGCTGGCGCCGACAGAAAGTCTGACATCGATGACGGCGGCTTGGCCGACCGTAATCACGACGCTCTTGCGAGACTGGACCGCAAAGCCCGGCTTTTCTATTTTGATGTCGTAGACGCCGGGAGGCAGCAACGGAATCCGGTATTCACCGCTGACATCAGTGAGGGTTGATTCCAATGCCGTCCCCGTTTCGGCGCTGGTTACCGTGATTTTAGCGCCAGGGACCATGGAATCCGTGGGATCGGTCACGGTCCCGCTCACCGTCCCAGCAGTTTTGGATTGAGCGGAAGCTATGCCAGCGCACAGCACACCCAGAATCATGCACGTCCAAGGACGGATCTTCATGGGTCCCTCCTTCGAAAATTACTCAGGCCGCCGGTTGCACGTTGACCCTCAGCCCAAGACGTAGTAGTCGTTTCACGAAATACCGCTGGAGTTGATCTTTATTGATCTGCTCCAAATATCCACCGCCAAGCTCGTGGTAGCTGCGGCCGGTCCTCAGAATGGCGTACCCGATGATGAGCATCGTGTGAGCGACGGCCATCACGGCACGCTTTATCCCGCGCCTCGCAGCCAAGCGTTTGAAGTGAGCTGCGAGATAGCAGTCCTTTTTACGCGTGACAGCCCAGGCGGCCTGACAGAGGGTTCGACGCAACCATTTGTTGCCATCGCGCGTGGCGCCGGAAATACGTTTGCCGGCGCTCTGGTTGTTGCCGGGACAAACGGCCGCCCAGGAAGCCAGGTGATGAGCGGAGGGAAACTGCGCCATGTTCACGCCGACCTCAGCGACCAGGCTAGAAGCCGCCACGTGGTCAACGCCTGGAATACTCTCCCAGAGCTGAACAGCCTGTCCAAACGACGCTATGCGGCGGTCGATCTCGTTTTCAACGCAGCGTTCATGAACTACCTGCATGGCTTCGCCCTTTCTGGGCTGCGCCGAAGGAAGCCTTGCTGAAAAGAGAGTCTCCTTCGCGTGCTCGCCATCGACGATAGCGGCCACAATTCGTTGTGGCCTCCAGGCTTCCAGGTCAGACTTCTTTGCGGGCTCCGAGGCACCACTGAACCCTGCGACCTCTTCCCGGCGCACCCCATGGGACAATGCTCCGACGCGCGCCTATTTTCATCCTCGTTGTGTCCGCGCCGGTCATGCTCGACTCCTTTGTAAACGAAATCGAGTATACACCCAAATCACTCGAGTGAGGCTGTTAAATGGCGGTGGTAGTCTCCCTCCCCGACCCGGCTGTCACCGGTGTCAATGGCGCC
>QHXU01000228.1:25627-25824 GCA_003223065.1 Acidobacteriota bacterium | reverse complement strand
GGTGGAGAACGATCCGGGCCGCTATGATCCGAAGTTCTGGCTCGACTACTTCCGGCGCATACACGCCGACGCCGCCTGCCTGAGCGCCGGCGGTTGCGTCGCCTACTACCCGACGAAAATTCCCTTGCACCACCGCTCGAAATGGATGCGGAGTACCGACCCGTTTGGGGAACTGCTGGCCGGCTGCCGCAAAATGA
>QHXU01000228.1:13795-25593 GCA_003223065.1 Acidobacteriota bacterium | reverse complement strand
TGCACCAGGACGTTTACGACGCGCATCCGGGCTGGATCGCGGTAGATGCTCAGGGCCGAAAGCGCCGGCACTGGGCGCAGCCCGAGTTGTGGGTCACCTGTGCGCTCGGACCCTACAACTTCGAGTTCATGACCGAAGTGCACCGCGAAATCCTGCGGCTTTACAAGGTTGAGGGCATTTTCACCAACCGCTGGGCGGGCTCCGGCATGTGCTATTGCGAGAATTGCCAAACGAACTTTCGCGCGGCGTCCGGGATGGACCTGCCGCGCACAAACGACCCTCAGCACCCCGCGCGGCGCAGCTACATTCTCTGGCGGCAACAGCGCCTGTTCGACCTGTGGCGCCTATGGGATTCCGAAATCTCAAAAATCAACCCGGATGCCCGCTACATCGCCAACGCCGGCGGCGGCGCCACGAGCGAACTCGACATGAAAACCATCGGCGAGATGGCTCCGACCTTATTCGCCGACCGGCAGGCGCGCCGCGGCCTCATGCCCCCATGGTTCAACGGCAAGAACGGAAAAGAGTATCGCGCCACGCTCGGGCGGAAGGCCATCGTGGGCATCTTCAGCGTGGGCGTCGAAGAGCCGTACCGTTGGAAGGATTCCGTACAGAGCGACGCGGAGATTCGCGTCTGGGTCGCTGAAGGCGTGGCCAACGGGCTCCGGCCCTGGTTCACCAAGTTCGGCGGCACGTTGTATGACCGCCGCTGGCTCAAGCCAGTGGAGGAAATCTACGGCTGGCACTACCGCAACGAAAGGTATCTACGTAACGAGGAACCGCTGGCGCGCGTGGCGATGGTCTACTCGCAGCAGACGGCGACATTTTACGGCGGCGAGCAGGCCCGCGCCAAAGTCGAGGACCACACGCTCGGGTTCTATCACGCGCTCATCGAGGCGCGCATTCCTTTCGAGATGGTTCATGACGGCTTACTCGACGGCACGCACGTCGACCGCTTCAAGACGCTCGTGCTGCCCAACATCGCCGCCCTCTCCGAGACTCAATGCCGGCAGCTCGCCGAGTACGTGCGCCGTGGCGGCAGCATCGTCGCCACGCATGAGACATCGCTCTACGACGAATGGGGCGTGCGGCGGAACGATCTGGGCCTGGCCGATCTGTTCGGCGCGCGCTTCAAAGGACGCATCGAAGGGCCGATGCAGAACTCTTATCTACGCCTCGATCACCCGCATCCGATCCTGCGCGGCCTCGAGGATGCTCCGCGCATCATCAACGGCGTGCGCCGCGTGGATGCTGAACCCATCACGAAGCCCGCTCACAACCCGATTACCCTGATTCCGTCCTACCCGGACCTGCCGATGGAAGAAGTCTATCCGCGGATCGAGAAAACAGACATTCCGGAAGTCTTCCTGCGTGAGTACGGCCGTGCCCGCGTCGTCTGGTTTCCTTGGGACATCGACCGCACTTTCTGGGAGGTGATGAGTCCCGATCACGGCAAGCTGCTGGTCAACGCCGTGGAGTGGGCCACCGATGAGGAGCGGCCCGTGATGGTTGCCGGCCCGGGCCTGATCGACGTAACGGTCTGGCGGCAGAAGGAATCGCTGGCAGTCCATCTGGTGAACCTCAGCAATCCGATGATGATGAAGGGACCGTATCGGGAAGCCATCCCGGTCGGCGAGCAGCGCGTGCGGCTGCGGCTGCCTCCCGGCCGCAAAGCCCGCGCGGTGCATCTACTGGTCTCCGGCGCCGAGCCGCGCGTCGAGGAATCCGGCGGCGTGTTGTCGCTACCGGTTCCCTCGATCGCTATTCACGAAGTGATCGCGATCGACCTCGCCTGAGCCTCCAGCGCAATTACGCGTCTAATGCGTGCCGTTCTTCTTCTGGTAATCCGGGTAGCTTGGACGCTGGCCATAATTGACCGGGTTCTTCTTGAGCCGGTCCAGCACCACTTCTACGGCTTTCTCAAGCTGCGGATCGTGCCCCTCGCGCACGAGTTTCGGATTCATCTCGACCTCGAAATCCGGCGACACGCCGTGGTTCTCCACATCCCACGCGCCTTCGAGATTGTAGAACGCGAGGTTCGGGACACCGACATTTCCGCCGTCGATGAGATCGCCGGGACTCGTGTAGTGCCCCACCAATCCGCCCCACGTGCGCATACCCACCAGCGGACCAATTCCCGACTTGCGGAACAGCCACGGCATCGCATCGCCGCCCGAGCCGGCCATTTCGTTCGTGATCATGACCTTCGGTCCGAAAATACCTTCGATCGGCGTGGTGATATCCTCGCCTTCCCGCATCGTAAAACGGGCCATGAGCGGCCGCCGCAGATAATCGATGATGTAATCCGCGATCGAGCCGCCGCCGTTGAAGCGTTCGTCGATAATCACTGCTTCCTTGCCCGCCTGGCTGAAGAAGTAGCGGTTGAAGTTGGTATAACCGCCGCCCCCCGTGTCCGGCAGATACACGTAGGCGACGCGCCCGCCCGTCATCTGGTCCACTTTACGCCGGTTGTCTTCGATCCAGGCAAGATTGCGCAGCGCGGTCTCGCTCTCCACCGGCACAACCGTGACCTCGCGCGAGTTCGCTCCGTTCGGATCCGGGCCGGCGCGGATCACGATCGACTTGCCGGCGGTCTCTTCGAAGAAGCTGAACAGGTTCTCCGGTGGGCGGACCTCGCGGCCTTGCACGGCCAGCAGATATTCGCCGGCCACCACGTTCACGCCAGGCTGCGTCAGCGGAGCCTTCAGGCGCGGATTCCAGTTCTCTCCGTTATAAACGCGCGCGAAGCGGTACCTGCCGTTCTCGACGGTGTAATCGGCGCCGAGCAGCCCGCCTTTCACCTTCTTTATCTCGGGCTTGTCGCCGCCGCCGACAAACATATGCCCGACGGTCATCTCGCCCAGCATCTCCTCGAACAGGTAGTTCAAGTCGTCCCTGCTGGTGATGTTGTCTAGATACCGCTCGTACTTCTTCTCCATGGCCTGGCGGTTGACCCCGTGAAGTCCCGGATCGTAGAAGAAGTCGCGCTCGTCCCGCCACACCTGGTGATACATATGCTTCCACTCGGCCACGGGATCAACGTAGGCTTCCATCGTTTCGAGCTTGAGTGGACCTCCACTCTCGCCAGGCGGGGGCGGCGTCGGCGGCTGCTTTGCTGCAGCAGCGATGAAGTACTGCTGCCCTTGCCGGTACAGCATCTTCTCGCCGTTCGCGGATAAGACGAAACCGGCGATGTTCTCCCGGATCTTGTCGGTCTTGCGTGTCTTCAGATCGAACATGTGCAGCGTCCACTGGGGTCCCTCCGGCGAAAAGCCCATCGGCATCACCGCGGGAGCTTCCACCAGGAACAACACACCTGACTTGCCAGCCGACATCGATATGTAGTTCCGCGCCGGGATGGGCAACGCCAGGATGCGCTGCCCGATGTTTTCGAGATCAATCCGGGTAACGACGTCCTTCTTGGCCTTTTCATCCGGTTTCTTCTCTTCTTGCGCCACCGGCTTTTCTTCGTCGCTCTCCGGCGCCAGCGGCGACGGCAAATCCTTGGCCAGCACCGCGACGTACACGCTCCGCGTTACCGGCCGCTGCATGCTCGACATGTCCAGCCAGCCCGTGCTCAAGGCTGTGTCGGTGCTCGCCGTGAAGTAGAGATGCTTTCCGTCCTTGTCGAACGCGGCGTGCTGCGCGTCACTCATGCCGTCGGTCAACTGGAACGTTTTGCCCTGTTCCAGCGAATACACGAACACCGCGTGCAGATGGCTCTTCAGCTTTTTCGTGTAAGCAATCCATTTGCTGTCGGGCGACCACGACGGGTTCAGCGAAACCGGTCCCGCGTAGGTGTCCGAGTCGATCCTCACGGGCGTGCGCTTCTCCAGACCCACATACCATACGTTCAGCCTCTTGTCGGTATACGCGATCTTGCCACTGTCCGGCGACCAGCGCGGCGAATACGGGAACGTCGGCGGATTCGGGAGGCTGATCCGCTGCGGCTCGCCGAGACCGCCCTGCTCCCGGAGTTCCAGATCGTATTCGCCCGAAGAAGCGTCGGAAAAGTACGCAATCCGCTTGCCGTCCGGCGACCACGCCGGATCGCGCTCGTTTACGGCAACCGTGTTCGTCAGATTACGGATGTCGCCCTTCTCAGCGGGGACCGTGAAGATTTCTCCGTGCGCGGCGAATAACGCCCGCGCGCCCGTCGGCGAGATTCCGGCACCCCGGATCTCGTTCGGCGCGATCTTGCGGAAATGCGGGCGGATTTCCGAAAGGTCACCCGAGATCCGCACATTCACGGGGTGCTCCTTGCGGGTCTTCAGATCGTAAATGTTCAGAGAGCCGAACTGCTCATACACAATCCCGTCCGGCCCGGCCGCGGCCGCCTTGAAATCCAGGCCATCATTCTTGATGACCTCGGTTACCTGCTTCGACTTCGAGTCGTAGGCGAACAGCGAGACGGGGCCGTTCCGGTCCGAGAGGAAATAGATCGTGTCGCCCACCCACATCGGGTTGAAGTCGTTCGAATTGTTTCGGGGGATTTTGACGATACTCGAGTCCGAAAGCGTCGCGATCCAGATCGGCTTGGTCTGGCCGCCGCGATAGCGCTTCCAGGCCCGTTGCCACTGGTCCGTGGGAACGTAGGCGATCTTCGTGCCATCCGGCGAGTACGAGCCCTCGACTGCCCGGTCCAGCGGGAGTTGCGTTTCGAAGCCGCCTTCGGCCGGAACGGTGAACAACCGGTTGAAGTTCGAGTAGCTGGTGCGGCCCGAGCAGAAAATCACCTGCTTGCCATCGGGCGTCCAGCCGACCGCACGGTCGGCCGCCGGGTGAAACGTGAGACGCTTTGGCGTGCCGCCCGATGCGGGTATGACGAACACGTCGACGTTTCCGTCGTACTCGCCTGTGAAGGCTATCAGCGATCCATCGGGCGAGAACACCGGATCGGTTTCCATGCCGACGCCGGTAGTGAGGCGAACGGCCTCGCCGCCGTCACGGCTCACGCTCCACAGATCGTTGGCGAAGCTGAACACGATGTGCGTGCGGTTCATCGTTGGGTGCCGGAGCAATAAAGGACGGCCATCCGAGGTGGCGCCCCAACCGATCTGAGCGAGTCCGGCGAGCAACAGGCAGACGAGCGGCTTCATATCGTGATTTCTCCTGGGTCGATTATACTGAGCCGCCGTATCGTCAATAGAAACAGGATCGGAACGATTTGTTTAGTCGATGATTGCCTGGTATGCGAGCGTGTGGAACAGACGGGCCAGGTTCAGATCGCCGGTGGGATGCAACTGCGCCATGAAAATCGTGAGCATCTGTTCTTTCGGATCGATCACGAAGGCAGTATAGAAAAACCCGCCCCAGTTGTATTCTCCTGGTGAACCCAGCTCGGCCAAAGGCGACTTGACTCCGTCCACGCCAAAACCGAGCCCGAAACCTTGATCAGGACTCACCTTGCCCAAATGGTCCTGCGTCATCAACTCGACGGATTTGCGGCTGACCAGGCGCGTGTTGCCTGACTTTCCACGGTCGAGCATCATCTGGCAGAAGCGCGCGTAGTCCGCCGCGGTGGAACAGAGGCCGGCCCCACCCGCGTAAAGTTTCTTCGGACCGCGATAAGGATAATCGGCGGAATACGAGAACGCCCCCTCGACAATCGGCGTGTCAGGGAACCGGCTGAGGCCTTTTTCCGGATACCACGTGTAGGCCGCGGCCAGCCGGTTCAGCTTGTTTTCGGGCACGTAGAAATGCGTGTCCTTCATGCCGAGCGGCTCGAAGATGCGCGTCCTGAAAAATTCATCGAGCGTTTTGCCCGAAACGACTTGTACGAGGTAACCAAGGACATCGACACCAAGGCTGTACTCGTAGCGCTCACCGGGATTGAAGAGCAATGGCAGACCCGCGAGGTGTTGCACGCTGTCGCGAATGGTGCCGTCGTAAGCGAGAATTCCGTGCGCGACATTCGCGTCCCGGTACATTGTGCCGAGATCCGGGTTCCAGTGATAGGCGAGTCCGGAAGTGTGTGTCAGCAGGTTCCGAATGGTGATTTCTCGGGTTGCGGGGATGGTATAAGGCTGGCCGGAGGCAGGCTTGACCAGCACTTTCGGATTCTTAAACTCTGGAATGAACTTTGACACCGGGTCATCGAGCAGGAAAGCGCCCTCCTCGTAGAGCATCATCACGGCAAGGCTGGTGATGGGCTTGGTCATCGAGCAGATGCGGAAGATGGAGTCCGTTCGCATCGGCTTATTTGCCTCGCGGTCCATCATCCCTTGCGCCTTGAACCAAGCGACGCGGCCCCGTCGCGCCACGAGCGTGACCGCGCCGGCAATTCGTTTATCGTCGACGGTACGCTGCACAGTCGCGGCGATCCGCTCGAGCCGTTCCGGGGAGAGGCCCACGGATTCCGGTTGCGCCGTCGGCAGTTCCTGTGCGGCCGCCGTCAAACAGACCACAAGCGCGCCGCTCACAAAGAATCGCTGAAAACTGCGTGTCCTCGATCGTAGCTCTTGATTCATAACGTCCCCGCGGGAAGTAAGAGAGGATCTATTGGGCAGCCCTCGGCTCAGGCGCGGTCTTCGGCTCGGGCTCGCCGCGATGGCAGGTGTAGCAGGTGACATGCATCTTGCCGTCGGTGAACTTCGAGTTGATTTCCGTCGCCATTTCGATCATGTGCCGCGCGACCTCCTTTTTCGGATTGTCGTCGCTGGCGAAGTTGCCCTGTACGTGGCAGAAGTTGCACTGTACGCCAAGCCCGCTCGTGAACGTCCGCATAATCTGGGTTACTTCCGGGCCCGTGGTGACTTTCAGCACTTTCAGATTCGTCGGGTTGGGAATCGGGCGCTTGCCTTTATCCTGCTTTTCCTGCTTTTCCTGAGCGCAGAGCGGCAGCAACATGAACACAGCGGTGATGACGAAGCGCATTTGCATATCATACCCGTTCGTCCCTTGTTTGGCCTCCGTCGCGGTGATATCGTGAACCACGAGATTGCCCGCATCGTGAACCACGAGATTGCCCGCGATTCGCGCTGGAGGAGTGCTTTATGCGTTTCTGGACGCTGACTATCTGGATGTTCGCCATCGGGGCGGCCGGCAGCTATGGGCAGACTAAGGCTGCCCTCGTTGATTTCGAGATGATGACCTGGCCCGAGGTCAAACAAGCGCTGGCGCGAGGCAAAACAACAGCACTCATCTACAACGGCGGGACTGAGCAGCGAGGACCGCACAACGTCAACGGCGGCCACACCCTGATGGGACGCGCGACGGTAGTAGCCATTGCCGAGAAGCTCGGCAACGCGATCGCCGCGCCTGTGATGCCATTCTCCGTGAACAACGCCAGCGCCGATCTGCCGGGCACGATCGGGCTGACCGGGCCGCTGTTCGCGGCGGTCAATGAGCAGGTCGCCGAACAAATGATCAAGAGCGGCTTCAAGAACATCGTGCTCATGGGCGATCACGGGGGCGGACAGAAAGAGCTTGGCGAAGTGGCCAATAAACTCGATGAACAGTACTCCTCGCAGGGTATCCGCGTCGTCTTCTGCGACGAGGTGTACCGGAAAGCCAATGGCGATTTCGACAAGTGGCTGGCTGCCAACGGCTATCCGTCAAGCTCCCACGCAGGGATACCCGACACATCCGAGATGCTCTTTCTCGGGGGCGACAAAGGTTGGGTCCGCAAGGAATTGGTCGCGACTGCCGTGGGCGACCCGATTCGTAAACCAGGCGAAGCACGCGACCCGAACGCAAAGCGAGTCAACAACGGCATCACCGGCGACGCGCGGCGTTCGGCGCCGGAGCTCGGGAAGCGTTTATTCGACATGAAAGTCGAGTATGCGGTCGACCAGATCCATCGATTACTCAATGGCAACAAGCCGGCGACCCCGCAATAGTGGATTTTGAGGAGGGAAAGGACATGGAACATATCATTGCGAAGCTCCTTCAGGACTTCGAGGCCGGCAAGATGAGCCGGCGCCAGCTCATCCAGAGCCTGGCGTTAGCGTCGGCTGCCGCCAGCTCGGCCCCAGCAGCGGCGACCGAGGGCAACGGATTCAAAGCAATCACGGTCAACCACATTTCTTACCAGGTGGCCGATTATGCCAAGACGCGCGACTTCTATGGGAATCTGCTAGGGATGAAGGTTTCGCACGACGACGGGAAGCAGTGCTATCTGTCGTTCGGCGATACCTTCCTTCTTCCCCGTAACGCGCGCAACGGCGCGACCCCGCCGCGCGTAGATCACATCGCCTACACGATTGAGAACTGGAACAAGGCTGCGGTGGAAGCCGAACTGAAGCGCCGCGGGCTTGAGCCGCGCCCGGACACCGACAACAGTTTCCACGTTAAAGATCCGGATGGCTTCGATTTACAGATTAGCGGAAAAGAAATGAAACCCTAAGGGTGGATCGTATGCTATTCAGCATACGGGACTTTTGACCGTTAGCCGCTTGACACCGGATAACACCGCCTGGATAATTAGGGCGGGGAAAGTGTGCCCTTAGTGGCGTGAGTCGAGTTGTGCGCCTCGTTGACCAGGTAGTTATCGAGGGGAGAGCTTGATGAAAGCAATAGCGGCTGCCAGCGGCCTGGCGATCATGTCGGCGGCCATGGTCGACGCGCAAACGGCCGGCGTATTACTCTCCGTTTCATCCCAGCGCGCGCTGGTCAATCAGTATTGCGCCGGATGTCACAACGACAAGGTCCAGTCCGGAGGCTTCTCCTGGACCCAGGTCGATCTGGCGCACCCCGGCCAGACCGCGGAACAATTAGAGAAGGTCATAAGAAAAGTGCGCGTTGGCATGATGCCCCCGCCCGGTATGCCGCGGCCGGACGCGGCCACCAGGAAGGCTTTTGCGCAGTCGCTCGAAGCCGGGATCGACCAGGCTGCCGCCGCTCACCCCAATCCCGGCAGGCCCCCTCTGCATCGGCTCAATCGAACGGAATACGCCAACTCCATCCGCGACCTGCTAGCGATCGACATAGATGTTTCCTCGCTTTTGCCTCCGGACGATTCGAGCCACGGCTTCGATAACATGGCGGACGTCCTCACCGTCTCTCCAACGCTCATGGAAGGATTCATCAGGGCGGCGGGAAGGATCAGCCGCGAGGCTGTGGGCGACACGGCGGCGCCTCCCCTGACGACGACGTACGCAATCCCACGCGTACGCTCGCAAACCCGTCATGTGGAAGGCACGCCGTTCGGGACCCGTGGCGGGATCTCGATTATCCATGACTTCCCGGCCGATGGCGAATACACTTTCAAACTGGGATTTTACTACTCGCCAACGGGCCCGCTGTTCGGCCTGAATCAGGGCAAGGGTCAACAAATCGAGATCGCCGTCAACGGCGAGAGAGTGGCGTTGCTTGATATTGATCCAAGGATGAGGCTGGCCAATGACGGCATCAAGACTCCAGCGATCCAAATAAAGGCGGGGCCGCAGCGGATATCGGCTTCCTTCATTCAGAAATTCGACGGGCCCATCGAAGACGAGTACCGCATGGTCGAGCAGAGCCTGGTGGATGTGAGCGTGGGAACTGTCCCCGGCATGACCACCCTGCCCCATCTGCATGAGCTCAGCATCACCGGTCCCATCAGCATATCCGGAGTGTCGGATACGCCCAGCCGCCGCAAGATTTTCACGTGCCGCGCTCCAAGTTCGGAAAGCGACGAGATTCCCTGCGCCAAGAAAATCATTTCGGCGCTGGCACGCCGAGGTTACCGGAGACCCGCCACAGATGCGGACATCGAGGGTCTGCTGAGTTTCTACCAGTCCGGCCGGAACAATGGGGATTTCGAGTCCGGAATCAGAACGGCGTTACAGGCAATCCTCGCCAGCCCTGAATTTGTATTCCGCTTCGAGCGCATTCCAGCCAACGTAGCGCCGGGTACGAATTATCGCATCAGCGACCTGGAAATGGCTTCCCGATTGTCGTACTTTCTCTGGAGCAGCTTGCCCGACGACCAACTCCTTACTTTGGCCAGTCAGGGCAAATTGAAGGATCCTGCCGTGCTCGAAAGGCAGGTGCGACGTATGCTGGCGGACACACGATCGGAAGCGCTGGCGACGAACTTCGCATATCAGTGGCTGCATTTGCAAAATCTGAGGGACGCGAGCCCGGATCTTTTTCTGTATCCAGACTTTGACAGGACTCTTTCCCAGTCGATGGTGCGCGAGACCGAGCTCCTATTCGGCAGCATCATGCGCGAGGACCGCAACGTGACGGACCTGCTCACTGCGAACTATACGTTCGTCAATGAGCGCCTTGCCAAACACTATGGGATTCCAAATATCTTAGGGAACAGATTCCGGCGCGTGACTTTGACCGATCCCAACCGCTTCGGATTACTGGGTCAGGGAAGCATTCTGATGCTGACGTCGACAGCCACCAGGACCTCTCCCGTTCAGCGAGGCAAGTATGTAATGCAGGTCCTTCTCGGCACGCCTCCTCCGCCGCCACTGCCAAATGTCCCTCCCCTTAAGGAAGCCGCCGACCTTGGCAAGCCTCAATCGGTGCGCGACCGTCTGGAGGAGCACCGCAAGAATCCCGCTTGTGCATCCTGCCATAGTTTGATGGATCCCATTGGGTTCTCGCTGGAAAACTTCGACGCAATCGGAGCGTGGCGCACCAACGACAGCGGTTTCCGCATCGACGCGTCCGGCACGATGTTCGACGGCGCAAAGCTGGACGGCCCGGCGAGCCTTCGGCAGGCGGTCTTGAACCATTCCGACGTTTTTATCGGGACCTTTACAGAAAACCTTTTGGCCTATGGTATCGGCCGGGTGATTGACTATCACGATATGCCGCACGTCCGGGGGATCGAGCGAGAGGCGGCCAACAACGGGAACCGTTTCTCTTCATTCATTCTAAGCGTCGTGAAGAGCCCGCCTTTCCAGATGAGAAGGGTGGAAGAGAGTGAGCCTGCGACGACCGAGGTTGTCGCCGGCGCTCAACGATAATTCAGATATTTGAAGGAGACCATCGATGTTTATCACGAAGAAGCATCTTTCCCGCCGCACGGTTCTTCGCGGCATGGGCGTAACGGTAGCGCTGCCGTTGCTGGACTCGATGGTTCCCGCCCAGACACCCGTGAGCAAAACTGCGGCGTCTCCCAAGACTCGACTGGCTTGCATCGAAATGGTGCATGGTGCGGCCGGCAGCACCGGGGAAGGCTCGGAGAAGCACTACTGGTCGCCTGAGAAGGAGGGGCGCGATTTCGCGTTCAGCCAGTCACTCGAGCCGCTCGAGCCGTTTCGTGAGTACATCACGATTGTCAGCGACACAGACCTGCATCCCGCCACGGCCTGGTCCGCGGCCGAGGAAGGCGCCGACCACTTCCGCTCCAGCGCTGTGTACCTGACCGCCGCTCACCCGAAGATGACCGAAGGTTCGGACTACTATGTGGGCACGTCACGCCGTTGCCGTCGATGCAGCTTTGCATCGAATACGTCGACGCGTCGGGCGCCTGCGATTATCACTATGCCTGTGTTTACGCGGACACGATCAGTTGGGGTTCGCCCACAAGTCCGCTGCCGATGACGCTGGACCCCCGCATGGCATTTGAGAACCTGTTCGGCGACGGCAGGACTCCGGACGAGCGGTTTGCCCGCCAGAAGGTGAACCGCAGCATCCTCGATTGGATTTCGCGAGAAGTAGCTCGACTTCAGAAGAATCTAGGGCCAAGCGACCGGCACAGGCTCAGCACGTATCTTGACAACGTTCGCGAAATTGAGCGGAGGATCGAGAGAATCGAGAAGTACAACGCCAGCGGCGAGACGAGGGCGTTACCATCAGCTCCTCTCGGCGTGCCGGACTCGTATGAAGAGCACGTCAAGCTGATGTTCGACCTG
>QHXU01000228.1:0-13682 GCA_003223065.1 Acidobacteriota bacterium | reverse complement strand
GGAGAGAATCCGGCGAAAATCGCGGAGTTCGCAAAGCTCAACCGCTATCATTTCAGCCTGGTGCCATATTTCCTGGACAAGCTGAAGAATACGCCCGACGGCGACGGCAATCTGCTGGACCATTCGATGATCCTCTATGGCAGCCCCATGGGCGACTCGAATGTTCATAACCACAAGCGCGTGCCTGTTTTCCTGGCCGGCCACGCGAGTGGCCAGCTCAAGGGCAATCTCCACGTCAGGTGCGCAGACTCAACTCCCATGGCGAATATTCTGCTGACCATGCTGCACAAGCTCGGGGTTAATGTGGAGACTTTCGGCGACAGCACGGGAGAGATCGCGATCTAATTGCGGGAGGGATCCAATCATGCCGCGTAGAACCTTAATCGGCGGGCTATGCATGGCGGTCCTGGTTGCAGCGGCCACGCGGGACACCCGGCTTGCGGATGCGGCTATGCAGGGCGACAAAGACGCTGTGCGTTCCCTGCTGAAGCTGAAAATCAATGTAAATGCGCCCCAGGCTGATGGCACGACGGCACTGCACTGGGCGGCTTACGCGGATGATCTGGAAATGGTGAAGATGCTGCTCGCGGCAGGTGCCAACGTGAAGGCCACGACCCGCGAGGGCGACATCACCCCGCTGTTCATGGCGTGCACGAACGGGAATGCGGCCATGATCGAGGCGTTGCTGAAAGCTGGCGCGGATGCGAACTCAATCAAGGCAAACGGGACCACCGCCCTCATGATGGCGGCAGCCTCGGGCGGCGCGGACGCGGTGAAGGTACTGCTCGAACGCGGCGCGGACGTCAACGCGAAGGAAGCTGCTCACGGACAGACGGCGCTAATGTTTGCGTCTGCGCTCAATCGTGACGCCGTTATCAAGGTTCTGATGGCTCACGGCGCGGACGCAAATGTCGCCACCACTATTCGCAAGCTCGAGAGAGTCCGGTTCGATCAGGATGGGAATATCGTCGAAGAAAAACCTGCCGGCGGCCAAGGTGCGCCGGCAGATGTAAAGACGGAGAATGTGCCCGAGGGCAAAACCGCGGCACGGGACCCAAAGGCAGAAGATGCCGCCAGGAAAGCCTTGGATGAATTCGCTCGCGCGCTAGGTTTCAATTCGGCGGTATACCGTGTCGACACTACTCGTGGCAAGCGCGGGAGGGCGGGTGACGTAGCGGCCCGGCCCCCGAGAAAAGTCGGGCCTGATTTCCAGGGTGGCATGACAGCGTTGCTCTATGCGGCTCGGGAGGGCCACATGGAGGCGGCGCGCGCCTTGGTTGAGGCGGGAGCCAAAGTCAACCAGGCCGGTGGAACCAAAATGAGCCCCATGGTGGAGGCGATCATAAACGGCCATTACGACCTGGGGAAGTTTTTGCTCGATCACGGCGCCGATCCGAATCTTGCCAGCGAAAGCGGGCTGACTGCTCTGTACGCGACCATCGATGTGCAATGGGCGCCCAAAGCGTGGTTTCCGCAACCGCGCACGGAACAGGAGAAGATCACGTACCTGGATTTGATGAACGCGCTTCTGGAGCACGGAGCGAACGTGAACGCCCAGTTGGGCGAAAAGCTATGGTTCCGTTCATTCACGAATGATTATACGTGGGTGGATCCGGCGGGAGCGACGGCGTTCTGGCGCGCGGCCCAATCGAGCGACATCGTCGCCATGCGTTTCCTGGTGGCCCACGGCGCCGATCCTAAGCTCGCGACGAAAGCAGGAGATACGCCGCTGCACGCGGCAGCAGGCATCGGTTGGGCGTGGAACTGGAGCGTCCGCTCACCGTACACCGCGCTCGAAGCCGTGAAGTATTGTGTCGAGCTTGGCAATGACGTGAACGCGTTGGACAACAGGGGGTACACGGCACTGCATGGCGCGGCCTACCTTGGAGACAACGAAATGGTGACCTTCCTGGTGAAAAGGGGCGCCAAGGCGGACGTCAAGAGTAAGGCTGGAGATTCAGTAGCGGACATGGCCAACGGCCCGACAAGATTTGGTCAGCCACACCCCGAAACGAAAAACTGGGCTCCCCGAATTCACACAATTGCCGCTCGGACCAGTGCGTGGTCGCTGCGAAAGCGCAGATCTATGATCGACGAACTCCGGCTGATTATGCCCAAAGCGAAGACATGGACGCTTTCGCGAAAGCGCTAGGATTCAGCTCGGCGGAATACCGTGTCGACGCGGGCGCTCCCAAGCCGTCAGGGTCCGGCGGAAACCATCATTAGATCCGGTATTTCTTGCTATCCTGATCAACATGGCGCTCCCTTCCGAGGGAAACCAGCTCCGAGCGAGGCTATCCGCCTTGCGGCTGCGGCTGGAGGCCAAGAACACACCATCGGTTCTGGCCGCTGAAATCGCTGAAATTGTCGGGCTGCTGGAGGAGGTTCTGGACCAGATGGACGCCGAGGTTCAGAAGACAACCCGGCAGCTGCAGCGGTACTACTCGGAACAGAGCCGGCTGGAGGAGCGGCTCGCCCGCCTGGAAAACAGCATATTATTTCGCTATCTGCGAAGTATTGGTTCGAACTTCCGGACCTCGAAGCTGAAACTGGGGCAAAAGCTCCTGAAATCTCCGCTTCATCCTCTGTATTTAAAGCTCGCGCCCTCGGTGCAATATGACCCGGCTTATGATAAGTGGATTCGACAGCAAGAAACTCAAAATCCTTCATGGGAGTGGCATCGAGAACAAGCCCAACATTGGCCTCGCCAGCCGTTGATCAGCGTTGTAATGGCAACGTGCGAACCCAAGCCCGAATGGCTGGAGGCTGCGGTGAAATCTGTGCTTGCCCAGTCCTATCCATTCTGGGAACTGTGCATTTACGACGATGCATCGCCGGATTGGGTGGCCGAATATCTGGGAAGGCAGTGCGCGGAGGAACCGCGTATCCGCTATCATCTCGGACCCAAACGGCTGGGCATTGCCGCAGCGTTAAACCGTGCGGGCGAACTGGCTCGAGGAGAGTATATCGGTTTTCTTGATCATGACGACGTCTTGTCGCCTCTGGCTCTCCACTATGTTGTGGAATCAATCCAGGACGGGCCGGCCGACGTCATCTACACGGATGAGGACCACCTTGACCCCGCAGGACGGCGAACGCGGCCGTCATTTAAACCCGGCTGGTCACCGGACCTTCTCACGGGCTGCATGTATTGGGGACACTTACTGGTGATTGCCAGGCATCGATTGGACGAAATCGGATGGTTTCGAAGCGAATACGACGGTGCGCAGGACTACGATGTTGCGTTGCGAGTCACGGACCTGCCGGCGGTGGTGCGGCACGTGCCGCGGATTCTTTATCATTGGCGCCAGCACACTGGATCCACCGCTGCCAGCCCGTCGGCAAAACGCTACACGCATGATGCGGGCCGGAGGGCCTTGCAAGACGCCATCCGCCGCCGGCGTTGGGATGCGGAGGCGGCCGACGGGGCGATCCCCAACGCTTATTATGTCCGCCGGAAAGTTACCGCCGAGTCGCGCATCAGTCTCATTCTCTGCTCCCGGAACAGCAAGATGTTGAGCAATTGCCTCCGTTCGCTCGACCGGACCCGGCAGCGCTACCGCTGTCAAACGGTGGTCGTGCATCATCTGAACGGGGATGACGTCGGTATGGCCGAGGTAATAAGGGCGTTTGGTTGCGACACCATCTCTTTCAGCGAAGAGTTTAACTTCGCGCGAATGAACAATCGGGGCGTCGCGGCGGCTCAGGGTGATGTATTGTTTTTTCTCAATGACGATGTGACTGGATCACCTCCTGGCGCACCTGCAGCGGCCTGAAGTCGGCGTGGTGGGGGCCAAACTCGTTTATCGTTCCGGTGCGATCCAGCACGCCGGGATCGTGGTTGGGATGATGGACGGAACCGGCCACCCGGGGCGAGGAATTTTCCAGAGCGACCTGTGGCGCTGGCTGGATCAGACACGCAACGTGTCAGCGGTCACGGGCGCCTGCATGGGGCTGCGACGGCAAGTATTCACGGAATTGGGCGGGTTCGATCCGGGTTTCCCGGTCAACTACAATGACGTCGACCTGTGCCTTCGCGCCAGGCAGGTGGGATATGAGGTGGTCTTCGAGCCTCACGCCGTGTTGAGACATGATGAATGCCAGACGCGTGTGCCGGGGACGCGTCTCGAGGAACGGGAGCGCCTTCGCCAGCAATGGGCCGAGGTTCTCGAGAGGCCGGACCCGTATTTCAACCCGCACCTCAGTATCGACAGCGAAGAGATCCAACTTGGGTCGACGATCCAGAGCGGGGTCAACCGCAGCGAACGCAGTCTTCTCGCAGGCTCGGCCGGGTAATGACGATGATCGTGCCTGCGTGGTTGCGGCTGGCAGTGGTATAAGCTTGTAGAAATGGTCAAACGCAAAGCTCTCATCACAGGTATTACCGGACAAGACGGATCGTACCTGGCTGAATTCCTGCTGTCGAAAGGATATGAAGTGCACGGGTTGGTGCGCCGGGTAGCGCTACAAGATTCCACGCACCGGCTGGTCCGGCTCTCCCACATTCTGAATCAGGTACAGCTGCATGCAGGATCTTTAGAGAGTTTCCCGAGCATTTATCAGATCCTTACCAAGATTCGGCCGGATGAATGTTATCATTTGGCTGCGCAGAGCTTCGTCAGCTATTCGTTCGACGATGAGTTTTCGACTTTGAACGTCAATATTAACGGCACTCACTACGTGCTTGCGGGCGTGAAGGACATTGTTCCGGAATGCCGGTTTTATTTTGCCGGATCGAGCGAGATGTTCGGGAAGGCAGTCGAAGTGCCGCAAACCGAAACCACGCGCTTTCACCCTCGCTCCGCGTATGGGATCAGCAAGGTGGCCGGTTTTGAGCTGACCCGGAACTATCGCGAGGCCTACGGGCTTTTTGCGTGCAATGGCATTCTCTTCAACCACGAATCACCGCGGCGAGGATTCGAGTTTGTGACCCGAAAAATCAGCTCAGGTGTTGCGAGGATCGCCGCCGGACAGAGCCGGGAGCTGCCGCTTGGAAATCTGGAAGCTAAGCGGGATTGGGGGCATGCGAGAGATTACGTAGAGGCGATGTGGCGCATGCTACAGCAAGACCATCCCGACGATTACGTCATTGCCACGGGGGAGACACATTCGGTGAGGGAGTTTGCGGAACTGGCGTTTCGCTGTCTGGGGCTGGATTATCGCGATCATGTGGTGACGGACGAGCAGCTCTACCGCCCGGCGGAGGTGGATCAGCTCACTGGGAATCCGAGCAAAGCACGCGCGGCGCTGGGGTGGCGGCACACCGTCGGCTTCGAAGAACTGGTACAGGAGATGGTGACCAGTGACTGCGCAGCGCTGGGTGTGGAATTGCCAGTCGAACGATATTCGCGAGCGAGCTGGAGTTAGATCATACAACCAGCGCGAAAGTGCCGTTACGCCTTGCCTCCAAGAGGCGAAAAGAAATAAAAATATGCTGAAGTTCACTGGTGAGCGAATTGTTCCAGGGGCCGACAACTGCGAGCCGGCATTCGCCCTGAAAATGTATCAAGAGCACGTCGCGCGTTATCTTTTCGCCTCTCAGCTCTGCCGTGGCAAAGAAGTGTTGGACGTGGCCTGTGGCGTGGGTTACGGTGCGCAGCTACTTGCCCGACAAGGAGCCGAGCGCGTAACGGCGTTCGACATTGACCGGGACACGATTTGCCACGCAATGGAGTTCTACAGTCATCCGCGTGTTGCCTATTTTGTCGCCTCCGTGGACCATCTCCCCTTTGAAAACGATCGGTTCGACGTAATCACGTGCTTCGAGGCGATCGAGCACGTGGAACAGCCGCATCGACTGCTTCGGTGCCTGGCGCGGCTATTGAGGCCCGAAGGGCGCTTGGTTATGTCCACGCCGCGCGCCCTGGACCAGCGCCGATCTGAGTTCCACAATCGAGAGTTCGCCCCGTTTGAGTTCGTCGATTCTCTGAAGACCTTCTTCCCGCATGTTCACCTGTTTGTCGAGAACAACCATTTCGCATCACTGATCACGCAAGACCTACCCAACGAGATCAACCGGGTCCACGCCTTGCACCCCCAGTTCAGCCTCGGACAGGCCGACTACATGATTGCCCTCGCGGGACACGACCCACTCGACGCGGAAGCCATTCCACCGGTATTAGTGCTGAATGACGATCGGTACGTTCGCAATCTGGAGCGCGACGTAAAGATTCTGCATGAGGCGGAAGACCGGCTCAAGGACCAGGCAAGCGACGCCGCACGCCGGTTTCAAGATCTTGAATGCCAGCTTTCTGCCGCGGGGCGGGAGGCTTTCGAAAAGAATGCTCGCCTTGAGGCGGAGGTGAACGCCCGGAAAGATGCGGGCGACCTGGAGAAAGCCCTACGCCAGGAGTTGGACCAGGCCAGATTGCGCGTGGAGGCATTGCAGCAGCGTCTCAGTGAGCAGGCGACAGCATCCGCTCTGCAAAAAGAACAATTCGAGACTGAGCAAGGCCGGGTAACGGGTCTTTCGGAGCAGCTCGATGCCTTCCGCAACCAAGCCGCGGCTCTAGAAAAGGAGTTGGCAGCCGCGCTGCAGGCAGCCGCCGATGCAAAAACAACTAGTCTCAAGCAAGAGAGCGAGTGTTCCGGCCTCCGCGAAGAACTCGCCCGCCGTGATCAACAAATCCGGGAACTAAACTCTGAGCTCGCTTCCACGGTGGCGGAAGCCGCCAGACTGCGTGCCCAACTTGACGAGGAGTCCCGCAGAACGAGTCTCCTTCAAGAGCAGCTGCAGCGCAGCGAGGAGAGTCTATACAAACTGCGCGATCAAAATCAGTGCATGCGCGAAGCGGCTGAAACAGCGCGACAGGAAAGCGCGCTTCACCAGTCCCGCCTCGATGAGGTCTCTCAAAAGTTCTCCCGGCAGGAGATCAGGATGGAGAACCTCAAGCTAAGTCTGAATGCTGCGAACTGGAAGGCCACGGCAAACGAGAGCGAGCTAAGAGCCACTAAAGACATGTCGCGCCGCTCAATCGACCGCGCTGTCGAGCATATTGTGGCCTTGCGGCAGGAAGTCTACTCCTGGCAGAACAAGTGCGTTGAACAGAGCCGTAACCTTTCGGAGGTCTATCGTTCACTCAGTTGGAGAATCGCGCTTCCGCTCCGCGTTCTAGGTGGACTGCTGCCAGGCCACTCAGCCTGGCGAGAGCCATCGGTTGAAGTACCTGGGCCCGCTCCGGTGATCGTCAAGTTCGACGAAATCGACCCGGAGTTCAATGCGGACAATTATCTCGCCACCTATCCCGACGTTGCCGCCGCAGTGCAGGCCGGCGCTATTCAGAGCGCCTACGATCACTGGATCCGACATGGCCGCCAGGAAGGCCGTAGAAGCGACATCTTGCGGGCTAAGCCGACGTCTGTGAAGTCGCGGGCTGAAGCCGTGGGATCGGGACTTCCGTATCGAGCGTTTTACGACGTCATCTACATCATCGGATGTCACGAGGGCGAGTCCAAGCGATATCGCGTGCATAACCTCGTCGAGAGCTTGTCCGCGGCCGGCTATCGCGCCGCCGCGTTCACTGATGCGGATATGGGGAAGCTAGTGGATGCCGAAATCCAGTGCGCCGTCCTGGTCTTGTTTCGCCTGCCTCATAGTCACGTCGCCGCTCGCCTCCTGGCGTACGCGAGACGCCGCGGGATTCAGACGGTCTGGGACGCGGACGATCTGATTTTCGGAGAGGACAGTGTTAATTACGTGCGCGTTGTGTCCACGTTTTCGGAGGATGATTTCGCCCTCTATGTCAGCGGCGTCAGACGCTATCGCCGGCTCATGCTGGAGACTAACCTTGTATCGGTCACAACGGCCTTCCTGGGACAGCGCGTCGAGCGCCTGGGAAAGCGTTTTTGTGTTATCCCCAATACTCTGAACGCTGCACAACTTCAGGCGGCCGAAAAGTTTATCCTCCGGCGGCAAATCTCCGACGTCGCGGTGCGCATCGCGTATTGCAGTGGCACCAACACGCATCAGGTTGATTTTCAGTCTTGTGAGCGGGCGCTGCTTAAGATCATGGATCGCTATCCACGCTGTCGGTTCGTGTTGATGGGCATTCTTGATCTCGGGCCACAGTGGAACCGTTTCAGCGACCGCATCGAGAGAATTCCGTTTGTACCCTATCTCAAAATGCTGGAAACGCTGGCCACGGTCGATATAAACCTGGCGCCGCTTGAAGTGGACAATCCTTATTGTGAGAGCAAAAGCCAATTAAAGATTTTCGAAGCCGGGCTCGTGGAGACCCCGACTGTGGCTTCGGACACGGCCAGCTACCGGGAGGCTATCATTGACGGGGCGGACGGATTCCTGGCCAGGACTGAACAAGACTGGCTGCACAGTCTTGAAAAGCTCGTCCAGTCCCCCGAACTGCGGCGGACCATGGGACGTGCCGCCCGGGACCGGGCGCTTGCCGATTTCGGTCCCTCAGTGGGCGCCGCTGCCGCGATTCGCGCCTACTCGCTCGAACAAAGGTCACCTCAGATAAAGACGGAGCGCCGCTCCGAAGTAGACAGTGCCGCAAAGCGGCTGAAGATCTCCTGGATCGTTCCCGGTTTGATTGTCGGCAGCGGCGGCCACCGCAATATTCTGCGCGCCGCCTATTATCTCCGGAAGTTCGGTCACGAGATCGAGCTGTATTTCACCAGCACAGACCTAAGCGCATCGAAACTCGCCGAAGCAGTTCACAAACATTTCTACCCCTTGGACTGCCCCATGCATCCTTACGACGGCTCGATTGCCCCGGCCGATGTGCTGTTCGCGACACATTGGTCCACTGTAGACGCGGCTCTGCGCGCGCGGCACACCGTCGGCGAAGTCATGTATTTTGTTCAGGACTTCGAGCCGCTGTTTGCTCCCATGGGAACCGAGTACATTCTTGCCGAGAACACGTATCGGCAGGGACTCTATTGCATCACTTCAGGACCATGGTGCGAACTGCTCTTGCGGCGTGACTTCGGCGTCGAGGCGGATCACTTCCAATTTCCAATCGATACCAGCGTCTATCGCCCTCGACCGCGCACGAAATCGGAGCGGAATATCATCTTCTTCGCCAAACCGGAGATGCCGCGCCGTTGCTATGAACTCGGTTTAATGGCGCTCAAGGCCGTGAATCGCCGCCGTCCCGACCTGGAACTGATACTGTTCGGGTCTCGCAACGTCGACCAAAAGGCCCTGTCGTTCCCGGCCACCGTTGTCTCGCTTTTGCCAACCATTGAGGATCTCGCGAAGCTGTATGCGAATGCCGACGCGGGCATGGTCTTCTCCACCACCAACCCTAGCCTNNNNACGAGATGCTGGCTTGCGGACTCCCCGTGATCGATCTCGGACGGGAGGGGAATGAAGTTAACTACGGCGGCCGCCGGGATATCGCCCTATTGGCTGATCCAACGCCCTCTGTGATGGCATGGCAGATTTGTGATCTCCTCGAGAACCAGGAAGAAATCGCTCGCCGGTCGCGGAACGGCATAGAGTTCGTCAGGAGCTTTCCATCCGAAGAGGAGATGGCCCGGCGCGTCGAGGAGTTGATCCTACGGCGGGTGAAGGCGGCAGCGGTCTCAACCGTGGCGGCAGGGTGACACGCAGTGATCCGTACAGAACAGGATTACAGCTATTTTGATGAAGCCTATTTCGAGGTGGGGGCCACGAAGGGCACTGCCTACAGCAACTACCGTGATTCCGCGCGTGTGAGCCGCACTTACGCGGAGATCGCCGACGCTGTGATCGAGGTGTTTCACCCGTCGCGGGTTCTAGAGATAGGGTGCGCCACAGGAATCATTGTCAAGCACCTTAATGCCAGGGGTTGTGAGGCCTGGGGCATTGACGTATCAGAGTGGGCCGTGTCTCAAGCGGAACACTCCAACGTCAAGCTGGCGTCGGCGGACGCCCTTCCATTCCGAGACCGCCATTTTGACCTTGTTTTCTCTTGTCACAGCCTGGAGCACATTCCCGACCACGCCTTTATCAAGGCCTTGGCCGAGATGACGCGAGTGAGCTCGGCGTTTCAGTTTCACATGCTCCCCATCCTCGGAGTGGCTCCGTATGATGGACAGCCCGACGTGGTTAAACAGGCGTTGCGGCGAGATCCGACGCACCACCAATTGCATCCACACCCGTGGTGGATCAAGCAATTCGCGTCATGTGGCAACTTTGCCGTCGATGCCGCGATTCTCTTCCGCCATGACACCGCGCAGGTCGAGCTGAGCAGCTCTCAGTTTGTCCTCAAGAGGCACCGCTCCATCGATGATGTTCCGGTTGTGCGTAGAAGCGCGGAGCGCGCGCGGCGTCTGTTTCGAGAAGCTGTGAAGGAGAGAGCCGAGATGGCGGCGCAAGGAGCCCAGGGTAAGCTTGGACGGCGGCTGGAGTTCCTGGATCGAACATGGAAGGATATTGAACGGAGGCTTGAGCCGCACGAGCAGCTCGATTTGCGAAACCGCACTCTCCGTCTCGTGACGGTACACGAAGGCGAGCCATGCAATCTCCGGCTGGCCGTGGGCGAAGATGCGGCAGGCGTTTCCTTCGCGAGCGCGGCTGAATACTTTGTTCAAGCATCCCCCGGGCTGAACTATTACGAGTTCACCACAGACAATATGCGGACTCTCAGGGGCTCACCCGACTTTGCTCGCATCAACCACGTGTGTTTCGGAGGAGAGGCTCAACACTGCAGCATGAGCGTCTATCTGTTTGATCAGCATGGCGAATCCTTGCTCGAGTGCGGCTGAGCTCAGAGGACGCCGGGGAAACCAACCTGCGTGAGTACTTGTGATATGAGGTCAGAACATGTATTTAGGAAATCACTCAATGAGTGCGCGAGACCGGATATGCTGGTCGGCGCGTTGTACTCTGACTATTCTGCTGATCGCTGGCGCACAGACTGGATGGGCGCAGAATCTTACGCGCGGGGAAGCCGCGCGGGAATTAGGCGAGGCCCTAGGCATTCCCCTGAAAGGCAACGAGACGAATCTTTACGGGCTGTTTCCAGGAATCTTCCCCGGTGGATATGACGGAACTTTCGATGTTTCCTACCACGATCATCCGGCTACGCTTGAGACGATCGTCGTGTCACTTGTCCGATGGACGGCTGGGACACCGTTCATTACGATACGCGCCTCGTATCCGTCGTCAAGCCATATGTGACGCCGGAGGGTTTTCCCTTTTATGCGCCTGACCCGACTCCTCGATCGATCCCGTACGTGATTGTTGCACTCAATAAGGGTTTGATTTCCAGGGCGGACCTTCCGAAGTTACGCAGTCCGGTGAGTGCGGTGCAGATACGACATTATGCCGATGCTGCCCAGGCGATTCGGAGTTCCGCCAAGATCCGGAGTCCACTGCTCCTCGATGCCGCCGGCGAGAAGTATATCGAAGAAGCCCGCCAGAACAGCGCTCAATTGATCGTTCTTCCGAGCGGGTTCCGGAACTACGCCCTCCTCAAAGGGCTCTCTAACCGCATTCTGGATCTTAATGCTCCGAGTCTTCGCATTTTCAATTCCGCGTCCAGTTTGAGCGGTGGAAAACAGGATTATTTCCCATTGGGGCCTCTGGAGACGCAACTGTCCGTCGGGCTTCACGTGCCGGAGGACTCTTACGCACACCAGTCTGAGGCGATCTATGGCATTGTGGAAAATGCTTCGACCACAGTAAACGCAGTAGGACTCTGGGGGTCTGCGTCATCGCTGAAGGAAAACGCAAGGGTGTGGGGCGGCTTTTTCAACCTGGATTATGCACAGCGCCTGAGTCGGCACTGCCCGTCTGAGGCGTGATGCCATTTGGGACTCCTGAGAATCCTGCGTTAAAACAGTAGGTCCGCGGAGTTCGCAGCTTCGCGGACCGATTCTCAGAAGCCACCCAAATGGTTAACGAACAAGAACAGAATAGCGGCCGAAGGCCCTCCAATCAAGGGGTACGTGATGTTATTCCGGAACCCAATAAAATCAATGCTTGCACGCCGTATGACTTCAACGGCAAGAATCTGACTCCCTACGGCGGGCTACTGCCGGTGATCACCATGCTGGAGAAGCTCGGATTCCAGTCCCTGGTGGAACAGACGGTGACCTCGAAGCGGATTCCCCGTGCCATGGACCTGTACCGGTTCGTGCTGGGTATCGTGCTCGGCCTCTACATCGGCTTTGCACGGCTGAACCAGTTGCGCTTCATCGCCCGCGACCCGATCCTGACGGGCATTCTCAAAGTCACCAAGTTGCCGGTGCAGTCCACCTTCTGGAGATTCGTCAACGCGCTGCATCGCAATGTCGCCCGGCAGATGCTGGTCATCATGCGGACCATGCGCGAACGGGTCTGGGAGGCGGCCAACGTGAAGCTGGAGGTCGTCACCATCGACACCGACACTACGGTGCACACGCTGTATGGTCAACAAATGGGCGGACGCAAAGGCTACAACCCGAAGAACAAAGGCAAGAAGAGCTATCAACCAATTCTGACATTCCTCGCCGAGACGCGAGAATACGTGTGGGGCGAATTGCGCAATGGCGACCGCCCTACCGGCAAACAGATCCACGATCATCTGCGGAATGTCCGGGCGGCGCTGCCGCCCAGCGTGAAGCAGGTCTATGGCCGGGCCGATTCGGGTTTTTACTGCCGGGAAGCCGTCGAAGCGTATGAAGAAATTGACGCCCGGTTTGTGATTTGTGCACGCAAGACGTCCCGGTTGGTCGAAGAACTACGCCAAGCCCAGTGGAAACCTTCGCCCAAGACCGATGCCGACGCGGAATGCGAATTCCGTTACCAGCCAGACGGATGGAGCAAGCCGTATCGGTTCGTGGCCCTACGCAAGCAAAAGCCACGCGAAGAACTGGAAGCCGAGGAAACCGAGCAATACCAGTTGTTCGAAACCAGCCAGTACAAGTACCGGGTCTTCGTGACCGACATGAGCGATCCGATCTATTTCGTGGTCTGGTTTTACGGCCAGCGCGGTGGCGCCGAAAACCTGATCAAAGAGGCAAACACCGATGCCGGGCTGGCGGCGCATCCGTCCAGCCGCTTTGATGTGAACGGCAATCACTTCCAACTGGCCATGCTGGCGTACAACCTGAACTGCTGGCTGATGCTGTTCAACCGCGAGCCGCAGGCAGACGCCACTGAAGTGAGACACACGACACTGGCGACCGCGCGGCTTCGGTTCCTGTTCGTGGCCGCCAAAATCTGGCGCCACGCAGGCCGCACTGGGGTGAGCTACAGCGATCACTACGAGGAGAAGAGCGTGTTCGAACGGTTGATGGATCGTTTGCGAAAGATCGCGCCCCGCGCCGGGGGCTACGCACCAGTGATGCTGCCGGCCCTGCGCTGAACAGACTTGCCGCCAAGTCTTCGCGCGCTGTGCATAGAAAGTTATGCACTGGCGGCAAGCTCAACGAAGCATGTAACTTCGGAGCGGGCCTTGGCGGGACTGGATTCTCGGGAGGACGATGAACGAGCGGAGATCGAACTGACCTACTCAATTCTGGATGACATCAACCAAGCGCGGCCGGCGTTCGGAAGGCTCGCCGTGTGCATAATCCAGGTTTCACCTATGCCTTGCGAGCCCACAAGCCTGGAGACTTAGTACTCGTGAAGGTCCTCCGCGGGTCCCAGATAATTGAGGCCAAAGTACTGCTTACCGAACGGCGATAATTTGGCATACTTCTTGCGAGCAGGAAAGCATGACCGTCGCAAAAACTGTGAAACTGCCGCCGTT
>QHXU01000534.1 GCA_003223065.1 Acidobacteriota bacterium | reverse complement strand
TATTGCAGGATACGTCGTACAAACTCGTGACTCCGGTAAACGAACTGATTTTCGTCCAACAGCGCAAGTTTTGGCTGTACAATACCGTGCAGCATATGACAGAGCCGTAGAGAAATTGTGGACTACAAGATCTTGGAAACAGTCGGGAGGGTTGCCGGCATCGGCGGTCTGGCCCTGGGTGTATTCGTCTTGTTGTTTAGAGATGTCATCCGGAAGAACGTCTTCCCCCAGCTGACGAAAGATCAGGCCTTCCATATCATTCGGCTCTTCTTGTTTCTCACGTTCACAATCGCCACTCTTGGCATCGTCTGGGTATACGTGAGCACTTTTGCAAAGCAATCCAACCAAAAGGAGCAACAGTCCGAAAAGCAAGGTGCAGCTTTTGCTCTTGGAGCTGAGCGGGTGCTCATGTCAAGGAGCGAGGACACTGCGGCTGGGTTCTGGATCGCCTATAAAGGCCCTTACGGAGACGTGATATGCCCAGCGAACCTGGCAGTGTTTCTTCGTGTAGTAAACCTCCAACAAGTGCCATCGATGATTGAAGCTTTCGCCGTGGAATTGCCCGATCCGAACCACAGATGGGTAAAACTGAGCCGCATGGACGCGCGGAGGTGGGCCGTGTACTGGGCCCTTGAGCTGCGCCGCGCCAGACGCGTGGACGTTGCCAATTCTTGTTTTGATGCTTTTGTCGGGGATCGTTCATTGCAGCCAAGAGAGACGGTGAGGGGCTGGGCGCTGTTCGAGCTTCCGAAGGGCGTCGAATTCGTTCTACCCCTGATGCTTAGAATCGCGATTAGGGATACGCTTGGGATGACGACAGCAGAGGTCGTGCCAGTAATGGAGCCAGTGGAGCAAGATGATGTCCTGTCTCGAGGCTTCAGATTGATTGGGCCGGAAGTGAACCTTAGTAGACATCGTCAGAGGCATCTCCGCGACGAATTAATCCTCCCCGCTGAGGCTGCCGTCGCGGCTATACCGGTGTACCATCTGCACGGAGCGGTGGCCGGTCTGATTCATGATCGAGCGCTCCGACGCGCCCCAGATGGCCGCAGCCGTCGCGTGCCCGGCACGCAGGGAGTGCCCCGCGAACTTCGCCGGATCAAGCCCGGCCCGTTGTGCCAGCTTCTTCACCACTCGCGCCACATCCACCGGCGACAATCCGCCCGACTGCATCTGCCCCTGCCGGTTGATCGAGCGAAACACCGGCCCACCCCTTATGTCGGCCTGTTCGAGCCACGATTGCAGCACGCGAACCGGGCACGTCTCAGGATTGGAACCGTAGGGCACGCCGATCTTGCGGCTCTGCCCGTCTTGATCGGTTTTGCTTCGGCGCAAGGTGACCGTCAGTCCGTCGCGGCTGAAATCGAGATCCGTGATGTCCAGGCCCACGACAGTCTGGGGTACGGTAAAGGTATCAAGACGGACATGGACCGCGACCTTTCTGCCGAGCAAGTCGTGGTGGCCTACCACGAGAGAA
>QHXU01000303.1 GCA_003223065.1 Acidobacteriota bacterium | reverse complement strand
TTCGCGCAGAGGACGGTCGGTTACATCTACCTGGCGCGCAAAGATAACGAACGGGCGGAAACCGAGCTGACCAAGGCTATGGAGCTAGATCCTAACCAGGGCCAGGTTGCCTTCTGGCTTGCGGGGGCGATTCTGGCACAGAACAAGACCAAACCTGAGAAGCAGCCCGTAGCCTTATATTATTTCGCGCGAGCCGCGGCATACGATGGCCCCGGCAGCCTTCCGGCCTCCGGACGCCAGCAGGTGCACACATACCTCGCTCGCGTCTATAAGCAGTATCACGGCTCCGAAGAAGGTTTGGACAAGCTGCTGGCCACCGCCAAGACGAGCGCGATGCCACCTTCCGACTTCAAGATCAAGAGCACCGCTGAACTCGACAAGGAACGCATCGAGGCGGAGGAGGCGGCGGCCAAGGCCAACCCGATGCTCGCGCTCTGGCGCAACATCAAGAAAGAGCTTACGAGCGATAACGGTCCGGCATACTTTGAGAGCAGCATGAAGGGCGCTGCTCTTCCGGGCGGCGTGAACGGCGTTGCAAAATTCAAGGGCAAGCTGATTTCGATGAGCCCCGCGGTGCGGCCCAAGGAGTTGGTGCTCGGAATCGAAAACCCGTCGGTCAAGGATGTGACTCTCAAGCTCGACGGACCGTTGCCGGGCAAGATGGAGCCCGGGGCCGAGCTCGAATTCGAAGGTGTCGCTGATTCGTACACAAAAGACCCGTTCATGGTAACCTTCGAAGTCGAGAAGTCTAAGCTGTCAGGCTGGACCGGAAAGAATGAAACTCCGAAGAAGAGGGGGGCGGCTACTAAAAAGAGTACGACTCCCAAGAAGAAATCGCAATAAAATTTCACCCATAGCGAGGTTCGTGTGGCCCTGTCAAAAACTGGCGTAACCCTAGCGTTGATCGCTTTTTTGTCCTGCGCCGTGGCGCAAGACAAGCCGGAGAAGAAGCCCAAGGATCAGGCAGAGTATGACCTGATTACTTCGATCGACAAACAGCCCACTCCGGCGGAGCGGCTTGCCAGGTTGGAGAAGTGGTCGAAGGATTATCCGGCCAGCGATTTCGCGGACGTGCGGCTGAAAGCCTATCTCATCACCTACCAGCAAATGAACCGCACGAAGGACGCCTTCAGCACGGCTACCGAGATGCTGAAGGGCGATCCGAACGACGTCCTCGCGTTGACCACGATCCTCAGCTATATTTACGCGTTCAATCCACCGAGCGCGCAGGATCTCGACACCGCCGAGAAGGCATGCACTCACATGATCGGCAATCTGGACGCGATTTACGCGCCGAATAAGAAACCTGCCGACAAGTCGCCGGACCAGTGGGAAAAACTCAAGCCTGACATGAAGGTCTTCGCGCAGAGGACGATCGGTTACATCTACCTGGCGCGTAAGGACAACGAACGGGCCGAAGCCGAGTTGACCAAAGCGCTCCAACTCGATCCCAACCAGGGCCAGGTCTCGGCCTGGCTCGCCGGCGTGGTGCTGGCGCAGAACAAGACAAAGCCTGAGAAGCAGCAGTTTGCACTCTTCCATTACGCGCGCGCAGCGTCATACGAAGGCCCCGGCAGCCTTCCCGCCGCGAATCGCCAGCAGATTCAGACGTTCTTGACCCGCGCGTACAAGCAGTATCACGGGTCGGATGACGGGTTGGACAAGCTGCTCGCCACGGCCAAAACAAATGCGCTGCCGCCGGCGGATTTCAGCATAAAGGACATCGCGACGATTAAACGCGAGGAGATCGAGAAGGAAAACGCGGCGCGCGCAGCGAACCCGATGATGGCGCTCTGGACCGATCTAAAGACGGGCCTGACAGGGGAGAACGGCCAGGCTTACTTCGATGAGCACGTCAAAGACGCTGCACTTCCGAAGTTCAAGGGAACCATCGTCTCGATGACTCCGGCCATTCGCCCGAAGGAATTGATTCTGGCCATTGAGAAAGCCGGCGTCGCCGATTGCACATTGAAGCTCGATGAGGGCCAATCGCTCCCAGGAAAGATGGAAAAGGGCTCTGAAATCGAGTTCGAAGGCGGCGTGGGAACGGCGTTCACCAAAGAACCATTCATGGTGGTGCTGACGATCGACAAGGCCAAGATCGCCGGTTGGACTGGAAGGAACACCCCGACGCCGAAGAAGACCGTTGCTAAGAAGAAGGCGTAGTGGTCTTCGCCAGCAGCCAACTATAGACGATGCGTTGCCAGAGGTTCATGTCGTCGGTTTGCTGGTAGAAATAGATGAACTGCGCCACCGGACGCCGAACCTCGGGATTCGCCATCACTTTGACCGAAGCCGCGGCACAGAGTAGCGCGGCTATTATCGCCACTCGCCTCCAGCCTCTGTTTTGGGTTCGGTCCATGCCCATTGGACGATTCAGCCGGAGAACGGTTAGCAGCCTTGTCGAGGGTCTGGCCTGAGCGCTACATCTTGTAGCGCCCGAGGTCCTCGTCACCGAGGTTCTCGAGCCATTTACGCAGTTCCTCGTTATTGCCGACCTCAGCAACAGCGGCCACGGTCTTCGAAGTCTTGAGGACGGTTTCCTCGACGTAGATGGGGCAATCCAGCCGGAGGGCGATGGCCAACGCGTCGCTTGGGCGCGAGTCCACCGAAATGAGCTGGCCGTTGCGCTCCAGCCAGATCACCGCGTAGAACGTGTCCTCCTTGAGGTCGCTGACGACCACCTTCTTCACGCCTGTTTCCAGCCCGAACAGAAGATTGCGGATCAGGTCGTGAGTCATCGGCCGCGGCGTGGCCACCTTTTCGATTTCAAGCGCGATCGCATTGGCTTCGTAGATCCCCACCCAGATCGGGAGGATGGCCGTGCCATTGACATCCTTCAGCACGACAATCGGCATGTTGGTCACCGGGTCCATCATCAATCCCCGGATTTTCATCTCGACTTCCATACCATCCTCCTCCTTGAGTTGATCTCTTAGTTTACACACTCTCCCGCGAGCGAATTCGGACCCGCGCGCGTGACGCGCACGTCGACGTACCGGCCCAGCAGATCTTCGGCCGCGCCCGGGCGCAGGAAATTGAGTGTCTTGTTCTGGGACGTACGCCCGATCCACTGTCCCGTTGCTTTGTTGAACCCTTCCACCAGGGACTCTTCCACCGCGCCTACGTAGGCCGCGTTGCGACGCACCTGGATAGCGCGTTGCCTCTCCTGCAGGATCGTCAGACGCCTGCCCTTCTCTTCTTCCGGGACCTGACCGGGAAGCGTGAGCGCGGGCGTATTCGGCCGACGCGAGTATTTGAAGCTGAACACCGAATCGTATTCGACCGCTTCCAGCAGCCCCAGCGTCGCCTCAAAATCGTCTTCGGTCTCGCCCGGGAATCCGACGATGATGTCCGTCGTGATTGCGATCGGACGCCGGGCCGCTTTCATCCACTCGATGCGGCGCATGTATTCATCGCGAGTGTAGAGCCGCTGCATCGATGCAAGCACTCGGGAAGAACCGGACTGTACCGGCAGGTGCACGTGGTTGCACAGGGCCGGGTTATCCTCGATCGCCTCGATGATGCCCTTCACAAAATCGCGCGGATGCGACGTCGTGAACCTTACGCGGCGGATGCCGGGGACCTGTCCGACGTTGCGCAACAACGTCGCGAAGTCCCATCCGGCGGACGAGGGATCGCGATAGCTGTTGACGTTTTGTCCCAGTAACTGAATCTCGGTATAGCCCATTTCGGCGAGCTGCCGCGCTTCAGACAGCACTGAAGCACTGGTGCGGCTGCGCTCGGGTCCCCGCGTGAACGGCACCACGCAGTAGGCGCAAGATTTGTCGCAGCCCTCGATGATCGTGATGTAAGCCCGGTGCGGATTATCGCGACGCGTGAGGGGAGTTTCGAAAGTCTCTTCCGTGTCGAGAGCCAGGCCGGTCACCCGCCGGTTTCCAGCCTCGAGCTGCACCAGCATCTGCGGCAGACGATTGTAGCTGGCGGAGCCGCAGACCAGGCTGACGTGCGGAGCCTTTTCGAAGATTTTCTCGCCTTCCTGCTGCGCCACGCATCCCAGCACGGCGAACGTCTTGCCTTTGCCGTGTTCCTTCTTGAACTGCTGCAGGCGGCTGAAGACTTTCTGCTCGGCCTTATCACGAATGCTGCATGTATTGTAGAAGACCAGCTCTGCCTCTTCGGGTGTCGCGACCTGCAGGTAACCCTGGCTGATCAGCGTGCCGATGACTTTTTCCGAGTCATGTACGTTCATCTGGCAGCCGAAGGTCTCGATGTAAAAGGTCTTCACTCCCTCTCATTGTATCGTGTGACAGGAAGCGGATAGTAGGAAGCGGATAGCGGGGCGATCCTAAGGTATTCGCTCGATTGCGCGCTTTCGGCGTTACGGCTTAGCCTGAAATTGTGAAGTACTGCCTGTACACTCTGCTAATCAGCGCGCTCACTCTCGCGCAGTCCACCACGAGCACGTATGTGACTGACCTGAATGGCCGGCGCGCGGAAGCTTCTTCGATCACCGCTTCGAACGGCGAGCGTACTGAGCTCAGCCGTTCCATCAATGGCCGGGAAGTTCCCCTGGAACAGACGGAAGAGCGCATCTTGCGGCAAGACGCGAACAGCAAGGTCACCGAGAAGATCGTCCGCAAGTACGACCAGACCGGGAGGCTCACTTCGACAGAGCGCGTGGTGACGGAGGAGCAGGGATTCGCCGACGGCGGTTCCATTGTCAAAGCGTCCACGTACGTCAGCGACGTCAATGGGCAAATGCATGAATCCGAGCGCAAGACCATCGAGTCGCACAAGCGCGGCGCGGTGATCCTCGCGGACGCGATCATCCAAAAGCCGACGATTAACGGCACGTTTGAAACCGCCGAAAAACGCACTTCCGTGACCGAACCGTCCGATGGCGGCAAGCACGAAAACGAAACAGTGTACCGCCGCTCGCAAAATGGCAGCTTCTACGAGGCTCTTCGTCAAACGACCGACGCACAGCAGAAGGGCGACCAGACCGTCGAGAATACCGCGTTCTATGAGCCGGACGTCACCGGCCAGTTGAAGCTCGCCCGCCAGAGCGTGAGCACTACTTCCAAACGCTCCGATGGAACAGAGGTCACCGAGGTGAACCTGTTCTCGCGTGCTGTCGACGGGCGGCTGCAGGATAACGAATCGCCGCAGCAGATTAAGGAGCAGCAGATCATCGAGCGCCGCAAGCGCGCCGATGGCGCGGTGGTCGAGGAGCTCAGCGTGCGCCGGCCCACGATGTCCGATCCAAAACGGCTCGGCGAACTGAAGCAAGTTTCAGAGACTGTTTGCCGGGGCAAGTGCAGCGCGGATCACTGAGCGAGCTGAGGCAAGAAGCTGGCACCTTTCACGATCCTGGTTCCGAAATTCTCCGCAACCGTCTGCCCTATATCCGATAGTGTCGCGCGCAGCCCCAGATTCACGCCCTGCCGCACCCGCCTG
>QHXU01000533.1 GCA_003223065.1 Acidobacteriota bacterium | reverse complement strand
GGCACATCCGCGTTCACTCCTCCGCTATCAACGCCTGACATGTCGATTACTCTGGCATCCTACAGCACGACAACCTCATGTTGCTCGATTGCAAACGCATTGCGGTGTGCGGTGGGGCGTTTTTTCTGCCGGGAACATTCCTTGGCTCCGCTCGTTTGAATGAGTGAGCTAGGCCGCCCACCTCGCAGCGGAGAGCGACGATCTGAGCGAAGATCAGTGGATACTTGGAGGGGGCCGGCGCAGTCCTTGGGGAAATCTGAACGCAGACTTGTTGCCTGACGGGAAAGTGCTTCCAAAGAAGGTTGGGCATAAGCGCGTTTCTACGCCGACTTCGACCAATATGGGCCTGGGCCTTCTTTGCAAGGATCTACCGCTGTTCTTGCCCATTCGGGGGCGATGTTATGTAATGCGTTCTTGGGTTGTGGATTGAGCATCTGCTTCGCCTTCTCGACGAGCAAAGCTAACCTCGCGACTTCGCCGCGGAGCCCAATCACCTGGGCCAGCAGCACGGCATACCTCGATGGCGGCCGCCGGACTCTTGCCCTACACGCCCGCACCCATCTGCTGCTCGACCCGACCATCTCGGCGATCTCGCTCGTGCTATATTCTTCTGTCAACAAGTAGCGAATTTTGGTTGCTTTGCTGGAGCGATTCTTCATACTTACTTTATCGACCCGAAGCGTATTTTCGAAAATGCGGATCAGTACTTTACGTCGCGCACTAAGTATTGGATCAGACTGGACGGCCGAACCCCCAGACGCTGGCGGTGCCGGCTGCCCGTTAGGATCTGAGCGTCAGCGGGTGGCCGTGGCCCATGGGAGGTGATGACTCCCAGAAGCTCTTGCCCTGGAGGGGATTGCGGTCCTCTCCTTGGGTGCGCAGACCTCCGGCTCATTACAAAATCACACTTTAGCTCAAAGGCCTCCGCTCCGGCTGTCGGTCGCCGAGCCGCTATCGATTCCTGCAATCCCTGCGTACAATCGAAGTAACGGCGATGGACAGTTACGTGCGCAGGACGCGGACCGGGACTGTGGCCTNNAGAGCGGAGATCCGAAGATCGAGAAGAGCTACCGCACGCACTGCGTGTTGCCGGCACTTTCCGAACGCAAACAGCAGCGCCTTCAACAGAAGCTCGACCGTGCTCAGCAGCCTGTCGTATTTCAAATCCTACGCGACTCACAATGTTCGGAATGCGGCGTGGCGATCTCGCAGGACTCCTTCCTTTATATGGAAGCGGAGCAGCCGCTGTGCCTGGCGTGTGCACGCCTCGACGATCTCGAATTTCTTCCATCCGGCGACGCCGCCTTGACGCGGCGCGCGGCGAAATACAGTAAACGCGTAGCGGTGGTAGTCCGCTTCAGCCGGTCACGCGAGCGCTACGAGAGACAGGGCATCCTCACAGAAGGAACGGCGCTGGAGAAAGCCGAGCAGGAATGTACGGAAGACGCCGATGAGCGGGCGGCCGCACGAGCGCGCGGGGCCGCGCGGCGACGCCAACAGGATCGCGCATTAGTCGCCAGGATGATAAAGCAGATCGGGGTGTTGTTTCCCGGCTGTCCGCCGCGGGAAGTAGCTGCCATCGCCGAACACACCGCCGCAAGGGGAAGCGGCCGCGTTGGCCGGACGCAGGGGGGCCAGAACCTCGAGGAGCAATCGTTGACCGCGGCGGTGGTCGCCGCAATTCGCCACAATCACACCGAGTACGATGAGCTGCTGTCGAATGGCGTGAATCGCACGTCCGCCCGCCAGCGGGTCGCCGATCGGGTCGAGGAGATCCTGGCGGGGTGGCGGAGGTAAATCCGGTCACGATTTGGCCTTCCGCGCCCGATCGAAGAAAGATGGCCCGCACTCTCTTACCTGCAGCGATCGCCTCGAAGCCCGGCATAAAACCGGACTTGCGGTGATGATCGCGGCGAATCTCGGCTGCCAGCGCTTTCCACTGCTCGTGAGGCCGCACAAGTCAAACTGCTCAAGGCACTTAGGCGTGCATTCCGCTGCACAAAGTCGAGGGTAGAACGACCGCTGGGGCAGTAGAAGGTCTCGAACGGCCCCTGTCCAATGGATGCGCAACGCAAAACGTGACGTCCCCCCGGCGATGACCAAACGGACACCGGTCGCAATCGTGAAAACCAAGCCGTGAACCGTGTTTCGAATCCATAATGGGGAGCCGCAATTTTTTTGGCGCGGAGAGCGTCTCTGCAGTTCACG
>QHXU01000315.1:11551-16896 GCA_003223065.1 Acidobacteriota bacterium | reverse complement strand
CGATAGCTTTGGGCGGCGCGGCGCAGTTCTCGTGCGCGGTGACGACACCGGCTCGGCGGCTGCGCTGGATCTTCTGTCAGAACGCTTCCCGAACGTTTGGGAGACCGGGAAACAGCACCTCTCGCTGGAGGAAATCCGGTACGACTTGCACCAGTTCTTTTCGTTGCGCTCGAGCGCCGGACAGGCGGCAGCCGGACTGTACCACCTGGAGCAATGGATGAAGCAGATCGGCCAGGCGGGCAATATCAAGAACGTTAAGGCCGAGCTATTCGTGGATCTCGCGGACCCGCGGCTCACAGACTTGCTTCGGCGGGAGATCCAGCGCGAATTGCAAGTATCGAATGCGGACGTCGTCACGAGCAGCTTGCACGCCGGAACGAAGTGCTGCGACAAGAATCCGGACTTGCACTATCAGAACCCTGCTTATCCCTTCCATCAGGCGGCGCCGACATTCAACGAGGACCTGGTAATCGTGTGGGAGGGAAAGCGCCTGGTGCAGGCTGTGAAGGATGCTTCTTCGGGCATCAGGCGCGGCCAAAGCGCGAAGCTGCTGGCCCGGGTGAGCGAGGGACCCGATCAGCGCCGAAAGCTGCAAACCCAATTGCAGGAGCTTCTCACGCGTGCCGGGGCCGATCCGAAGCATCTGCAAGTGCTGGTGCTCTGCGCTTACAAGCCAGGCTATAGCTGGCTCATGGACGAGATCGCCCCGGAGCTGGCGGGCAAGGCGGTGGCAAGCATCCAAATCGAGTTTGCCAAGAATGTGGATCCGACGGGCGTCCGCGCGATGTACTCGCCGGCCCGGTGGGTGCAGGAGCTGTATCCCGTCGACGAAATGCTGGCGCGGAAGCTGAATCTGCCGCTGGAGAAGATCACGCTGCAGCAGATGGAATCGCCGCCGAACGGGCCGACATATCGCGTACATGCTTTGGACGGCGGCGGCAAGGAAATTCTGACGCGCGAGTTCACCGTCACGACCGCCCTGCAGCCCTATAACGGCGTCGTCCCGCGCTACGAGCAGGTGCAGGTGGATACGGGCTGGGTACGGCTTGAGAGCGGGTCAAGGGTCTTGCTGGACCAGCGAATCAGGACCGACATTGAAGAGTTCTGGGACCATTACCAGAACCAAACACTACCCAAGGTTTTTCAATCGATCATGGCCCAGACGCACGGCGAGATCCGGCAAGAGTTCGTGCCCCTGTTTGACACGCTCAGACTCGATATCCACATGAGTGAGCCCGACTACAACCTCGACCTGGATAAAGAACGGATCTCCGCGCTGGAGGCTTTGCAGGAAGACACCTTCTATACCACTGAAAACTTCGTCAACATGACGGGAGATCTGGAGACGGGGCGGCCGATTACGTACGCTGGCCGAGTGATTCCGATTGTGCATCCCTCGGAAGACGGGCAGGACGGGCGAGTGCATATTGAGTTTTACGCGAAAGCGGCGCCGAATCCGCTGGTGCGGTTGAGTTGGACCGATGCGAGCGGAAAGCGCCAGGAACGCGAACGCAATCTGCCGGCGTTGAGCGGGGAGATGCAGCCCCGCTTGATTCAGGCGCGCGTCAAGGCGGGCGAGTCCGGCCCGGAAAGCCTCACGTGGACGGTACCCGCCGATTTCCTGGAGGACAAGTACGAGGAATGGCTCAAGGTGGAGGGGCAAGACCAGGTAGATCGCTCGATTTTCTCGGTCGAACAGGCCAGGGGGCAATTGCATTGGCTTGAGCAAATGCATGCGGCCGGCCTCTATCGCGACGATGTTGCATATCCACATTTGAAGCAGATGGCGCTGGAGTTCGAGCTGCCGCGGCCAGTGACCGCGAAGATCGATACCCCGGAGCCCCGTGCCTATGTGACCTGGACGGTGCCGGCGCCCGCGAATCCGCGGCCGATGATCAGCGATTATGCGGCCAAGCTGACGCAAACACCGATCGTACAGTGGGATGAGCCGATCAGCCCGGAAGAGAACGCCGCGATTTTGGCGCGGTTCGCCTCGTATCCGGGGGCGAATGTTTACTGGATGGGGCGGAGCTATCTCGGCCAGAATATCTGGGCTGCGGATCTGATGCTGCCAAGCCCTTCGGTGCTGCGTTCGGCGCCCAAGGAAACGACGCTCAAGGCGTCAATTATTTATTCGGGCCGCCAGCATGCGAACGAGGTCTCGAGCACGAGCCATATCGCCAAGCTCGGCGAGCAACTGCTGACCGATCCGGAAGTAAGGGCGATGCTGAAGAAGGTGAATGTTGTCCTGCACCCGATCGACAATCCCGATGGCGCCCAGCTGTCGGTCTTGCTCGCGCAGATCACTCCGGACAACATGCTGCATCCGGGCTATCACGGCGCGCTGGCGGCGGACGTTTCCACAGGCCAGACCGAGACCGATCCGACGTATCCGGAATCACGGACGCGCAGGCGCTTGATCGAGACCTGGCTGCCGGATGCGTTTCTGAACCCGCACGGCTATCCATCGCACGAATGGGTTCAGCCGTTCTCGGAGTACTCAGGCTGGGTTCAGAACCGGCAGGGCGCGAATTCCGGGCGCGCATGGTGGATACCGCGCGGATGGTTCACCAGCCTGACTTACCTGCGCGATCCGGAGCATCCATACAGCGAACCAGTGGCCTATGCGATCCGCGACCGGATTGTGGAAGCCGAGCGTAACGTGCCCGGCTTACTCGCTCTCGAAACGCGGATGAATTCGCGCTATGAGCGCTATGGGCAGCGGTGGCAACCACGGAACATGCTCCAGCCGGTGGTAAACGGGATTCGGATTTACATGGCGCTGAAGGGTTCCGCTGGCCGCCGCGGAGCTGCGGGCGGAGCCGGCGGCCAAGGCGGGCCGGGCGGCCAGACAGCTCCGGGCTCCGGAGGCGTTGGCGGGATCAACCCGGAGATAACTTGGGATTCGGGATATACCGAAGCTCCAGACGAGACGGCTCACGGGGATTACATGAAGCTGATGGCTTCGGCTGGATTGGCGTTCGATTACGTCCATCTGAAGTACCTGGCGGAAGGCGAGCTGCGCATCACACGCACGCAGAGAGAAGTGGGAGGCCGCGTTCAGTGGAGAGTGGAACGGGCGCGGCCGATTCTGCCTTCCTCGATATCACCGCTGCCCGCCCCGACGAACTGACATCAGCGAACATTTTCTGAATCCGGAAGTTCAGCAAGCACGGCGGAAAGCTCACGCTCGCTGCCACGGCGGAACACCTTCAGTTTCACGACTGACCCGGGCGACATCATCGAGACTGCATTGCGCAGTTGATTGGTGTCCGAAACTGGCGTTCCATTTACTTCGAGGACGATATCTCCTCGTTGGATTCCGGCTTTTTGCGCGGGACTATTGGCGGTAACATCGCCCACCAGCGCGCCGTGTAGTTGCGGATCGCCCAGCGCCTTGGCCATCGCCGGCGTGAGCTCTTGCATCGAGATGCCGAGATACGCGCGCGTCACCTTGCCGTGCTCGAGAATCTGGTTCATGACCTGGCGCGCCAGGTTCACGGGAATCGCAAATCCGATGCCTTGATTCCCACCGGATTCATGCGAGAGGATCGCGGTGTTGATGCCGATCAGTTCCCCACGGTCGTTAATGAGCGCTCCGCCGGAGTTCCCGGGGTTGATGGGCGCATCGGTTTGAATGAAGTCCTCGTAATCTTCGATGCCGAGGTTGCCTCGTCCGGTTGCGCTGATGATGCCCATGGTAACGGTTTCGCCCACGCCGAACGGATCACCAATGGCTAGCGCGAAATCGCCCACCTGAATCTTCGACGAGTCGCCGATGGTCAGCGCCGGCAGGTCGGCTGCGTCGATTCTAAGCACCGCGATGTCTGTTTTCGCATCCGTGCCGACGACGCGCGCCTTGAACTCGCGCTTGTCCGAGAGAGTGACCTGAATTTCGGTCGCGCCATTGACCACGTGATTGTTGGTGAGAATATAGCCGTTCGGGCTTACGATCACGCCAGAGCCGAGACTCTGCTCGCGGCGCTCACGCGGAACTCTGAATTGACGTCCGAATTCATCCCCGAAGAACTGGCGGAAAAACGGGTCCATCGGCATTTCGCGCCCAGCCGGCGCTCGAACCACTCGCGAAGAAGAAATGTTCACTACCGCCGGCAGCGTTTTTTTCACCGCCGGAGCGAAACTGTTTCGGCTGGGTCCCTCGTTGGGGTTCGCCAGCTTGAACGCGGCAGGCGGATTTCCAGACCGGAGTTCATGCGTTGCGCTGAAAGCGCCAAACCCTCCCAATGCCAGCCCGATTGCAAAAACGGAAGAAAGCGTCCTCGACTGCTTCCAGAAGTGTAGTTTGTTCATATAGCCTTTCTAGTTGCCACTTACATGGATGTACGCGGGCGGTTCGGCGGTTATCCCGGCAAATGGGGATGTTAGATACCGGCGATTGGGGATCCTGCCTAGCCGGTCCTGGATAATGCCTTATCCGATCTGGGCCCACTCCCGGCCATCCCGTCTCATCATCTCGTCGGCCTCGGCGGGTCCCCACGAACCGGCCGCGTAATTCGGAAAAATGCGCGGCGGCAGGGCTTTCCAGACGTCCAGCACGGGCTGGATTACCTTCCAGGCCGCCTCCACCATGTCGGCGCGCTGGAACAGCGTGGCATCGCCGACGAGACAGTCGTGGAGCAGGCGTTCGTATCCGGTGCTCGGGGAGTTTCCGAAGTAGCGGACGTAATCGAAATCCATATTGACCAGTCCGATTTTCATCACCGGACCGGGCACTTTAGCGCCGAAGCGCAGCGCGATCCCCTCCTCCGGCTGGATCTGAATGACGAGCTTATTAGGGTACAGGTCTTTGACCGGCGTGTTCCGGAACAGTACAAATGGCGTTCTCCGGAACTGAATGACGATCTCGGTCGCCCGCTTGGCCAGACGTTTTCCGGTGCGCAAATAGAACGGGACATCGGCCCAGCGCCAGTTATCGATCGCGAGTTTCAGGGCAACGAATGTTTCGGTATTCGAATCCGGCGGCACATCCGGCTCGCTTCGATACGCGGGGACGCGCTCGTCTCCCACGAATCCTTCGCCGTACTGGCCGCGTACCATTCTCGTCAACACATCCTCCGGGGAGGCGGGAGGGACGGCCTGCAGAACCTCGGCCTGTTTTCCGCGAACTGCATCGGCGTCGAAGGATACCGGCGGCTCCATCGCGGTGAGCGTCAGAAGCTGGAACAGATGATTCGGCACCATGTCGCGCAGCGCGCCGGAGGTGTCATAATAGCCGCCGCGGTGCTCGACGCCGACCGTTTCCGCGGCCGTGATCTGAACATGGTCAACGTAGCGGCGGTTCCAGATCGGCTCGAAGATGCTGTTGCCGAACCGGAAAACCATGA
>QHXU01000315.1:10307-11542 GCA_003223065.1 Acidobacteriota bacterium | reverse complement strand
TGATGTTCTGGACCGTCTCCTTGCCAAGGTAATGGTCAATGCGATAGATCTGCGACTCATCGAGAACTTCCCTAAGCTCGCGGTTGAGCAGGCGCGCGGAGTCCACATCGTGCCCGAAGGGTTTCTCTATCACCACTCTGACCCAACGGCCCCTGTCTTCCTTCGTCAAACCAACCGTACTTAGCTGGCGCACGATGACAGAGAAAAATTTCGGGGCGACCGCGAGGTAAAAAAACCGGCTGCTTGGTTTTCCTTGTTGCTTGTCAATCTGCTCGAGTTGGTCCTTGAGACCCTGGTAGGCCTTGGGATCCTGAAAGTCGCCCTGGCTGTACTGGATGCGTTGCACAAACCACTCCCAAAGTTTGTGATCAACAGGCGTTGTCGCGAAGGTCTTTATGTCCTCGGTAAGTTTTTGCCGGAATGATTCGCTGGTGAGGGATTCGTGGGAGAAACCGGTGAGGCTGAAATCGTGAGGCAGAAGCTTCGCTTGCGCCAGATTGCAGAGCGCCGGTACGAGCTTGCGCTTGGTCAAGTCGCCGCTCGCGCCGAAGATCACCATAACGCAAGGGCACGGGTCGTGGACGGGATCCATGTTCTTCTCCTTGCGATCTCTTAACCGCCCGCCGGTAGCTCGACGTGGCCCCCGAACTGGTATCGCATGGCGGACAGCAGCCTTTCGGCGAACTCGTCCTCACCACGCGAAGCGAAACGCTGGTACAGGGCGGCGCTGAGGACCGGCGCCGGAACCGATTCCTCGATCGCGGCCATCGCGGTCCATCGTCCTTCGCCGGAATCCGAGACTCGGCCCGAGAATCTCTCAAGCCCGGGCTGTTCGAACAACGCATTGGCAGTCAGATCGAGCAGCCAGGAGGCGATGACGCTGCCGCGGCGCCACACCTCGGCGATGTCAGCCAGATTCAGGTCGTACTGATAGTGCTCGGGGTTCCGCAGCGGCGTTGTTTCCGCATCCACAGCGCGGCCGCGCTTTCCGACGTTCGCATGTTTCAGGATATTGATTCCTTCGGCATAAGCGGCCATGATTCCGTATTCAATGCCGTTGTGGATCATCTTCACGAAGTGGCCGGCGCCCGCGGGGCCGCAGTGGAGATAACCCTCTTCCGCGGTACCGCCCGCCTTTTCGCGCCCCGGCGTACGCACGAGGCTGCCGCGGCCGGGGGCCAGGGTCTTGAAGATGGGGCCTAGGTGCTCGACGATTTCCCTGCGGCCGCCGATCA
>QHXU01000315.1:4876-10270 GCA_003223065.1 Acidobacteriota bacterium | reverse complement strand
CGCCGCTGGTGCCGACGTCGACGTAGTGAAGACCGCGCGCCTCGAGCGCTTTCGCGCGGCGGATATCGTCGATGTAGTAGGAATTTCCTCCGTCGATGACGATGTCGCCCTTCTCAAGGCAGGCCGTAAGCCCGTCGAGCGTGCTGTCGACGGCAGCAGCCGGGATCATCAGCCACACCGAACGGGGAGCGTTCAGATTCCGGACGAAATCGGCCAATGATCTCGCGCCGGCGGCGCCTTCTCCCGTCAACTGTTCGACGTTACCCCGATTCGCGTCGAAGACGACGCACTGATGGCCGCCACGCAGCAGGCGGCGCACCATGTTCGCGCCCATTCGGCCTAGACCGACCATCCCCAATTGCATTTCTGAAGGTGCTCCTTTGTCGAAAGGCGGGTTTTGCGCCCGTTTAGAATCCAACTTAATGCTAACGCCGGGCGAGCCGTCAATAGCTGGCACGAAGACTTAGTGGCTGAAGATAAGGCTGTATAACAAAACGGCGAGGACGACAAGGGTAACGAATACGTAAGTGCGATCGCGCTCGAAGGCGAAGGCCACTAACGAGAAGGCGACGCGCGCGACAGGGGTCGCGATCAGGAGCACGAGGCCAAGTTGAATAACGGCGCGGCAGTCTGCTCGTGCGACTGCTCCCGTGATGCCGGACACGGAGCGATACGAGGCCTCCGCCGGCTGGAACTTGCGGTAGGCCACAGGCTCTGCTCCATGAGCTGCGAGGTGGCAAATGCCGCCCAGCAAGACCACCGCAGCGGACAGAAGAACTCCCGCGCGTAGCAGTTTGGCGACGATGCGTTCGAGGCGTTCATCGTTCCACACCGCCACGTCAAATCCTCCCCCTGATTCCACTGAAGATCATTTCGAGCGCCATCAGGCCGACCACCACACCGAAAACCCAGCGCAAAACGCGGGTGCGCGCCACGATCAGCAGCCGCGCTCCGAGAATCGAGCCTGAAAGGACGCCGAGCATAACGGGCATCGTGAGTCCAGGCTCGATGTATCCGCGGCTCAGGTATACTCCGGCACTCGCCGCCGCGGTGACCCCGATCATGAAATTGCTCGTAGTGGTGGAGACCTTGAAGGGAATTCGCATGGCCTGGTCCATGGCGATCACCTTGAGAGCGCCCGACCCGATACCGAGCAGTCCCGAGATGGCGCCGGCGCCGAACATCAGACCAAATCCGGTCTTGACGCGGCCGACATGATACGGCCGCTGGCCGCCGGAGGTCGGATAACTGCTGTCGAATTTGAGCCTCGTAGCCAGAATGTCGGGAGCCGCATTCGCGGCTTCGTCAGGATCTTGACGGCTGGACTGCCAGGCGGCTTGAAGCAGCATGAGCCCGAAGATGACAGCTAGAGCAGAGGTCGGAGTTCGGGTGGCGAGAAAGGCGCCGATCAACGCGCCCGGCGTGGTTGCGACCTCGAGAAACATGCCGATCCGGATGTTCGAATAACCCTCACGCACATACGCAGCCGCGGCGCCCGAAGAGGTCGCGATCACCGACACGAGACTTGCGCCGATGGCGTAGCGAAGATCAACGCCAAGAAGCAGAGTAAGTGCAGGTGTGACAACCACCCCGCCGCCGAGACCCGTTAGCGCACCCAGGAAACCCGCCACCGCCGAAATGAGGAACACGACCAGCGTGAATTCCAGGGTCGTCATGTTCGCGTCTGATAATCGTCACAAATGGCGGAACGGTTCTTCGGTCTCCGCTGTAGTCTTTTCACGCTCGAGCGACCGGCTCACGAGTTCCTTTGAGCCGAGCCCTACTGCAAGCGCCAGAGCGAGCACGATGCCTCCGAAGAGGATCCCGAAAGCCAGTTGAACGATGCCGCCTCCGATCGAGAGGTGTTCGAGCGCCATCGCCACTGTAAGCACGAGCACGAGCCACTTCACGCCCAGACTCAGAACCCGGGCGTACTGAAGGTTCATGTTCACAGCGCCGATGAGCACGCTCCGGGCGATGAAACGAGCGATGAGGGTACCCATAAGGAGAACCAGCACCGCGGCAACAACGTTCGGCAGATAGGTGAAGATACTCAGCACCAGTTGAGAGGTAAGGGTGGCGTCGAACGCCGCGATGCCGATCAAGAACCCGATCAGGATCAGCGCCCAAAACACCACCCGCGTTACGAGCAAGGTTGGGCTCTGGGAAGGCGACCATTGCGTCCAGACTGGCGACACAGCGTGAGCCAGGCGCTCATCGAAATCCACCGCGCGAAGCAAGCGGCGCAACAGAAAAGCAAGAATTGCGCCGAGCACTGCTGAAAGCGCTACGGCGATAATCAGCGCCACAGTACCAGGCAGCAAGCTTGCGAGCTTCGTGATCACGCGGATCGTTGATTGATGCAGGGCTTCACGTACTTGTTCCAACATGGCTTCCTCCCTTCGTTAGGGGTTGAAACGGTCCGGCCACCGCCACCGCGATAATAGATAGGTTTTGCCGGCCTCATACGCATCGCATAATTGCTCCAGGCGGTATTCGACCATGTCGGGCGTGGAGCGCTCCACTTCGAGCGCGTAGGAAGCAGTCCAGCCCAGGTAAAGCGGCGTAATCGCGCGGAGCAGGTGGTCACGGCTGATGGTTCGGAGACGGTGCCCCAGCGCGAAATCATAGATAATACGAACCCACAACTCGTCAGGCATGTGGAATTCATCCGGCGCAAGCCGCGCCAGCTTTCTCACTTCAAACAGAGTCGCCGGGGGAAGCACCACTCCCCAGACTTCCTGAAGGTTGCGAGATCCTAGTTGAAAGGACTCGACCAGGCGGCGCACGTCGACAGACCCGTCCTCTTGCGCCGAAGCTATAGGTTCGCCGAATGCGCGGACGGCATGCGAGCCGCGAACCTTCTGCCAGAAAGGCGCATTCCGCTCCACATCGAGAAACACCGGCCCGAGTACATCCGCAAGAATGGAGCTGAGGTTCATTAAGTCGATCTGCGGAGGGTGCCGTTCCCCGATGTGGGCCTGGCACACCTGAAAGCCGCCACAGGCCGCCTCCGATGCAAACAAGACCGGCGAGCCAAGCCGATTCGGGAGGCCCGAGTCGAGATAGAGAAGACGCCGCAGAAGTTTCGCGGAAAATCCGAAGTCGGGTCCGAGCGGATTGCGGATGCGCCTCCCATAGAGAGCACGCATCAACGGGCGAAGAATACTGTTGTTGAGGAGTCCTTCCAACTTTTGGCGCGCATAACATGGAGCGACCAGATCAAAATCCATGTTGAGAACCGGCTCGACCAGCCGCGAGATCCATTGCGAAGTGACGGTCTCGAGGCTGGAGGCGATCACACCGTAGCCTCGGGCGCCAAGGCTCTCGCCGAGCGCGAAGATCGATCGATAGCCGTCGGATACGCTACCGGCCTGAGTGAGAGAAGTGTTCGGCGCCAGAAGCGGCCAGGGCACGACATGTACGGACTCATTCTCGCGCGCCGCTTCATGCCGCTCGGGAGCCTCGTCGCTGGGGCTGTGAACCACGACAGCTCGCAGGTTTTGGGAAAGCTCGCGCAACACCTCGCCCACCGTTTTGACAACTGTACCGATCTCATGGTCGTGCGCGGTGTTGAGGATTCCGATAATGAGATCGGCGCTGCCGATCTCCTCGAGGCGCTGCCTGGCCTCAGCCGGGATGGCATCGAGTTCCGGCATTCAGCTACACCAAAATCGACCGCATTCCGAGCAAAGGAATACGTACCCACGCCGGGCGATTGTCCATTTCGTACAAAACCTCGTACAATGCTTTGTCCAAAAGATACGTTTCGAGAACTCTTCGGAATCCCTCCGCGTTGCAGGGCAGGTAGGCTGCGCCCTGCGCTGCTTCGCGATATCCGCGCAGGAACTCGGCGGCCGCCGAGCGCTCCCAGAGCCGCGCCCAGGGCTCCAGGCGTGTGAAGTCTTCGGGACGCCGCGCGGTGTAGTTCATCAGGCTTGCGTAAGCCGCATAGCTGAAAGACCGCAGCATTCCGGCGACGTCTTTGAGAGGGGAATGTTTTGCCCGCCGTTCAGCAAGCGTCCGCGCAGCCTCCCCTTCGAAATCGAAAATCACGAAGTCCGTCTTGACGCGCAGTACCTGCCCGAGATGATAATCCCCGTGGATTCGCGTGCGGAGCGCATACATGTCGCCGATCTCCCCGGGGCGGAAGCGATCGAGGATCTGCCGCCGCCTGCTCAGTACGAGTCCGGCCAACTCAACCACTTCATCCGGGAACCCGGAAACCGCCTCCTTCAAAGCATCCAGGGCGCGGGCCGCGTGGTCTCGCATGCCGGTAAAGAGCGCAAGGAAATCTTCGGGACTAAGCTTCTCCGGAGCGAAGACCGGATCGCTGGCCGGGTTGGACAACGCCAGGTGCAACTCGGCTGTCCGGCGGCCTAGCGTTGCGGCGGCTTCGAGGTATAGACCGACGTGATCGCGAGCCAATTCAGACGCGGGAGCTTCTGAGAGCCCGATCAGATCGTACCGGGCTGCGGCAGCCTCCTCGCCCGGGTAGGGCACGGGAGCGCAGTTCTCGTAGTAACGTTCCAGTTCCTCCATCGTCCATCTCCAGCCATCTCCTTCGTTGTCGATGAGCCCGTGCAGAACGCCAAGCGCGGCCGTTTGAGCACCCTCCCCGACGTATTCAATCGATCCGGCGTAGGGCGGTACGTTCTCGAAACGCACGTTTTCCGTAAGGTACGCGCCCATCTCACAATCCGGATTCGGACCCACCTGCTGGCGGCGGAACAGTTTCAAGATCAGACGATCGCCGTAAAGGATAGAAGAATTGCTTTGCTCAGCCGAGCCCGGGCGGGACGGTAGAGAATCCTCGTCCCCGCGCACCTCGGAAAACGTGGGGCTGGTGACTCCCCGGATTGACCCGCGCCGGGCTCGCAACTCGGCGGCATTTTCAATTAAGGCCAAAATTGCGCGGCGCGCGTCGTCATGAAAGACAGCATCGTGCAGCACGCCCGCTCCGTCCGGAGCAACAACCGGGACAAGCACTGAGGTCGGCGCCGCTTCGCGCAATTGGTTCACGGATTCACCGAACGTCATGGCCAGGGGAACGAAATACTTCTCTTCGCCTCCATTTTCATACTGCACCGAGACAATGGCGAGCGCGGCATTCGCTCCATCGAGGACGGCCCAATCCACAACCTGTGTGGATTGAATCCGCCGGGATTTTCCGCCGAACCAACGCTGCTTCGGGAGATACTCTGGCAGAAGGGTGTTTTCCAGCCGATGCCGGCCCAGGCCCTCGAAGAGGCCCTCCCAACCAGCGCCGACTGGCAGCGCGGTTTGGTCGAACTCGCTTCCCCGGACCTCGCCGAGTTCGGGAGTGCCGTGCAATTCAAGCCAGAGAACCCCATAGGGGGCGAGCGTCAGGCGATAAGGCCGGCGTGTGATGGG
>QHXU01000315.1:779-4580 GCA_003223065.1 Acidobacteriota bacterium | reverse complement strand
CGTTGCGGTCGGGGCTCCACTGCATGGGGGTACGCACGCCGTTGCGATCGCCGAGATAGATGTTGTCGCCCATGCCGATTTCGTCGCCGTAATAAATGACAGGAGTTCCTGGGAAAGAAAACAAAAGGCTGTTCAGAAGCTCAATGCGGCGCCGATTGTTGTCCATAAGAGGAGCCAGGCGCCGGCGGATACCGAGATTGATCCGCATGCGCGGATCGGCGCTGTAGGCGAGATACATGTAATCGCGCTCGTCGTTCGTGACCATTTCGAGCGTCAGCTCGTCATGGTTGCGAAGAAACAACGCCCATTGGCAGGACTCCGGGATATCCGGCGTTTGGGCCATGATGTCAGTGATCGGAAGACGATCTTCCTGGCGCAGAGCCATATAAATGCGCGGCATCAGAGGGAAGTGAAACGCCATGTGAAATTCGTCGCCCTCTCCGAAATAGGGACGCACGTCGGTAGGCCACTGATTGGCTTCCGCCAGCATCAACGAGCCGCAAAGTTCTCATCGATTTCGCGGCGGAGATTCTTTATGATCTCGTGGGTCTCGGGAAGGTTCTCGCAGTTCGTTCCTTCGCGTTCCACAAGATAAGGGACGGCGTCTACACGGAGCGCATCGACGCCCATGTCGAGCCAATAGCGCATGACCTTCAGAATTTCGTGGATGACCACGGGATTGTCGTAGTTCAGGTCCGGCTGGTGAGAAAAGAATCGGTGCCAGAAATACGCCTGCCCGACTGGATCCCAGGTCCAATTGGATTTTTCGGTATCGGTGAAAATGATCCGGACGTCGCGATACTTCTGGTCGCTGTCGTTCCACACGTAGAATTCGCGCTCGGGCGAGCCTGGCGGCGCCTGGCGAGCGGCCTGAAACCAGGGATGTTGATCGGACGTGTGGTTCACCACGAGCTCGATCATTACCTGCAGCCCGCGCTGGTGGGCCGCCGCAAGAAACTCCTGAAAATCCTCGATCGTGCCATAGCTGGGATGCACGTTGAGATAGTCGGCAATGTCATAACCGTCGTCGCGGAGTGGCGAAGGGAAAAAGGGCAGCAGCCAAAGACATGTGACACCGAGGTCCTGGAGATAGTCGAGTTTCTGAATCAACCCGCGAAAATCGCCGACTCCATCACCATTGCTGTCAGCGAACGCGCGCACGTGGATCTCGTAGATGATGGCGTCTTTGTACCAGAGCGGATCTGGGGTGCTGCCGGGCCGTTTCATAATCGGGCTCCCAAGCGGGTCACGATCCGCCACCGGGTTCCCCGGGCTTCAGCATCACGATGGCCAACGGGGGAAGTGTCATGTTCAATGAAAAGGGCCTTCCATGGATAGGCAGGGGCGTGGCCTCGAGTCCGCCCAGGTTTCCTTGGCCGCTCCCGCCGTACAAAGTAGCGTCGCTGTTTAGCAACTCTTTCCAGTATCCTCCGGACGGCACTCCAAGCCGATAGTTTTCGAACGTTACCGGAGTAAAGTTGCACGCAAAAACCATCAAATCGCCGGGCCTTTTTCCCCGCCGGAGGAAGCTTACCGTGCTGCGCTCAACGTCGTTGCAGTCGATCCACTCGAAGCCGCTCGGATCGAAGTCGATCTCATACATCGCGGTCTGCCCGCGGTAAAGCGTGTTCAGATCGCTTACCCAGCGGCGCAGACCGGAATGGAAGGGATACTGGAGCACGTGCCACTCGATGCTGGTGTCGTGATTCCACTCCGCCACCTGGCCAAAGTCGTTGCCCATGAACAGAAGTTTCTTTCCGGGGTGCCCGAACATGTAACCGTAGAGCAGGCGTAGGTTAGCGAACCGTTGCCATTCGTCACCCGGCATCTTACCGATCATGGCGCCTTTTCCGTGGACTACTTCGTCGTGCGAAAAGGGCAGGATGAAATTCTCCGTGAAAGCGTACAGCATGCTGAACGTGATCCGGTTGTGGTGATAACTGCGATAGATGGGATCTACCGACATATATTCCAGCATGTCGTGCATCCAGCCCATGTTCCACTTGAGGCCGAAACCAAGACCCCCAAGATAGGTAGGACGTGAGACCATCGGCCAGGCGGTCGACTCTTCGGCGCTCATGATCACTCCGGGGAACGCCCCGTAGACCTGCTCGTTCAATTTGCGGATAAAGTTAATCGCCTCCAGATTCTCTTTGCCGCCGTAACGGTTTGGGATCCAATCGCCTTCGCGCCTGGCGTAGTCGAGGTAGAGCATCGCAGCCACGGCATCCACGCGCAGGCCATCGGCGTGATACTTGTCGAACCAGAACAGAGCGCTGCTGATGAGGAAATTCTGTACTTCGGTTCGCCCATAATTTAGGACGAGCGTGTCCCAGTCCGGGTGCTGGCCCTGACGCGGGTCGGCGTGCTCGTACAAGTGGGTGCCGTCGAAGTAACCCAGGCCGTGCTCGTCGCTTGGGAAATGCGCCGGGACCCAATCGAGAATCACGCCGATATTGCGCTGATGCAGGTGATCCATGAAAAACATGAAGTCATGCGGCGTGCCGAACCGGCTGGTGGGTGCGAAATACCCGATCGTCTGGTAGCCCCACGATCCGTCAAAAGGGTGCTCCATGACTGGCATAAGTTCGACGTGCGTGTAGCCCATGTCGTGAACATAATCCGCCAGCTTTGGCGCGATTTCGCGGTAGGTCAGCCAGCGGCCGCCTTCCTCGGGGACACGCATCCAGGATCCCAAGTGCACCTCGTATACGCTGAGGGGAGCGTCCAGCGCGTTCCTGTGTTCACGCGCCGCCATCCACTCGTGATCGCTCCACGAGTATTGATCGAGGTCCCAGACGCGCGACGCCGTCCGAGGGCGAATCTCCGCAGAAAATCCATAGGGGTCGGCTTTGTCCGCCCGGTAGCCCATATAGCGAGATTCCACATGATATTTGTAGAGCGCCCCTTGGCCGATATCCGGGACGAAGACTTCCCACACGCCTGATGATCTAAAGTTTTGCATCGTGTGCGCGGCCGGATTCCAGCCGTTGAAGTCACCGATCACCGACACGCGCTCCGCGTTCGGCGCCCACACGGCAAAATGCACGCCCCGGCGGCCGTCTAATTCGGCGACATGGGCGCCCAGCTTTTCGTACGGGCGGTGGTGCGTTCCTTCAGAGAGCAGGTGCAAGTCGAACTCGGTAAGGAAAGGCATTGCAGTGGCTCACTGGTAGTAGTCAAAATGACTTTCATTACGGGACCATCTGCGGACCCGTAGAATGTGCGCTGGCAGACTCTGCGGCGTCAGCTCCACGTAATTGCGCGAGCCCTGCCACAAATAGCGGCCGCCTCCGAGCAGGTCATGGACCTGGAAGGCCTGCTGTGGATCCAGGCCCAGCGCGCCGAGATCCAGACTAACCCAACCTGACTGCGTGTGGAATGCGTCCAGATTCACGACGACGATGACCACGTTCGACAAGTCTTCCGTCCCTTTGCTGTAGCAGATCAAGAACGCATTGTCGGTGTCGTGAAAATGCAGCCCGCGGTCGCTCTGGAGAGCCGGGTTGGTGCGCCGGATCTGGTTGACGCGAGCGATGAAATCCTTCAGGCTGCACGGCGCATTGAGGTCCCAGCGCCAGAGCTCGTACTTCTCCGAATTCAAGTACTCTTCGCTTGCCGGCTCGCGCGGCGCATTCACGCACAACTCGAATGCCGGGCCGTAGATTCCATAATTTGCGCCCAGGGTTGCCGCCAGAGCCAAACGGATCATAAAGGCGGGGCGGCTTCCGGTTTGCAGAAACTCATGAAGGATGTCCGGCGTGTTCGGCCAAAGATTCGGGCGAAAATACTCACAAACCG
>QHXU01000315.1:0-743 GCA_003223065.1 Acidobacteriota bacterium | reverse complement strand
CGCGAAAATAGTCGGTGAGTTCCTGCTTCGTGTTGCGCCACGTGAAATATGTGTAGGACTGCGAGAATCCGAGCTTGGCCAAGCGGTACATCACGTTGGGACGCGTGAACGCCTCGGCGAGGAAGAGCACGTCGGGATGATTTTCCTTGATCTCCGCAATCGCCCACTCCCAGAATAGGAACGCCTTGGTGTGGGGATTATCGACGCGAAAAATTCGGACGTTATGATTGATCCAGAAGAGGAGGATGCTATGCAGTTCCTCCCACAAGTCCGGCCATAAGGCCGTTTCGAAATCGAGTGGATAGATGTCCTGGTACTTCTTGGGAGGATTCTCGGCATACTGAATCGTCCCGTCGGGGCGCTTGCGAAACCATTCCGGGTGTTCGCGAACGTAGGGGTGGTCCGGAGTACACTGGAATGCGATGTCGAGCGCCGTTTCGAGGCCAAACTCCTTGGCTTTGGCGACGAACCGATCGAAGTCCTCGAGAGTACCCAACTGCGCGTGAACCGACTTGTGGCCGCCATCTTCCGCTCCTATCGCCCAGGGACTGCCGACATCGCCGGCTTCAGCGGCAAGCGAATTGTTCTTACCCTTGCGGAACGAACGTCCGATCGGGTGAATCGGCGGGAGGTACACGACGTCAAAACCCATCGAAGCAATATAAGCTAGCCAGTCCTCAGCTTCGCGGAACGTGCCATGCCGGCCGGGTTCAGGCGAGCAGGAGCGGGGAAACAACTCATAC
>QHXU01000314.1 GCA_003223065.1 Acidobacteriota bacterium | reverse complement strand
AGTGCATGCACGCGTCTATCGTCTGTTCCGGCGTCACGTAGAGCACGGGGGACGTCAGGAGACGCGGGTCCGCGAGATCATGACGTCCCCCGTGCTCTACGTGACGCCGGAACAGACGATAGACGCGTGCATGCACTTGATGAGTTCGCGCCGCGTGCGCCATCTGCCTGTTCTTGAGGGAGATAACGTCGTCGGGATGATCTCCATTGGAGATTTGGTCAGCTGGATCATCACCTCGCATGAACAGACGATCCAGCAGCTGCAAAGCTACATCATGGGGGCCTATCCGGGCTAAGGCTGGCCCTTGACTATCGGCGAAGAAAAGGCGAATATGGAGGCGTGCCTGAGCTGGTCGGCATCGCTCGTCTCGCTTCCGAAAGCCCCCGAATAGAAGCCAAACAGCGGGTCGAATATTTCGAGCTTTCGACCCGGAAATACCTCACACGCTGTGACAGCCCCCGGATGCCGTTTTCCTGGACCATTAACCCGTACCGCGGCTGCGAGTTCGGCTGCAAGTATTGCTATGCCCGCTACGCCCACGAGTTCATGGAGTTGCACGATCCTCTGGACTTCGAGCGCAAGATTTTCGCAAAGCATTTCGAAGAAGCCCGGTTTCGGGAGGAGCTGAAACATCTGCCGCTTGGGGAATCGATCGCGCTCGGCACAGCCACGGATCCATACCAGCCAGCCGAGCGCCGTTACGAAATCACGCGGGCTATCCTTCGTGTGTTCGCCGGGACAGAAGGTTTCCGGCTTGGCATCACCACTAAATCCGACCTCGTCGCGCGCGACATCGATGTCTTGCGCGAGGTTGCTCGGCGCCACTACCTGACGATCGCGATGACCATCACTACCGTCGACGGGGAGCTGGCGCGCCTGCTCGAGCCGCTTGCGCCGAGGCCCGACCTGCGCCTTCGTGCCGTCCGAAAGCTCACGGAAGCGGGCCTCCGCTCGATCGTCTTCTGCGCCCCTATCCTGCCGGTGATCAACGACAGTGAGCCCGCCCTTAATGCGCTCGCGCAAGCTGCGTCCAGCGCCGGCGCGCGCGGCTTCCGTGGGAATATCTTGTTCCTGAAGCCCTGTTCCCGCAAGGTCTTCTTGCCGTTTTTGGAAGAGCGGTTTCCCGCGCTCGCGCGCCGCTATCGGGAGAGGTTCGAGAATTCGGCATACTTGCGCGGCGCCTATCCCGAGATGATTCATGAGCGCTTGCACCACATTCGGCGTCGCTATGGCTTCGATCGAGAGGACCCGCAGGCGGAGCCGGCGCTTTGGCCGCATGATCCGCAACTCGCGTTGTTCACCTCTACTGGGACTGCAGCTTGATATTCCCGTCCGTGATCGTCCCGTCTCTGTGATACGCGAATCCGTTAGGTCCGGCAAAGTCTATCGAAAAGGTGTCTTGACCGGTACCCGAGTCGGTGTTGTCGCATGCCTGTATTCGAAAGCGATATCCGGGCTGGTCATTTATTTTGGCGTTTCCTGTGAAGGTGCCGCAGCGTCCCGAGAACGTGAGGGAATCGATTCCGTTTGAACTTCGCGCCTTGAGACTGGCCCCGCCGTCTTGGTATTGAAGGGCGCCATTTAAGGGTGTCGATTTCGCGATGAAACCGAATGTGGCGGCAGCCGGCAGCATGCCCTTACCACTGATCTTGCTTCCCGGCGCGACGGTTGTCGCAGCACAAACGCCTGTCGTAACGATGCCTGGAATCGCCTGAAGCTGGCGTGTGAAGTTCGCCCGGATCAGACGCCGCGCCTGCGGGTCGTCGATGCCGGTATGGCCGCTGACAGTCAGCGGAGAAAGCTTGTGGTCGTCGGAAAAGGCGATATTAGCGCGATGCTGAGGATCGAGCGAAACCTGGAAGTAATCTCCCAGGTTGCGGTTCGCTCCGCCGCCCAGCCCGCCGGTGGAGATCGTGCCGCGGTGGATCACATGATCGCTCGCGACCGATTGGACGAAGACCGGAGCCGCATCATGCCCGTTAGTAGTCTCGGCCAGGTACACGTTCCAGTTGGCCCAATCCGTCATGCAGGTGGTGCTTCCCGCAGCGCAGGGCTCCATGACACTGGTATTGTTTGAGTTGCCGGCGCGATCGGCGCCGAACCAAACCACCACGGCATGGCCATTGGCGTCCGCCGCGATCCACGGAAACACGTTGGCCTTCCCGACCGTAACCCCCTGATTCACCGGCACGGCCGTGCTCCAGGTTGAGCCCTGGTCGGTTGAGGAAGAAAAATAGATCGTGCTGTTATCCGACCAGACGGCATAGACGTTGCCGAAGCCATCGACATCGAGCGCGGGGAATAAGTTTTCGCCGCTCGAACCCATCGGCCCGGTAAAAATCTTATGGTCGGTGAATGTAAAGACCGGCAGGCCGAGATTCACGTCGGTGGAGCTCCCCACATAGACCGAACGAAACGTTTGTCCGGTGAGGTTCTCCTGCGCGTTGTCGGGACCGACAAAGACCTGGTACAGATTGTTCCGGCTCGGGCAATTGGTCCGGTCCACGCGAATGGGGCCGGCCACGTTAGCGGTGTTGGTGGCGGGCACACCTCCGACAGCCGGGAAGGTTTGGGCGTCAATGGCCTCGCCGAAGCCGTCGACATAGGTGTTGCCGCCGTCGTTCGAGCGTTGTACCTCGATGTTGAACGTGGCCGCGTCATGGTAGGACAGGTAAACGGTCTGCGAATCGATCCCATCGATCCACTGCCGGTCGTCGCCGGGAATCAGGGCCGCCACTGGATTAGGCTGGCTAAAGCTTTGTCCGCGGTCGCTGGAATGCGTGCTCGTGACGCCCGGCGCCAGCGTCAGGCTCACTAACGCCAGGTTGGGAACCGAAGACGCTAACCCAGGCACATTCACAGCAATATCGACATCCCCGCCGCCTTCGGCTACGCCTACGAGGTCGCAGCCGGATGCGAAAATTCCGCAGCCGTCCGGCTGTCCAAGATACACGAACGGGAGGGTTCCATCCGAATTGGGCGCGGGGTCGACCAGCGGCGACCAGCGATGCAGATCCACCCCGCCCGGCACGCCGCGGATCGATGTAACGTAAATCGTTCCCTGGCTGTCAGTGCGGTTGCTGGGCTCAAGACCTCTCACGATAAACTGGACCGGTAGTTGTCCCGCCGTGAGGGGCAGCGGCAGTTCCTGATTGGGGCTGAACTGCGGCTGCGCGTAAACCGACCGACGGTAGCAGGTAAACATGAAAGCGCCGGTCAGACAAACGAGACCCAGCGCAAAACCGAAGCACGTTCGCACTCTCATGGGCCACCCCGCCGGTTAGATAGCCATAATGGCGAAGTGTTTCACCCTGACGCCGTTGCAAGACAACACCGCACTCAGCGCTTCGAACAAAGCCTACTCTAATTGCGATCTGCCGGTTTTCAGGCTGGACTCAGGCATCGCCGGCTTCTCGTTCAAGCTCTTTCCAGTAGCGCTCGACAGCCATACGGACGAGTTGCGACCGGGTTCGGACGCCGGTCTTAGTGAACAGCTGCTGCAGCACGGCCTTCACGAGTGGTTCCGACACTCCCAAACCGAATGCAATCTCTTTGTTGGTCTGACCGCCAAAAACGCCCCGGAGAACCTGACGCTCGCGTCGCGTCAGCGGAGGCGGGACGCGCTGACCTGCTGACTCGAGGTGCTTGAGGATGTCCTGGGTCGCGGCTGGTTCCCCCTCGTTAGTTCCGTGCGCAAGACCGCGAATGCTTTCGATTAGGAGTTCAGGACGCTCTTGCTTAAGAATGATACCTGAACATCCGCGCTGGAGCAGACGGGCTGCTTCGAACTTGCTTACTCCCGCTGTCACGACGAGGATCTTGCCATCAAACCCTTCCTCGCGGGCCAGAGTCAGGAATGCACCGCCCTGTTGCAAACCGAGATTAATGTCCAGCAGTACGACATCTACCGGTTTCTCCTTCAGAACTTCAATGCCCTCGTCAACCGTGGCGCATTCCCCGGCGATCTCAAAATCCGGCTGGCCTCCGAGCAAGCGTGCGACTGCCTCGCGGAACAGCGAGTGATCGTCAATCATGAGAATTCGGGTCTTGTCAGGCACCCCTGCCCTCCCGGGCCGTCAACGCCGGAAGCTCGATAGTGAAGCAGCATTCGCCGGGCCGCTGCGTATGGTGGAGTTCACCGCCGAAAGTCCGAATGATCGCTCGTGATACGAACAGGCCGAGGCCGGTCGACGAGGCGCCTGGCTGAAACGGCTGGAACAGGCGTTCCGCCGAGGAGATCCCTGGTCCGTTATCGGAGAACCGAATCACGACCGACTCAGCCAGCGCATAAGCCGCGATGCGAAGCCGGGCCTCCGGCCTGCCGCGCAGTACGCTACCGCTGTTTTGAGCCAGATTGAGGAATACCTGCAGAAGACCCGAATGATTCGCACGCACGTTAGGCAGCGCTTCGGCGATCTCCCATTCAAGGCCGGTCTCCGATTCATTGAACCGCGGTGAAATGATCACTCGCAATTCCTGGAGAATGGCGGCGACATCGAGTCCCTCGAGAATGTCCTCACTGGTGTCCGATAAATCCGCGGCGGAAAGCTTCAGCACGCTTTCTATGACTCGGCCGAGCGCTTCAAAATCCTTGCTCTGGCGGATGCCCGGATAGTTGTTCAGATTGTGGTGCAGGACCGAGGCCGCGGCGGCCAAGTTTCGCAGTTCGTGCGATACCGCGCCGGCAATGATTTTGGAATTACTCAGAAGCTGCCGTAGTCCGCTTTCTTCGCGGTCTCGAAGTTGCTCCGTTACGTCCAACAGGATAGCTGCCAGACGCGGACCGGAAGCGCTGTCATATGCGGAAACCCAGACTTGCGAATAGAACGACTCGCCCGAACGGCGACGACCGTTCGCCTCCACCATAGTTCGCGTCAGTCGCACGACCTGCTTCGATTTCAAGAGCCGCGCGAGTAGCGGGATGTAATTCTCCACCACATGCCCCTCCGGCGAGTCAACCGAAAATCCCAGCAGGGAGCGGGCGGCGTGATTCGCCATCGCGATCTTCCCCGCCGGATCGATCGTAAGAACTGCTGCCGGGCTGCTCTCAACCAGAGCGCGCGCTTCCTGTTCTGCGTCCAGACGCAGTGTAGATTCTTCTTGGGTTTTGCGCAGGAGCGCCAGGGCGATCCTGCGATTCCGGACAAGTTCACCCGCGAACAACCCACCGCCTGTGAACGCGACCATGGTCAGTGCCAATCGTGTGGGCCCGTCGTTCGCCCAGGGATACGGTCCAAACATTTCGCGAATCAGCGCCACGACGATTGCGAACACAAAGATCGGCCATCGCGATACGTATGCGGCCGCCAGGAACAGGGGAAGGAAGAAAAAACCTCCGAGCGGGATGTGAGGCCCCAGGTATCGCTCGCAGAGCGTGAGCGCCGCAACGCCCAGGGCGCAGCTCCCAAGAATGATGGCGCGGTTTCTCGGGGAAACCGGGTCTGTCAGGTCGATGGCCACAGCCGCGAATTCCGATCATAATTCCTGCGGCTCTGACGGCCGGAACTAATTATCCGAAAGATAGGTTGTTGAGGAGCCACAATTATGTTTCACTCAGATGGTAACGCCCTGCGACCTCACCTGGGCTTAGGCGACGGGCGATCAGGCATAACC
>QHXU01000313.1 GCA_003223065.1 Acidobacteriota bacterium | reverse complement strand
CTTACCGGAGACATGTCCGGCGGACGCTCGAATCGATCGAAGGGGCGGAAGGGAGCCGGACGCGGGTTTATGACCTTGCCTCGCGGATTGCGGACTACCTGGCGCCGCATCCGATCGAACGCGCCGTGGTGGCGTTTCTAGGGAAAACGATGGCGCGCAGCGCGAAGCACCGCATCTTTCTGGCCGCCTACGTGGGCGTCGGGTGCGCGTTTGTTTTGCAGGCACTGGTGGGATCGGGGCTGAGGCAGGCCTGGTTGTCGGTTCCGCTGGTGCTCAGCTTCTTCGTGCTTAGCGGTATGCGGTTCATCTTTACGATCCCGGCGGAACTCGCCGCGAACTGGATGTTTCGCGTGACGGAGGCGGAGGAGCGGCGAAAGGCGCTCGACGGCGTGCGCACAGCGATGCTGTGGTTCGGCGTGGCGCCTTTGTTCGCCGCGGTAGCGCTGTTTTACTTCGTGCTCTGGACTCCGGGCGTGGCCCTGGCACACCTGGCCTTCAGCGTGACGATTTCGGTGTTGTTGATCGAACTGTTGCTGCTCGATTTCTGGAAGATCCCGTTCACGTGCTCGTATCCGCCGGGGAAAGCCAATATCACGGTCACGTGGATCTTCTACTGGCTAGCCTTTACGACGTACGCCTACTCGATGGCCTCGGTGGAGGCATGGATGGTGCTGCGGCCGTGGCGGCTGGTCCTTTTCTACGCCGCCGCAGGGATCGTTTGGGCCTGCTTTGAATGGCATCGGCGAAAGACGGATTTGGTCGGCTTCACGCTGATTTTCGAGGATGCTCCGGAGCCGATTGTGCGCACGTTGGGGCTGAGCGAGATCGCGTGGCTCAGGCGAACTTCGACCCGGACGGAGAACCCGCGCCGCGGGCTTCCGTCGTCATCGGCGTCCGTGCCGCGCGTGGATTGATTCCGGACCGGGAAACACCGGATCATCGTGGTTCTACTGTCATGCGCATCCCATACTTCGTGCGGAGAGTGATCAGTGCGTTCATCTCCGCCCGATGACCTGGAACCAGCCGGAACCGCCAGCGCTGCCCGAACGTCGCGAGCAGCAGCACGCCTTCCATCCACGCAAATCGCTCGCCGATACAGACGCGTGCGCCGGCGCCGAAGGGGAAATAAGAAAATTTCGGGCGCGCTGCTGTTTCTTCCGGGCGCCAGCGGCCGGGGTCGAACTTTTCGGGCTCGGGGAACCATTGGGGATCGCGATGGACCACGTACGGGCTGAGCATCAGAATCGACCGCGCCGGAATCGTGTATTCGCCGATCTGGTAATCCTGTTTGGCGCGGCGTCCAATGACCCAGGCCGGCGGATATAAGCGCATCGCCTCGGCGAAAACGCCCTCGGTGTAGGAAAGTTGCGCGAGGTCCTCGGAGGACGGCAAGCGGCCGGCGAGAACGCGGTCGATCTCGGCCTGAAAGCGCGCCTCCGCTTCCGGATTTTGCGAAAGCAAATACCAGCTCCAGGTCAGCGCGTTGGCGGTGGTTTCGTGCCCGGCGAGGAACAGCGTGAGCGCCTCATCGCGCACCTGCTTATCGCTCATGCCGCCGTGCGATTCTTCGTCCTGGGCCAGGAGGAGCATCGACAACAGATCGCCTGTGTCCTGGCCGCTGGCGCGCCGCTCGGAGATAATGCGGTAGATGGTCTGATCCAGCCGGTCGCGGGCCCGCTCGAAGCGGCGCACTGAGGGTAGAGGCAGTTTCTCGAGCCATTCGGAGAATGGCGCCAGCATCGTCTCGAACATCTCCATCACCTGCGTCAGCGCCGCGCCGATTTCGTCGGCTTCCGAAGTAACGTCCGCGCTGAAGAGTGTTCGGGCAACGATCTCCAGCGTCAAGCGCGTCATTTCGCGGGAGACGTCGAGCGTCGCGCCGGGCCGCCATTGATCGCGGCAATGGACGGCGCGGTCCACCATCGCCGCGCCATATCCGATCAGCCGGTCGCGATGAAATGCGGGTTGAACCAGGCGGCGCTGGCGATGATGAAACTCGCCTTCGCTGGTCAACAATCCCTCGCCCAGAAGCACCCGCGCGCGCTCCAGGAACCGGCTCTTGGTGAAGTTCGCCTGATGCGTCACCAGGATGTTCTTGATCCATTCCGGCCGGCTTACCAGGTACACGTCCTGGGGGCCGAGGCGAAAGTAAGCGAGATCGCCGTAGTCGCGCGCGACCGAGTGTAGAAACTGCGGCGGATTCCGGCGAAACTGGGGAAGCACGCCCACCAGCATCCGCCCCCTTGGGGCAGGAGGGCGGCGCGCAGCGAGGTTTCCTCTCATCGCCCCGGCTGGCGGCTCAGCGTCAGGCAATGTTCGAAATCGAGCGTGACGGATCTGTCCGGATTCACCACTGCCACTTTAGTTCAGCGTTCCGGTCTTGGCGGTGATGGCGCCGCCCGCCCTGTTAAAAGCTAAAGCGCATGCCGAACTGAAACGCGCGCGGCAGCCCGGTGCCGGTCGGAATCGACGGCCGCACGGCCGAAAGACTGCCGAATCCCGAGGCGCGGTTCACACCGCCGAGGACGCGATCGCCGGCTGCGTTGAGCAGGCCGCCGTCCGAACCAAGCTTGAAGCCGGCGGGCGCGCTGCCATCGGAGGCCGCCGCGATTGTGGTCAGCGTTCCGTTGAACGGGCTCGAAGGCAGGCCGGCTGAGCCGACCAGGTTCGAGATGTTGAACAGGTTGAACACCTGCGCGGTTCCCTCGATTTTCAACCGCTCGCGGACTTTGAAAATCTTGCTGACCTGAAGGTCCTGCGAGATGTAGGAATCGCCGAACTTCACGCCCGGCCCGTACTCGAACAGATAGGGGAATCGCTGATTGCGCAGGTTCAGCTTGCCGGCCAGCGTCTGGTTGTAATTGCGAATCAGAGCGTTCAGCTTGTCCACGCTGTCGATGTCTCGGCCCAACGAGCCGCGGTGTGTGCCGGGAAGCAGGTCGCCGACGATGCTGTCGCTGTTGATATCGAAGGGCAGCGTAATCGATTGCGGCAGTCCGCTCGAGTGCGTGGAAAGCAGGGACACGCGGATCCCCGCTGGAAGCTCCACGATGCCGTTCATGGTAAGACGGTGCGTACGGTCGAGCTGACCGGGTCCGTAATTAGCGGCGTTGTTGCGATTCACCAGCACGCCTCCGCCCTGGCCGAGGCCATCCGTATTCGTTGTGTTCAGGCGCGCCAGAGCGTACGAGGCCGTGTACTGGAAGCGCTTTGAGAAGCGCTTGTCGTATTTCACGCTGAGGGCGCGGTACCGCGAATAGCCGTCGGTATCCACCAGCATGATCTGGTTGGTGGGCAGCGTGCCGTCGCCGAGGCGAATGGGCGCGCCGTTGCCCGGGAAGAAGTTGGCGACATCGGAGTCCAGCATAAACTCGTGTAATGTGCGCGTGTACAGGAAATTCACGTCGATCACGCTGTTCCACGGCAGCTCCCGCTGGACGCCGGCGTTGTACTGCAACGAGTACGGCGTCGAAAAATCGTTGGTGATCAGCCGGCCGCTGCGCTGGATGACCAGTCCCGGCAGCGGGTTCGCCGGCGCGGCGATAAAGATTTTCTGGCCCGCCAGGATGATCGGCATGGCCGAGCTGACGGTGGCGGTGGTCGCTACCGCTGGCGTGATGTCGAAGTCGGTGACGCCGTCCTTGTTGAAGTCCGCGGCGGCATTCGTGCCGCGCTGGAAGCTGAATGTGGTGTTGCCCGAGTTGAAGGGCGCGAGTTGGGCGCGCTCATTGGTCACCAGGTTCGAAACCCGCATCGCGTAGAAGATGCCTGCGCCGGCGCGGATCGATGTCTTGCCGTTCTTAAACGGATCCCAGGCGACGCCGATCTGCGGCGCGAAATTGTTCTTGTCGATCGGGGTGGCCTCAGTGCCGCGCGGCAGCAGTGTTTTGGCGAGGTCCGGTTTGGGCAGGTCGTTGTTGAGCGGGTGCGTGTCCACTTCATAGCGGACACCCAGGTTGACGGTGAAATTCGACAGCACGCGCCAGTTGTCGGCTCCGTAGAACGAAAAGCGCGTATTGCGGTGCGAATTGTCCGGGGTGCCCGGAATGCGAATCCCGTTACAGTTGCCGACCGAGAAACTGGAGATACCGGCATTGAGGATATCGGCCGGGTTTCGCGAGGGAGGCGACAGCACAGTGATCTGCGGCGCGCAGGATACGAAGTTGGTCACCTGGACCCTTCGGTACGTTACGTCTCCGCCGTAGCGCCAGGTGTGCTTGCCGCGCGTGTACGTCTGGTCGTCGCGGGTCTGGAAAAAGCGCTCAAACGTCGACTGGGGCGTAATGTTATCCGGCCCGTCTATGAGCAGGCCGTCGTCCGTGATGATTCCGAATCCAGTCGTTCCCGGCACGAAGACCGCGGCGGCATCCGATTGAGGCTTGAGCACGCGGTTCTTGAAATCCGTGTAGCCGAAGCGAAAGGCGTTCGTCAGCGTGGGAGTGAACGTCGAATCCAGCCCCCAGGCGAACTGGTGCGTGATGTTGTTGTTGAAGTTCCCGCCCGACGGCAGCTTGTTGCCGCCGAATCCGCCGAAGCTGTTATTGTCGTCGCGGCTCCAGCGGAAGAATAAATCGTTCTGGCGGGGGAGCTTGTAGTCGGCGCGCAGCGACGAGGAGCGCTCGTCGTAGGGCGCGGGCCACGTGGTCAGGCTCGGAAAGTAGGGTGTGGCGACGCTGATGGCCGAGCTCTCGTGGCTCTTTTCGAAACTGCCGAACCAGAACAGCTTGTCCTTGATCACGGGGCCGCCAATGTTGACCCCCCACTGCTCACGGTCGAAATCGGGCTGCGTGGGAGCGAAGCTCGTGCGGGCCGCGATGCCGGAGCCCCGGCCATAGGCGAACGCCGATCCGTGAACGCTGTTCGACCCGCGCCGCGTGATGATGTTGACGCCGCCGGTGGCCGAAAGGCCGGTCGACGCATCGGAGGATGAGGTCGAGACCTGAAACTCCTGGATCGATTCCTGCGTGAGATTGAGCGTTGTGGTTCCCACGTGCTCGTCCACCGCGTCGATGCCGTCGATGGTGATGCGGGTTTCGCGGCCGGAGCGCCCGCCCACGGAAACGCCCGTGTAGCGGGCCTTGGTGGGATCAAACGCGCGGCCCTCGTTAATTTCGACGCCGGGTTCCAGGCGGGCGAGTTCCAGATAGTTCCGCCCGTTGAGCGGCAATTCGGCGATCTGGCGCGTATTCACGACCCCGCCGACCGTGGCCTGTTGCGTGTCGACGGTCGCGACCTCACCGCCCGCCACTTCGATGGAGACCGCTTCCGCACCCACCGTCATGTTCGCGTCAACGCGCGCAGTCTGGCCGACCTCGACTCCCACACGCTGGACTTCGTAGTTCCGAAACCCCTTGACCTCGATGACCAGTTTGTAGTCTCCGGGGAGCAGCGTCGGGATGATGAAAAATCCCTGTTCGTTGGATGTCACGACGCGTTTTCCGCCATCCGCGAGCGAGGTGGCGCTCACGGTTGCGCCCGCGATGACCGCGCCTGACTGGTCCCTTACAACGCCGGAGATGGTTCCGACGGGGGCTTGAGCTAATGCCGCCGTGCAAAACAACACCACGGCCACGATAAGACAAGACTATTGGACGGAGTGTAGCACAGAGGGGTTGGTACAGTCCCGTTCGGCGAAGGCTTCTACTGCTCGACCTTTTTTAACGGCTTCTGGGGCACCGGGGGCTCGGGAGGTTTCGGCGCTTCGCCGCGCGGCGTCAACGGCTTATCCTCGGGCGACGCTTTGCGCACGATCAACTGGCCTCTTTCGGTCTGCAAGTTGACGGTCGGGCCTCCGCCCGTCGATCCGCGCAGGGTCGTACCGCGGTGGTCCGTCTCCACCTTCAATGGAGGACCGAAATCATTGGTGACATCGCCTCGTCCGGTGGAAGCCGTCAGGTCGAATTTCGCCCCGGGAGGCAGCGACAACTCGATATCTCCCGAACGCGTATGGACGTCCATCTTGGCCAGCGGCAGCTTGCCCGGACGCAGCTCGATGTCCCCTCGCTCCAGGGACACCTCGAGAGAATTGGTGAAGTCGCTGAGCTGAACGTCGCGCGACCGCGTCGACAGGTGCACCGGCCCGACCAGGTTAGACGCCGTCAAATCGCCTAGCGCCATGCGCACCTGTCCGGGCAGCTTCTCGATGTTGAGCTCGGTCTGCTGCCCGTGGAAGCGCAAGGGCTTCGAGAGATTCCGGAATTGCAGGACGCCGTTGTAAGTTCCGGTGATGGTCACCGGGCCTTCGACTCCCTGAAGCTCGACATCGGATCCGCGACCCTTGAGCTCAAGCTCGCCCTTCACGCTGATCGCGCGCACGATATCGCTGCGGCGGAGGTCGATGCGTACGTCACCGCCGATGTTTTGCAGCCGCACGCCGGCGTTGTCCGAGCTGATCTCGATATTGCCGGCGATATCGGTGATATCAAAATCTCCACGGCGGCCATGAGCTTCGATGGTTGCGCCTCGCGGCACTGCGATCTCGAGCTCGGCCGAGGCGCGCGTGTTGCCGGAAACGTGGTCCTGATTCGTCCGGACAACAAGCTGGTTGGCGTCCCCGGCCAGCTCGAAGGGAGAATCCTGGTTGGCGCGATCAGCTCCGCTCTGATCAAGGCTGCGGATGGTCTTGCGTCCGGTTACCTTGACTGAGTCGGTATCGCCGCCCGTGATGCGCGCGTTCCCTCGAAAGCTTTCGATGACCACTCGCGGTGTTTTCGAACACGCTTTCTCGCCGGAAAGCGGGTACTCGAAGCTTTCGCCGAACATGTCGAGGCCGCCCATCGTGATGCCGCTGCGCGGCCACCAGGTTGAGAATCCGCGCACCGTATGGAGGGTCGCGCCGAACAGGCAGAGGAAGAACACCAGCACCCACTCGCCACCGGACATGCCGCGCGCCGGCAGGGGCTTCGACACCGCGGCCCAGATCAGAATTTCGGCCAGCCGCAATACGCCCCAGATGATCAAGATATATGGCCAGTATTTCGCCAGATAGTCGATGAGCGGCAACTCCGGGTAAAGGTTTCGAGCCAGGAATAGCGCGCCGATCCCGATCAGCAGCAGCGGGGCTACGATGGAGGTCCGCTTCATGCGCTCTTGGCCCCCGCGCGCTCAGCCAGCTTGAACACACCGAACATTATGAGGAGGACCGGCCAGGTTCGCCCGAAGCTGATGGTGCCGTTATGGTCCATGGCAAGCAGCACGCCGAGTGTGATCAGCATAACGGGTCCCCGAATTGCGCTGACTAGAGACGGGTTGGAGCCGTTCATCGCGTGCCCCCGTCCCGCGAATTATGGGGCTCCGAATGGCTCGACACACGGATGTACAGCATGTAAACACCGAGGGCGATGAGCAGCACAGGCCAGTAGCGCAGCACGCGCGCCAGCTCCAAAATCTCAAGGTTGTTCAGCAGGAAGACGATGCCAACGAAAATCAAAACCACCGGCGCAACAGGAAACCTGGAAGTTCCGCGCAGCGGGAGCAGGCTCGAAAACTCGTCCACAGCCTGGCCTTGCTGGCGTTTTCGCGCCGTATGATACGCTTCAAACGGCATGTAGGCCCAGAAGCCGGCGAGCAACATTCCAATCAGTGGTTCGAGGCCGCTCGCAGCCCGGTTGTCGAGGATGCTGATCATGAGGCCGATGATGATCACGTGGACCAGGCCCTTGGCGTACTGGCCGTTGTAAATTGCGCCGACCCCGGGAATCAGGCCCAACCCGAACGCAAGCCCGGGTGACACATCGTAATTCGGTATCGGCGGCGGCGGGGCAGTGTAAGGCGACGCATAAGGCGATTCTGTGGCGGCCGCCGCTTGGGCAGTCTGTTCCATCGGTAGATGCTCCTCGCAATAAATTGTTCCGTGCGCCGTGCGCACACTCGCTTCATCGAGCGCTTTCCCGCAAACGCGGCAGTATCCGGTGACCCTGGCATCCGAACTCATTTCGACTCCCCTCCGCTGGTGGCCGCGCCGGCGGGCTTGCTCTTGTTCGAATCGCTCTCGTCGCTCCACTCTTTCAGCCGGGTCTGAATGTCATAGACCAGGCGCAGGCTCTCGTAATACTTCACACCGCGTTCCCAGGTACGATGCAGGCGGTCTTCGGCGGCCATCCACACCTTCACCGGATCGAGGTCCGACGGCTTCAACTGCCGGACTTGGATACCGGAGAAACGGCCCAGCATCGCGAACGACAGAACCGTCATGGCCATGCCCATCGCGAACCGCGGCTGCAGAACCGGCTCGAGCCATTTTCCAAAAGCCCGCCGCACCCAACCGGGCTTCACGGCCGTGCGGCTTGGCCCGCTGGTAATCTCGAACAGAATTCGCGTGACCAGCTCGGGCGGCGCTTCAACGCCGGGCGTCCGCTCGAGGAAGGCGACCGCGGCTGCCGCATCCCGCGCCAGAGCAGCGAAGGCCACGCACCCTGCAAGGTGGCTCTCGACCGCGGACTTCTGCTCCACCTGGAGCGTTCCGTCCACGTATTCGGCAAGCAGGATTTCTACATCCGGGCAAGTCATCGTAAATCGGGTAGTGGGCGGCAGGCAGCGGGCAGAGGGCCGCCGATCGCGGTTCCCGCTTCCCACTTCGCACACTCCACTTTCCGCCTCATACCGCCACCTTCTGCCTTCGCAAAATCCGGGCCAGTTCAGCCCGGCCGCGGTTCAAAGTGCCCTCAGGCACGTTCAACACTTGTGCAATTTCCTTATATTCTAATTCCTCGAGATCCCGCAGGATCACGGTTTCGCGCAATTCCGGAGAGAGCCGCTGAAGAGCGCCCTGAAGCAACTCGCTGGCCTCGCGGCCGGCCACCAGACCGTCGGTTCGCGCCGTAATGGCGGTCTTTTCCTCGAGCATTGGAAGCTGCTCTTCGATAGAATCCGTGGCGCGCTCGAGTTTCGTCCGGCGGTAGTGATCGATCAGCAGGTTCCGGCAAAGCCTCGCCAGCCAGACAGTGAAGGAACCCTCGCCGGCCCGGAAACTTTTGAGGGACCGGAATACCCGAAGGAAAACCTCCTGGGCCAGATCCTGCGCCTCGGCGTCGGATCCCGTGAAGCGGTAACAGATGCCGAAGACACGGCGGCTGTGTACGCGCACCAGGTCCTCCCAAGCGGCCTCCTCACCCCTGAGGCAGCGCTCGACTAGTTGAGAGTTTCCGTCCAAGTACCGTCCCCGCTGCTCACGGGCCCACGCCGCCGGCAGGCACCCCGCGGCGGCAGCCAGACGTGGCGTCGTGGTAATCTGTGCAACTGTGGCAATGGCCGCCATGGCGTCTTCGTTCCCGGACCTTACCCCGGTTATTTACGTTCCTGTAATGAGAACGAAGAAGTGACATGGGAAGTTCGAACTACATTCTAGCCGCGGACGTGGGTTCTGGGCCAGTCCGCAAGCGGAAGGTGGCCGTAACCGCTTGAAGAAAAGATACCTCGGAGTGGGGCTCGCAGCGGCGGCCACGATCGCCGCGGTCGCCTTCATAGCCTACCGCTGGCGCACCTCCGGATTCGCATGGAGCGAGTTTGCCATGGCTCTCCGCCACGTGGACTGGAGCTGGCTCATCCTGGCGCAGACGATGGTTCTTGCAACATACGTTGGTCGCGCGCTCCGATGGGAGATCATGCTCCGGCCTCTAGCCAGAGACGTTAGTCTGTGGCGTGTTTTTTCAGCGACCGCTATCGGTTTTACCGCGGTTGTGCTGTTTGGACGCGCGGGCGAGCCGGTGCGTCCTTACCTGATCGCGAAGAAGGAAGGCGTGCCCTTTTCGACACAAGTGGCCGCGTGGCTGGTCGAGCGCATCCTGGACCTGCTGATGGTCTTGGTGATCTTTGGGATCGCACTCACCCAGGTTTCGCACAGCGCAATCCAGCCCGGCCCCCGGACTCGCTTGATTTTACAGGCTGGAGGGGTTACGACGGGCTTCACGGGGGCCGCCTGCCTGGCCCTGCTGATCGGACTCGGCCGGTTCAGGGGTAAGCTACAGCGCCGGCTGCTTGAGGCTCTCTCGTTCCTGCCCGGGCCCCTACTCGTTCGCATTCAGAAGTTCCTCAGGGCTTTTGAGGAAGGCATGGAGTCCATGCGGAGCGCCGCCACAGTGACGCTGCTCGTTGCTTATACGATTGTGGAATGGGCGTTGATCGCGTTTGCTTTCGCTTGTGTTTTCCGTGCCTTTCCGGCCACGGCCGACCTGGGGATGCCTGACGTGGTCATTCTGCTGGGGTTCGTCTGCTTCGGCAGTGTTTTGCAGATCCCGGGCGTCGGGGGAGGGATGCAAATCGCGGCGGTGGTGGTCCTGACCGAATTCTTCGGCGTGGGATTTGGGGCCGCCAGCGGCATCGCTTTGACCTTGTGGGTCATCAGTTTCGTGATGATCGTCCCTGTGGGGCTGGCGCTGGCCTTCCACGAGGGAATCCAATGGCGTAATCTGAGGCACTTGGAAGCCTCCAATGGGGGGCAGAGCCAATGACTTGTCCTTTTTGCGGCCACCGCCAGGACCGCGTAATCGACTCGCGGGAAAGCAAGGAAGGCGATGTCATCCGCCGGCGGCGCGAATGCCTCAAATGCGAACGCCGTTTTACTACGTACGAACGTAGTGACGAAATCCCCTATATGGTAATCAAACGTGATGGAAGGAGGGAAAAATTCGACCGTCAGAAAGTCCTGGAGGGGTTGCTTAAGGCTTGCGAAAAACGGCCGGTAGCCATGGCCAAGCTGGCCGAGTTGGTGGACGAAGTCGAGTCCAAGCTGGCGGATAGCGCGGAACGGGAGGTTTCGACGACCGCGATCGGGGAGTTCCTGATGAAGCGGCTGAGAACGCTGGACAAGATTGCATATGTCCGGTTTGCTTCCGTTTACAGAGACTTTCAGGATGTTGAGGCATTCCTGACCGAATTGAAGGATCTCCTGCAACGGAGGGGCTGAACCAATGTTTCGCAGGCATGTATAGGAAAAAGTTGGAATTCGTGTAACCAGATGCTAAGTTAAACATCTTTTGAAATAGGGACTTAACTTAGCGATCAAATCCTGGTATACTCGATGCTGGCCCTCCTACGGTGATGCGCCGGGAGTGTGCTTCAGGTCATTTGCCTAAATGATTGCCAGTTAAGAGGATACTGGAGAGCAAGAAGTATTTTTTAAGGCACCCCAACAGAACGTACGACCCTGGGCGTTATTGATTGGGGGAGGTGAATGCGGTGGATCATTTCGAGGACCAGTTTTTAGGCGAAGGCCACGAGCCGCTGGGGCTTCCGTTCGACGAAGAAGCAAACTTTTTCCATCCTGAAGAAGTTCACGATGGCGAAGAGTTCTCAGCTGCCCATCCGGCTGAAGAGTCCATCTATACGGACGACCCGGTACGCGTGTACCTACGCGAAATGGGCGCCGTTCCGCTGCTGACCCGGGAAGGCGAAGTGAATCTGGCTCGCCGCATGGAGCGCGGCAAGCTTCGGATGCAGAAGGCGATCAGCCGTTCTGCTCTAGTGCAATTGCGGGCGGTGGAAATCGCCGAACAAGTCAAGCACGAAACCGAAGAGCTGGACGTTTTCGTCGACGTGGGTGACCTGGAGGAAGAAAGCGCTGCCTACGCCAAGCGCCGCGCCGAAGTAAAACAGGATCTGGGTGAAGTTGTCACGCAGCACAAGAAGCTGGCCCAGTTCTTCGACAAGCTGGCGGCAATTCCCCTCAGCAATAAGAAGCTTCGGCGGCGTTGGGCCGGCAAGCTGGCCCGTTCCCGGGTGGAGACGTCGCGCGCGATCCGCAAGATTCCGTTTTACACTTCCCAGTGGAAACAGTTCGCCAAGGAAATTGAGCGGGTAGTCGAGGAGCTTTCGCACCTGGATCAGGAGTTGCGCAAGCTGGAAGGCCGGTCCAGCCAGGCAGCCCAGGCGAAGGCGCGAGAGCTACGCCGCGAAATCCGCAAGCGCGAGCACACGGCCGGCGCGACTCTGCCCGACCTGCGTCACACCACGGCCGTGATCCGTCACGGCGAGATCGAAGCCGAGCGAGCCAAGAAGGACCTGGTGGAAGCCAACCTCCGGCTGGTGGTTTCGGTCGCCAAAAAGTATGTTAACCGCGGGCTGCACTTGCTGGATTTGATTCAGGAAGGCAACATCGGCCTGATGCGTGCAGCGGACAAGTTCGAGTACCGGCGCGGCTACAAGTTTTCCACATACGCCACGTGGTGGATCCGGCAAGCCATCACGCGCGCCATCGCGGACCAATCCCGCACAATCCGCATTCCCGTTCACATGAACGAGAGCATGAACAAGTTCTTGCGCGCTACGCGCGAGCTCGAAAAGGAGCTGGGCAGGGCGCCGACCAACGACGAGATCAGCCGGCGGATGGATATTCCGGTGGAGAAGGTCCAGAAGCTGAAGACGATCTCGCGAGATCCGGTGTCGCTTGAGACGCCGGTCGGCCGCGACGGCGAATCCGCGCTCGGTGATCTGATCGAGGATCGCTGGGTCGGCTCGCCCGTCGACGCGGTAATCGACACGAACGTTCGCGACGAGACGGCGAACATCCTCAAGACGCTTTCTCCCAAGGAGGAGAAGGTGATTCGTCTGCGTTTCGGCATCGGCTGCGAGCGCGAGCACACGCTCGAGGAAATCGGACAGGAGTTCGACGTAACGCGCGAGCGCATCCGGCAGATCGAAGCCAAGGCGCTGCGGCAACTCCGTTCGCCGGAGCGGGCGCGGCACCTGCGTGCGCTGCTCGCGGCGCGGTAATCGCCGCTCCAGCCGGAACGCAATCCAATTTCATCGCCGCGAGACTCGGGTTAAACTGAGACATTATGCTCAGGAAAATCGCTGTTCTCGCTTTCAGCGCTACTCTGCTTACGGGTCTGGTCTTTGCCCAATCCGAAGTCGGCAGCGCGACGCTCAATGGAACGATCACCGATCCCTCCGGCGCGGCCATCGCCGGGGCCAAAGTAACTGCTACGAACACGGCCACCGGCTTCACCCGCGGCACCACGACCACGGACACAGGCCTGTTCAGCTTCCCAGCGCTTCCCGTCGGAAACTATGACGTAAGCGTGGAAGCGCAGGGCTTCAAGACGGCCAAGCGCGCGCGAATGGCGCTGGCGATCGGGGCCGTCGCGACGCTCGACGCGCGGCTGGAGATCGGCACGGCGACTGAAACGGTTGATGTAAGCTCAGAGGCTGGCCTGGTGGAGACCACGCGTTCGCAGACCGGTAGCGTGGTCAACGAAAAGGCCGTCGCGGATTTTCCGGTCAATGGCCGCAACTTCCTGGACTTCACGGGACTGACGCCGGGCGTGGTGCGCGATCCGACGCGCACAGGCGATCTGGCGTTCGGGGGCCAGCGCGGCACCTCGAATAGCGTGCTGGTGGACGGCGCCGATTCAAACAACATTTTCTTCGGACAGTCCACCGGCCGGGCGGGCACGGGGCGGAACCCGTACAGCTTCAGTCAAGACTCGGTGCAGGAATTTCAGGTGAGCGCTAACAGCTATGCGGCAGAGGTAGGGCGCGCCGGCGGCGGCATTATCAACGTGGTTACGAAGTCGGGCACCAACGATTTCCATGGAACCATCTTCGAGTTCTATCGCGACAAGGCGCTCAACGCCAATACC
>QHXU01000312.1 GCA_003223065.1 Acidobacteriota bacterium | reverse complement strand
GGAAACCGCGTGGGACAACGTGATCTACGATTCTCCGGCGCTCGGGTACGTCGTAGCCACGCACATGAGCCTGCGCTCGCACATCGATCGCTCGGTGTGGACTTTCTATTGGGCGCTGGCGGACCGGCCGCCGTCTGAAATGCGGACCCTGCTGCTCGAAAAGGAATGGAGTTACTGGCGGGATGCGATCCTGCACGATTTGTCGCGCGCGCATCGGGATATTCGAAGCGCTGTGTCGCGCATCGATGTGATGCGGATCGGTCACGCGATGGCGCGTCCGGCGCCCGGGTTCCTCGGTTCCGAGACACGACGCCATTTCGCGTCGCTGAACGGGCCGGTGCTCTACGCGAACTCGGACTTGAGCGGGTTTTCAATTTTCGAGGAGGCGCAGTACCGGGGCGTGGTGGCGGCGGAACGGGCGTTGCGGGATGTGGGACGAGGGTAGTTTAAGCTGTCGTTTTTCGGTTGTTTGCTCCTGTGTCCTGCTTATTAATTTTGGAGGCCTCCACCGCCCTGTAACCCTGAACGGAAGGGACCGCCGGTCGCTCAGCGGCATAGGCTCATCATCCTGACGGCGCCGCGGGGTTGCCTCGAGGATGCTCCCGCGCACTGGTGGGTTGGAGGCCGATGAGAGCGCCAACCTCTCGCTCAAAGCGTACGCGGACGGGACCGGTGTGCCGGCAACGAGAACCGATAAGATCCTGACAGGATGGAAGAAATTCGCCGGGAAATTGCGGTGACGTATGATGAATAACATGCCGGGCGGTGCGCTGATCAGCGCTACGACGGGGGTTGTGGCCGGCGCGGTGGTCCTCGGCCATGCGGTGCGGGGGCGCTCATCCACGTTTTTCGGGCCTTCCGTCTATCACGGCGACCGCACGCGGCCCGCGCTGGCTCTCACGATCGACGACGGCCCGAGCGAGTCCACGCCGGCGCTGCTCGAGCAACTGGCCAGACACGGCGTCAAAGCCACGTTTTTCATGTGCGGCGCAAATGTCCGCCGGCTGCCCGGCATCGCGCGCGAGGTCGCTGCCGCCGGGCACGAAATCGGAAATCACAGCGATAGTCATCCGCGCTTCGATTTCTGTTCCGGGGAATTCATTTACCGGGAACTGGCGACGGCGCAGGAAACAATTCATTCGAACACGGGCGTATTGCCGCGCCTGTTCCGCGCGCCTTACGGAGTCCGGTGGTTCGGGCTCCGCGATGCGCAGCAGCGTCTGGGCCTGCTCGGCGTCATGTGGACGATCATCGGCCGCGACTGGCGCTGGCCCGCGTCCCGTATTGCCCGCCGGGTGCTCAATCGCGCCGCCAATGGAGCCATCATCTGCCTGCACGATGGACGCGAAGTGAATTGCTCGCCCGACATCAGCGCCACGCTCGGCGCGGTCGAGTCCGTTGTCCCGCTGCTGAACAAGCGCGGCTATCATTTCGAGACCGTGAGCCAAATTCTATGTCCGACGAACTGATCGCCCGTGTGGCCGCGGTGATCGCCAAGACACAGCATATCCCCGCTGAGTCGGTGACCATTCACAAGACGTTCGAAGAGCTGAAGATCGACTCGCTTGACGGCATCAACATTCTGTTCGCACTCGAAAGCGAGTTCGATATAGACATCCCGGACGATGAGGCCCGGCAGATCCGTTCGGTGCGGGAAATGGTCGAGGGGATCGAGAAACTGCTCGCGGCCAAAGAAGCCAGATGAATTCGAACCGGCGGGTCGCGATCACCGGCATCGGTGTAGTCTCGGCGCTGGGTCCGACGCGCGACGCATTCTGGCGGGGGTTGATCGAGGGGCGGAGCGCGATCCGGCCGATGGAACTTGTTCCCAAGGGCGCGGTGCGGTTCCCGAACGCCGCCGAGGTTTCCGGTTTCCAGTCCGTTGATTATTTCGACGACAAGGACGCAGAGGTGCTCGACCGCTTTGCGCAGTTTGCTGTGGTGGCGGCGCGTGAAGCGATTGCGGGGTCCGGCGCCGAATTCAGGAACGGGATGGGAGAGCGGACGGCAGTGGTGACCGGATCGTGTGTCGGCGGCCAGACCACGGAGGACAATGAGTTTCGCGGACTTTACGCGCTGGGCCACACGCGCTTTCCTCCGATGACGATTCCCAAGGCGATGGCCAACGCCGGAGCCAGCCGCATCTCGCTCGATTACGGCATCACGGGGCCGGTGTTCACGATTTCGACGGCATGTTCCTCAGGGAATCACGCTCTGGGGCTGGCGTTCTGGATGGTGCGCAGCGGGATGGTGGAAGCGGCGATCGCGGGCGGGAGTGAAGCTCCGTTTTCGCTGGGACTGCTGAAGGCTTGGGAGGCGATGCGCGTCGTCTCGCCCGACACCTGCCGTCCTTTTTCGCGCGACCGGCGGGGGCTGATTTTGGGCGAAGGCGCGGGAATGCTGGTGCTGGAGCCGCTCGACCGCGCGCAGGCCCGCGGCGCCCGGATATGGGGCGAACTGGCGGGATTCGGCATGTCCTCCGATGCGCACCACATCACGCAACCCACCGCCGAAGGACCCGCGCGTGCGATGAGGGCGGCGCTGGCCGATGCGGCCGCCGCGCCGGAAGCGGTCGGTTACATCAACGCGCATGGCACGGGCACCCCATCGAACGACGCGACCGAAGCCGAAGCGATCCGTTCCGTATTCGGAGCGCACGCTGAGAAGCTGATGGTCAGCTCGACGAAATCCATGCACGGGCACGCGCTGGCTGCCGCGGGGGCGATGGAGGCGGCGGGCACGGTGCTCGCGCTGCGGGACGGCATCATTCCCCCGACCGCGAACTTTACCGAACCCGATCCGGCCTGCGATCTTGATGTGGTTCCGAACACCGCGCGAACGGCCCAGGTCGAATGGGCGCTCTCGAATTCATTCGCGTTCGGGGGACTGAATGCGGTGCTTGTGTTCCGAAGAATTGACTAAGAACCTCGGGCAAGAATGCCTGCGCGATTAGCCGCAAACGATTAAATAGTAGGAGGGGCTGGAAATTTCGGTCAAGGACTTCTACTTGCCGGCGTGGCAGCCGACGCAGCCGGTCTGATTCAGGGGCAGCGACCTGGTCTCCATCCACAGATTCGCTCGCCTGGCGTAAGCCGTGTCCGGCAGTTCGTCGCGGATCTGCTCGAAGTAGCCGCGGGCCTTTTCCGCGTCGCCGAGCCGGCTGTAACCCTCGGCGAGACCGAACAGCAATTCGCCGCGCGGGTGCGTACCGAGGTTTTGGAAGAACGGTTTCTGCAACTCGTAGGTACGTTCGTAATCGGAAAGACCCTTTTCGATGAGCGGCCGCGCCATATCCAGTGTGGGCATGTAACGCGTAGCGGTCAGGAGCACGGCGCCGCGCGGGATGCGCACCGCAACGTTGCCGGGATCGAGATCGACGGCTGTCTGCATCTCTTGCAGACCACGCGCCCAGAGCTCCCGGCCCTTCGTTTGATCGCCGGTCTGAAACGCCCCGCTGGCCTGATAAAGGACGCCACCTCCGTGCCAGACCAGCGCCTGGGCATGCTTCGGATTGACTGCCAGCATATCCTCGCAGGCCTTCATGCCGCGCCCGAGAGCTTCCTTGTCGCCGGTGAAGCCGGCGAAGAAGTCGGTGCGGACCTTCATGTCGAAGCGCTCCGGTTCCTGCGCGGGGGCGCTCCGGATGGTGGAAAGAAGTCCGATGAGGAAGGCGATCGCCCCGGCGATTGCGAGCTTCAAGGCTTTGCTTCTCATGGTGGTGATTACCTCTGCTCGCAGCATAGGTTACAGGGCTGCTGGAAACTCGCGAAAACCGGCGAACGGCGAAGAATTCCGGACGAGTGGCGGAGATCCTGTTATAGTTGACTGTTTCGTGCGCTGGCTCCCCGCTTTCTCCATGATGCTGGTCTCGACGATCAGCTACATCGATCGCAACACGCTGGCGCTGCTCGCGCCCTCTATCCTTCGCGATACGCACCTCACCAACGAGCAATACGGTTTCATCATTTCGGCTTTTTCGATCGCCTACATGCTGGCGAATCCGTTGTGGGGCCGCATTCTGGATCGCATCGGAGTGCGGGCCGGCATGACCGCGGCGGTCTCTCTGTGGACGGTGGCGTCGGCTTTGCATGCCTTCGCAACCGGATTCCGGAGTTTCGCGGCTGCGCGCACGGTGCTCGGGTTCGGCGAAGGAGCGACGTTTCCAGGCAGCTTGCGTACAGTGATCCAGACGCTGCCACCCGAACTCCGCTCGCGCGGCATCGCTCTGTCTTACAGCGGCGGTTCCTTCGGCGCGCTGGTGACGCCCATCGTTGTCACGCCGGTTGCGGCGGCGTGGGGCTGGAAGGGAGCGTTCTGGTTTACGGGAGCGGTGGGAGCGCTGTGGCTGGCGATGTGGGCAGCGCTGTCGCGGCGTCCCGACCTCGCCCGGCCGAAAGAAATCGGCGTGGAGAGCGGCCATCCGCGCTGGGCCGACGCGCGGGTGTGGGCGTTCATTGCCGCTTATGCGCTCGGCGCGTTTCCCGCGGCGTTCGTGTTGTACCAGGCGGCGATTTACCTGAACGTTGTATTGCACAAATCGCAGATCCAGATCGGCGTAGTTCTGTGGATTCCGCCGCTCGGATGGGAAATCGGGTATTTCTTTTGGGGATGGGTCACCGATCGCTTCACCCGGGCCGGAGCTTCGATACCGGCTGTTCGCCGGCTGTTTCTGGTCTTGACGTGTCTGAGCCTGCCGCTGGCTGCCGTGCCCCGCGCCGGGTCGTTTCCGGTCGCACTCGCGATGTTGTTTTTCGCGATGTTTGTCACCTCGGGGTTTATCATCGGAGCGGTGGCTTATGCGACCAGCCACTATTCGACGCGCCACTCCGGGCTGATTGCCGGCGTGGGCGCGGGAAGCTGGTCGGCTGTGGTTGCGATTGCGATGCCGGTGGTAGGAAGATTATTCGACCTCCGTCTGTACGATGCGGCGTTCGGCCTGGCAACATTGTTTCCGGTCGCCGGGTATGCGGTGTGGCGCGCGCTGAATCGTTGACCGCAATGGCGGCTAACGAAAGTCCCGATAGGGCGTCTATCCTGCACGACGCGCATTCGGCAACACGGTTTTTGTAACGCGAGCTGCGTTCACACTTGAATGAAGTTGTAAACAAGAAGCAGGAGGTGCGAGAGATGCGGGGATGGATGACTCTCGAACAGGTAGCGCAGGATGCGCGCTACGCTCTTCGCGGAATGCGGAAGAGTCCTGGATTTACGGTGGTCGCGATTCTGTCGATGGCGTTGGGCATCGGCGCGACCACGGCTGTGTTCAGCGTGCTGAACGCGGTGGTGCTGCGCCCGCTTCCCGTCGCCGACCCGGAACGCCTGGTGGTATTGCAGCCGCAGCTTCAGGGAAAGCGCTATGTGCTTTTCAACCCGCTTTTTGAAGAGCTGCGCCGCAGCCAGCAGTCGCTCGCCGCGATTTTCGCCGTATCGGATGAGCCGTATCTGAAGGTTGCGTTCGATCGCGCGGCGCCTGCTTACGTGCGCCGCGGCAGCCTGGTTTCGGGCAACTATTTTCAGGTGCTGGGCCTTTCGCCGGCGCTTGGCCGGCTGCTCACCGCCGCCGATGACGAAGTTTCGGCGGCCAATTGCGCCGCCGTGATGAGCCATGCGTTCTGGACCGATCGTTTCCACCGCGATCCGGCCGTGTTGGGCCGTGAAGTACGCGTGCGCGAGAAGAAGTGCACGATCGTGGGTGTGGCGCCTGCGGGCTTCCGCAGCCACCAGCCAGGTTGGGCGCCGGACCTTTGGGCGCCGCTGCGGCCCCTCACGGATCCAAAACTGCTGGCCAGCCACAGCATGGCTTTCTTCTCCGGAGTGATGGGGCGTCTTGGCCCTGAAACCACCATCGCGAAGGCCGAGACGGAACTGACTGGGCTCTATCAGCGCATCGAGACCGCCGAACCACCGTCATCACCCGGTCCCGGGCGAGCGCCGCCGAAGCCCGGTGAGTTCAGGATGATTGTTGCACCCGGGGCGCAGGGTCTCGACGCGCTGCGCCGCCAGTTTGGCCAGCCCCTTGCGCTGGTGCTGGCGGTAGTGGGCGTGGTCCTGCTCATCGCGGCCGTGAACGTCTCCAATCTGTTGCTGGCGCGCGGGGCGGCGCGAACCGCGGAACTTGCCACGCGGGCGGCGCTCGGCGCGGGCCGCGCGCGACTGATGCGACAGCTCGTCATCGAGGGAGCGGTTCTCGCCGTTTGTGGCGGATTCATGGGAGCGGCGCTCGCATTGGCCGGCACGCCCGCGCTCGCGAAACTCGTTTCGCTTCCGTATATGCCTGTCGCGCTCGACATTTCGCCGGATCAACGTGTCCTGGGTGTTGCGGCCGCGGCGACAATATTCGCCGCCCTGCTCGCCGGGGTTCTTCCCGCCGTGCGGTTGAGCGGAGCAAGCCTGCAAATGGTGATGGCGGGCGCCGGGCGGACGACCGGGAGTCGCTCCGGCCAACGGCTGGCCCGCGCGCTGGTCGCGGCGCAGCTGGCATTATCCTTGCTGCTCGTCACGTCGTCCGGCTTGTTGCTCCGGACCATGTTACGCGTGATGGCGGTGGATCCCGGCTTCAACACCGATCATGTCGTGCTCATGGACATCCGTGACACGGAACCGGCGGCGCGATTTGGCGAAGTCGACACGCCCGAACAGAAGGCGCGGCGGGCGGCCCAATACCGGGCACTGGATCAACGCCTGAATGCGCTCGCCGGCGTGCGCTCGGCCGGCCTCTCGTGGCTCGGGCTCTTCGGAGGGAGTTACGTCGGGCTGAACCTGCACGAGGCGGACCATCCGGAGGATCGCCATTTCACTTTGCTCGACTACATCTCGCCCCGTTATTTCGAGACGACCGGCATGCAAATCCTGCGGGGCCGCGGTATCACCGAAGCGGACCGCGAAGGCTCGCTGCGTGCAGCCGTAGTGAACGAAGCGTTCGTTCGCGAGCGGATCCATGGCGGAGAAGCGCTTGGCCGCAGGTTCGTCATGACATACGCCGACGATTCGCGCCCATTCACCATCGTGGGCATTGTCCGCGATTCGAAATATAACGACCTGCGAGAGCGCAAGGCGGAGCCTATGATGTGGGTGCCGCTCGCGCAAGCGCCCTTCAAGATCACGTCGGTATCGCTGCGACTTCAACCTGGCACGGATGCCGCAGTGGTTCGCCAGGCAGAGGCGGCTTTGACCACTACGAGCCCGTACTTAATGGTTCGGAGGGTTACCACGCTCGGCGCCCGCGTGGATCAGGCGACGGCGCGCGAGCGGCTGCTGCTGACCTTGGCCTCAGGTTTCGGCGCGCTCGCGCTGATGCTGGCCGCGGTCGGGCTCTACGGTACGCTTGCTCACGCTGTGGCGCGGCGGACGCGAGAGATCGGTGTGCGGCTGGCACTCGGCGCGCAACGCCCGGCCGTGCTGCGGCTGGTGCTGGGGGAGGCTTTGGTCTCGGTTGCGGGAGGACTGCTGCTGGGCGTTCCTTTGTCGCTGGGGGCCGGCTATTCTCTGCGCCCTTTTCTTTTCGGCGTTCCCGCTTACGATATGCCGACGTTGACAGGCGCCGGCGCGCTCCTCACGGCCGTGGCTGTGCTCGCGGCGTTCACGCCAGCGCGGCGGGCGAGCCGTGTTGATCCGATGACGGCCTTGAAATACGAGTAATAGTACGAATCGCTCTAAAAATGAACCTTTCTGCTATTGGACGGCCCGCGCAGGTGTGGCATTCTTGGCTTGCGGAGGGTCGCCTCGGAGGACGGCCTTTAACGCGGTTTTATCAGACGGTGGCCTTTTCCTTAACCTGCTCGAGAACTGTCTCGACCTCTCTCTGGTAGTTCTCGAGCAGCTTTTTATTCTGCGCTTCAAAACGCAGCACCAGCACGGGCTGCGTGTTGGACGCCCGCAGGAGTCCCCAGCCGTGTTCGAAGAGCACCCGCACCCCGTCGATGCCGATCACGTTGTGCGTCTTGCGGAAGTGATTCGCCACGCGCTCGACTACTTGAAACTTGGTTTCATCCGGACAGTCCACGCGAATCTCGGGCGTGGAAACCATCTTTGGCAACCCGGCAAGCTGGGCCGAAAGCGGTTTGCCGCTGCGTGAAACAATCTCGATCAACCGGCAGGCTGCGTAGAGCGCGTCATCAAAGCCGAAGTAGCGGTCGGCGAAAAACATATGGCCGGACATTTCGCCGGCGAGCTCGGCATGCTCCTCCTTCATCTTGGCCTTGATCAGGGAATGGCCGGTGCGATACATGACCGCGTTGCCTCCCAATCGCTTCAGCTCGTCGTAGAGCACCTGGGAGCACTTCACTTCGCCGATGAACGTCGCGCCGGGCTTGCGGGTGAGGATTTCGCGGGCGAAGATCAGCAAGAGCATATCTCCGTAGATCACATCGCCATTTTCGTCCACCGCGCCGATGCGGTCTCCGTCGCCGTCGAAGGCGATGCCGAAATCGGCGCGCTGCGCCTTCACAGCGTCCTGGAGGGGGATCAAGTTCTTGGGAACAGTAGGATCGGGATGGTGGTTCGGGAAGCGGCCGTCCATCTCAAAGAACAGCTCGGTGACTTCGCAGTTGAGTCTTTCGAAAATGCGGTGCAGGACCGGGCCGGCGGTGCCGTTCCCGGCATCGGCGACTAGTTTGATGCGGCGCTCAAACTGAAATTGGCGAGAGATCTCGTCGACGTAAGGCGCGGCAATATCGGTCACGTGCAGGGAGCCCTGCCCGCTTGCCAAATCGCGCGTTTCGATCAGCCGGCGGACCTGCTGGATCTGGTCGCCGTGGATGGTGCCTGTGCCGCAGACCGTCTTGAACCCATTGAATTCGCTCGGATTGTGACTGCCGGTGATCATGACGGCGCCATCGGCCTGCAGTTTCACCGCCGAGTAATAGAGGAGCGGTGTCGGAACGACGCCGACGTCGGTGACTTCACAGCCGGAGGCGAGGAGGCCTTCGAGCAACGCGTCACGGAGGCGCGGGGAACTCAGCCGGCAGTCACACGCCAGGCCGATCCGCCGACCGCTCTGGCGCTGCAAGAAGGTGCCAAGCCCGCGTCCCAGTTCGACCACGCCGGGGCTGGCGAGTTCCGTGTCCGCGACACCACGGATGTCGTATTCGCGAAAGATAGCCGGATTGAGCATAGGTTTGAAGGGTAACAGGGGGTGCCGGGTAGTGCGCTAAATTCCAGTGTACTGCTGTTGTTCATGCAACACAGATTTAGCGCGTTTACAAGGGGCCTGGTGTCAAACGGCGGGAGCTCACGAAGCGATTGTTCTTGATGAAA
>QHXU01000311.1:5675-10072 GCA_003223065.1 Acidobacteriota bacterium | reverse complement strand
GTCAAAAGGGATTCAATTAATTTAAGTAACGTTCGCTAAAGTGAATCAACTGGGAAAAAGTCTGGTACTGAGCGTACTCGCCTTGCAGCTGTAGGAGTCAAAAAGCGGAAGCGTGGGAGGCACCGCTTCCTTCTTCTCAGGCTTCCACCGGCTCCATAAGGCATCTGGGGCCGCCTTCATGATCTACGCCACAGTCACGCGACACAGCTTCTCGTCAACGGGATCCATCCCAAGGTGGTTAGTGAACGACAGCCAACAGAATCCCAAGGGTAAACCGGCCTGAACCGGCGGGATTAGCTAGGGGCGATTTCGGCCATTTTTCGGAGCACCGCGAGAATGCGCAACTCACTGAAAACCTGGCGGAGGAAGAGGGATTCGAACCCCCGAGCGAGTCACCCCGCTAACGGTTTTCAAGACCGCCGGTTTCAACCGCTCACCCATTCCTCCGAGTTCGAGCTTACTATTGTGAAGCGGATTCGAAGCCGGCTATGCAAGAACCCGCTTTGCAGATCGTAGGCTCAGCGGCGGTAACGCGACGACATGTAGCGCCTGGCTTCGGCCGCCGCCTCCGAGCCCGGCGCGATCTGGACGGCTTGCTGATAAGCCGCAAGCGCCAGTTGCCGCTGACCCTGGAGATCGTAAATCTGGCCCAGGCGCATCCATGAATACACGCCAGTGGTCAGGTCGAGCTCATTCGTTTTGGCCGTGACCGCCTTCATGTCCTCGAGCGCGCGGTCCAGATCGTTGTACCAGAACAGCAGGTTTCCACGGACGTAACGGATCTTTTCCGCCGGTAGTTTTTGGTATCCGGGTGCATTCGCGCGCTTGAGCTGGTCCACCTGATCGATCACCGCCAGGGCTTTTGTCTTGTCGCCGAGATCGCCGTACATCTGCGCCAGCTCGAGCCGCACCAGAAAATTGCGCGGGAAACGCTGCGAGAGATCGTTGAGCAGCGAGACCGCCTCGCCCGCCCGTTTTTCACGCCGCAGGATGGCGCTGAGCAGCACCGCTGCATCCACGCGGTTGATGCGGCCCTTTTCGGCCACAAGTTTCAGAGTGCGGATTCCTTGTTCCCGGTCGCCACGGTATCCCGCGAGAAATCCGAGGAACTTCCAGCCGAACGGCAGGCTGCCGACCACGTAATCGTGCAGCCCCTGGACGAGCCTGGCGTCGACGAAGTTGGGGTCCAGCTCGGTAATCTTGTTGTGCATTTTTCGAGCGGAAGTCGCGTCGCTCAACGCATCGAGCCAAGCTTTCCTCACCAGGAAGTTGTAGTTTGCGCGGAGACCGTAGCTGACGCCCATCGCGTAAAGCGCGCCGACATCATTGGGGTTCTGCTTTAGCCGGTCACCGGCGAGTTGCATGGCGCGCCCTATCGCGTCCCAAAACTCTTTCTGCTCGGCGGCGCCCGGATTCAGCTTCGGGCGGCGTAGAAAAGGGTTGGTGCTAGTGACCAATTCGCTCTCGAGCGCGCCCGAGCGGTACATATCGCGAAACACGATGGTCTGAGCGATGTGGTTATAAACGTCCGGGCGGGAAGGGTTCTTGGCAGCTTCGGCCGTGAACGCGGCGAGCGCCTCATCGTATTCGAGATTATAGAAGTGCTGGAAGCCGGGCTCAGCCAGGGGATCGCCCGGTTGGACGTCCGCGGCCCACGAGGCGACGAGCGGAACCAACATCAACCATGCTACTGGTGAGCGCATTCGTTCAAGCGTTCCAAGGCCCAGCGGGCGTGTTCGGCCACCATCGGATCGGGGTGGCCGGCCAAAGATTCGAGCGGTTCCCGAAACCGCTCGAGCCCGCTGTTCCCCATTGCCACGGCCACGTTGCGCAGAAAACCGGTATACCTGGGCCGAGCCAAGGGGCTGTTCATAAACATTAGACGAAACTCATCTTCAGAAAGGTGCGCAAATCTTTCAAGCGGCGGCGCGTATTGTCCATCGCCGCACGCTTCCGCCACCGGCGCGCGTGAGTTCCACGGACAAACGTCCTGGCAGATGTCGCAGCCGAAAACGTGCGCTCCGATGGCGGCGCGAAACTCTTCCGGGATGGTCCCGCGCAGCTCGATGGTGAAATACGCGATGCAGCGCCGCGCGTCAAGCGCCCAGCCGCCGCCGCTCGGTACGATGGCGCTGGTGGGGCATGCATCGATGCAGCGGGTGCAGGCGCCGCACCGGTCCGGCGGCGGCGTATCGGGCTCCAGTTCGAGCGATGTGATGATTTCGCCGAGAAAGAACCACGATCCGAGAGGCTCGTTGATCAAACATGTATTCCTTCCGATCCAGCCTAGGCCGGAAAGGCGGGCAAACGTCCGCTCCAGCAGAGGGGCGGTATCGACGCAGATCTTCGACTCGAACGGTTGGATGGCTTCGAGGCGCTTCACCAGCCGTTCGAGACCCGCGCGCAGAACGCCGTGATAGTCTTGGCCCCAGGCGTAGCGTGAAATTTTCGCGTGCCCGGGCGCCGGAGAAGCCGTTGGGTAGTTGTACAGTTTTCCGAGGCAGATCACAGATCGCGCACTCGGGAGGAGGTTGCGGACGTCGCGGCGAACTTCAGCGCGGCGATCGGTAAGATACCGCATCTCACCGGCCATGCCTTGTTCGAGCCATGCCGAATAGCGCGCGAAATCCTCCGGCGGACCGGCGGAGGCGATTCCGGCAAGCTCAAATCCACATTCCCGCGCGATCGCCTTTACCGTCTCCGCCCGCACACTACCATTATCGGGCCTGCACTCTACCCGTGGCTAACGTGGAGGATCAGCCGCTGCCCTTTGCGAAGCGGCGGAAAAAGCTGTTCGAGTTCCAATGAGGGCGGTCCTTCGCGTTGGCCACGCGTTGGCCGAGATCGAGGATGAGGCGGTTGAACTGCGCCGCCGCGGTTGCATCGACGGGCTGGTTCAGATCGTCGGAGGGAGCGTGATACCTGTTCTTCAGCCACTCCTTGGCGACCTTCTCCTCTGGCGTGCCTTTTTCGTATCCGAACTTGAAGGCCAGCGCGGGCACGCCCTCCCGGATGAAGCTGTACTGATCGCTCCGGATGAACAGGTTCCGGTCGGGCTCCTTATCGGCTTGCACGGCCACACCGGCTTTCTCGCAGGCGGCACGGACGTCGTTTCCGAGCGTCGACTCATCGAGCCCCTGCACCTCCAGATACTTCAGCGGAAACAACGGCAGGAACATGTCCATGTTGATGTCGGCAACGATATTCTGCCTGGGCACCGTCGGATAGTTGGCGAAGTAGCGCGACCCTTGCAGCCCCTTCTCCTCGCCGGTGACGGCGACGAAAAGGAGGCTGCGCTTGGGCGTGATCTTTTGCTCCTTAACCATAGTCGCGATCTCGATCAATGAGGCCACGCCCGAGGCGTCGTCCATCGCGCCGTTGTAAATCCTGTCGCCATTGATTGGCTGGCCAATGCCCACGTGATCCAGGTGCGCCGTGAAGACCACGTACTCATCCTTGAGCTTCGCATCGCTTCCCGGGAGCAGGCCGATCACGTTCTGCGATTCGACTTGCGATGTCTTGATCACCACGCGGGCCCGGAAATTCAGGTTCAGCGGAAACTTCGGCAGAGGTTTGCCCGCATCGGCGAGAGCCAGCAGTTCGGAGAACGTATGCCCGGAGCCTGTCAAGATTTTTTCGGCATGGTCCGGGTTGATCCGCACGCTAAACTGCATGCCGTGGATCTCTTCCAGTTTTTCGTCGGCCACACTCATGGTGGGGTTCAGGCGCGCCAACGTGGCGCGGCCCCAGGGGATGTCCATCGACTTCGGATTGGGGATCTCGGCGATCCCAATGGCTCCGGTTTTCTGGATCGCCTTCCAGCGCTCGCCGCGCGAGGAGTAATGCGCCTTTAGCGCGCTTGGCACGGAAGGCGGCCCCCCGGTAAGGTAGACCACGATCTTGCCCTTCAGATCCAGTCCGGCGAAATCGTCGATGCCTTTTTCCGGGATCACCAGGCCGTGACCGGTGAAGACCGCGGGCGCGTCCACTCGCTCCGCCAGCCCGTAGCGCACACTTATGACCGCGTCGTCGCCGAGCTTGAGCGGGGTCTCCCTGCCTTTGCGGACAATCGCCAGGCTGGAGGAGTCCTCGGCGATCCCGGTCACGTTGAATTTGACGGGCTGAAAGTAGCCTGACGTTCCGGCGGCTTTAAGCCCGTTGCGCTCGAACTCTCCTGCCACGTACCGCGCGGCCTTGCGATGGCCCGCACTGCCGGTATTGCGGCCCTCCATCTTGTCGTCCGCCAGCACTTGAATATGCGACCACCAGCGCTTGCCTTCCTGGACGACATCGGCGGCGGAAAGCAAGGAGACCGCGAGAAAAGCGATTGACCAGCGCATGACGGGATTATAGCTCCATCGAATCCATTTCCCACTAGCCGATTCCCGCTACCCTCG
>QHXU01000311.1:0-5654 GCA_003223065.1 Acidobacteriota bacterium | reverse complement strand
GCTGTCGGCGGAGAAGTTCCGGGCCGGGCTGGTGCAGATGAGTTGCGCGCTCGACCCGAACGAGAACTTCGCCAAAGCCCTGTGGAGGATCCGCGAGGCCGCGGCCCGCGGCGCACAAATCATCTGCCTGCAGGAGCTGTTCCGGTCCCAATATTTCTGCCGGGAAGAGAAGCACGAGTTATTCGCGCTGGCGGAACCGATTCCAGGACCATCCACGGAGGCGCTCGGCGAGTTGGCGCGGGAGCTGGGTGTGGTGATCATTGCCTCGCTGTTCGAGCGCCGCGCGGCCGGCCTTTATCACAACACGGCCGCCGTGATCGGCGCGGATGGGGAGATCGCGGGGCTGTATCGTAAGATGCACATCCCCGACGATCCTCTCTATTTTGAAAAGTTCTACTTCACGCCCGGCGACCTCGGGTTTCCGAATTTCGACACGCCGTTCGGCCGAGTGGGGGTGCTGGTGTGCTGGGACCAATGGTATCCGGAAGGCGCCCGGCTATCGTCGCTCTCCGGCGCGAACATTCTCTTCTATCCAACGGCGATCGGCTGGCATCCTGCCGAGAAAGCGGAGTTCGGCGAGGCTCAGCTCGATGCGTGGCGGACCATTCAGCGCGGCCACGCCATTGCCAACGGAATTTACGTCGCAGCGGTGAATCGCGTAGGCTACGAAGGTCCACCGGAGAAGGGCCTGGAGTTCTGGGGATCTTCTTTCGTCGCCGATCCATTCGGACAAATCATAGGGCAAGCCTCCGCGAGCGCTGAAGAGACCCTGGTGGTGGAATGCGACCCAAGGCGGATGGAAGAGGTGCGGCGGAACTGGCCGTTCCTGCGCGACCGCCGTATCGACGCCTACGGTCCCATTCTCAATCGCTGGCTTGATAAATGAGCGGGACAATTCCGCCCCGCCGGCTGGGCTTCCGGATGCCCGCCGAATGGGAGGCGCACGAAGCCACCTGGCTCGCATGGCCGCATGAGAAATCGGATTGGCCGGGAAAGTTCGCTCCGATTCCCTGGATTTATGGCGAGATCGTGCGGCAACTGGCGCATGGCGAACGGGTACGCATTCTAGTCGACGACGCGGAGGCGGAACAAAGCGCCCGCCGCATTCTGCGAAAGTGCCACGCGGATCTGGCCGCGGTCGAGTTCTTCCACCACGCGACCAACCGCAGCTGGACGCGCGACTACGGCCCGCTGTTCGTGAAGAGCAAAACCGGCGAAGTCGCCGCGACACACTGGCGGTTCAATGGCTGGGCGAAATACGATAACTGGCGCAAGGACAACGCCGTTCCCGCGGCCATCGCGCGAAAGCTGCGAATGCGCCGCTGGGAGACGGGCCTGGTGCTCGAAGGCGGCAGCATTGATGTGAACGGGGCGGGGAAGCTGCTCACCACCGAAGAGTGTTTGCTCTCAGAGGTGCAGGCACGCAATCCCGCCCTCTCCCGCGGAGATATCGAACGCGCCTTGAGGGATTATCTCGGCGCGACCGAGGTCATCTGGCTAGGCCGGGGCATTGCGGGCGACGATACGCACGGCCACATTGACGACGTAGCGAGGTTCACCTCACGGGATACGATCGTCACGGCCTTCGAACCCGACCGGTCCGACGCGAACCACGAGCCGCTGAAAGAGAATCTGGCGCGGCTTCGGGCGCGGCGCGACTGCCGCATCGCCACTCTGCCGATGCCGGAGCCCGTCTACTTCGACGGCCAGCGGTTGCCGGCCAGCTATGCGAATTTTTATGTCGCCAACACCGCTGTTTTTGTGCCGGTTTTCGCCGATCCCAACGATCGGGTGGCGCTTAACACGCTCGCCAGGCTGTTTCCGGATCGCCGGGTGATCGGCACTCCGTGCCGCGACCTTGTGCTGGGCCTGGGGACTCTGCACTGCATGACACAGCAGCAGCCGCTTTAGCCGGAACTCTCGCCGCTCCCCTCGAACATTTCCAATTGGTCCTCCTTTTTGGCCGGCTTCTTGTCCACCGACCGGCGCAGCGGGGTCCCAACGACTCCCAGGACCTGGACGTCGCTCAAAGCCGCCCTGGGGACGAAGATCCGCTGGTTGTGGAAGGTCGGATCGGGAGGTATGATACTGAAGCCGGAGGGCTCGATCTGCATCAGATTGTTGGCCAGCATGCCTTCCAGCGAGTCGCCGTCGCGGAAGCGAAGGCGCACCCAGAGCCCGGGAGTTTTTGGCCGAGTGGCGAAAGCGGGATGTTGGTGCCAGGTCTCGCCGCTTTCGAAATCCCTAACAAAACAAACGGCTTTTGTCTCGGAGTATGGAACCTGGATCAGACTTCCGTCCAAGGTCAGCAATTCGACCGCCTCGGCGCCGAAGCTGGCCGGCGTCTGGACGAATCCCTGCAGCGTGGCCCGGTCGAACCGGGCGACCAGGACTCTTTTATTGGTCGTTGCAGACACTTAGCCGTCTCTTTTTCGTGGATTTGCTTTTAAACAATTTCGCAAGTATTGTATCATTGGCTCAATGCGGGCGACGGCGCCTTCCCGGGGGCCACTCACTCTAGCGATGAAGTCTTTTCTCGATTTTTGCCGGGTAGAGAAGGGGCTGGCGCGAAACTCGCTTCACTCCTATCTATTAGATCTACAGAGATTTAGCCTCGAGTTGCCGGTACCCGACAAGGATGCGGGGCCAGAACATCTCGCAAGTTACGTGCAGTCCATGTACCGGGCAGGATTGTCGGCCCGATCGATCGCAAGGCACATCACGACCCTGCGCAACTTTTATGGATTTCTGACACGGGAGGGGGAAATCAAGCGGGACCCGACCGAATTCCTCGCGCTGCCGCGCCAGTGGACGACTTTGCCCAAATACCTGAACCGGGAGGAAGTGGAAAGGCTCCTGGCGGCGCCCCCGCCGGACAAGCCGACCGGGCTAAGAGACCGGGCGATGCTCGAGCTGCTTTATGCGACCGGCCTCCGTGTCACGGAGCTGTGCCGGCTGGAGCTTTCGGCGGTGGAGCGCGAGTTGGGGGTGCTGCGCGTAATCGGCAAGGGCAACAAGCAACGGGTGGTTCCGTTTGGCGAATCGGCTGGGGAGACGCTCGACCGGTATCTGGGCGACGGGCGCCCGCGATTGCTCAAGGGCCGTGCGAGCCGATTCATGTTCGTGACGGCGCGCGGGTCGGCGATGACCAGGCAGGCATTCTGGAAACTGCTGGCCGGCTACGGCCGCCAAGTTGGCATATTTCACAACCTGACGCCGCACGTGGTACGGCACAGCTTCGCCACGCATCTAGTGGAGGGCGGTGCTGACCTGCGCAGCGTGCAAATCATGCTGGGGCACGCCGACATCTCGACGACCCAAGTGTATACGCACGTGGCACGGCGGCGCCTTCGCCAGGTCGTCGACGAACATCATCCGCGCGCATGAAACGGTTAAGGTTCGGCGCGGTCCGAAGGGGTGAGGGCGAATAGCGATGAGCGATTACATGTTCATGCTGGAAAGCCACCTGAGCGCGGAACAGTTCCGTGTGGTCGGCGAATTGCAGGAGCTCGCCGCTCAAGCCGGCACCAACCTATTTCTGACCGGCGGAGCGCTTCGCGACATGCTGGGCGGTTTTCCGGTGCGCGACCTCGATTTCACCGTGGAAGGCAACGCCCTGAAGCTGGCCAAGGCGGCGGCGCAGAAGCACGGGGCTGTGATTCTCTCAACGGACGATCTTCACAAATCGGCCGAGATGCGGTTTCCGGACGGCGTTACCGCGGAGGTGGCGATGGCGCGGTCGGAAAAATTTCCGAAATCGGGAGGACGGCCGCAGGTAACGCCCGCGACGATTCACGAAGACCTTCGATGCCGCGATTTTACGGTCAACGCCGTCGCACTGTCGCTCAATCGCGCGTCGCTGGGGCTGCCGATCGATCCCACGAACGGAGTCGGGGACATCGAGCGCAAGGAGTTGCGCACGATCCACAATTACTCCTTTTATGACGATCCTTCACGGATGCTGCGCTTGATTCGCTTCAAAGTGCGCCTGGGCTACACAATCGATGAGCGTACGCGTTCGCAGTATGAGAATGCGCGCGAGGCCGATATGCTGAGCCGCATCGGGCCGGAAGCGCTGGGAAGAGAGCTGCGCCACATGGCGAACGAGCCGAGCGCCGGCGATCTGATGCGTGCATTCGAAGAAGAGAAGCTGATCCAGCTTTATTCGCCCGCTCTGGTGGGACCCAAACTCAACCTCCAGAACTTCGCCAAGTTGCAAAAAGCGCGCCAGCTCGCGCCCTTCGGAGTCGATCTGCGAATGAACAGCATGCCGCTGTTCCTGACCGTGTTGATGGAGAAATTGAATCCCAAGGAGCGCTCGGCGCTCATCAAGACGGCCGCATTGACCAAGCAGGAGGTCAGCGCCTGGCAGAGACTTGAGGGCGCGTCGAAGAAGCTCGAGCGCGAACTGAAGAGTCCGAAGTTGCAAAAGCCCTCCCATCTCTACCAGGTGCTGGTGAAGGCGCCGGGCGAACTGGTGCTCTACCTGGTGGTGTATTCCACCCAGCGCATCGTGCAGGATCGTATCCGGAACTACTTCCAGAAGTACCTGCCTGCATCTCTCGAGATTACCGACGAATTGGTGGCGGCGACGGGTGTCACGCCCGGCACTCCGAAGTTCCACCGCGCGAAAGAGGAGATGATTCTGACGCGGCTGGACGCGCGCCCGAAGAAGCCGCCGCCGGAGCCGGCTCCGCCACCTCCGCCACCGATGTCAAGCTTTGCGAGGGGACCGGGCGTTCGGCACGCCCGGTAGGGTCGTGTTGTCGAGCGCGGCGCGGCTCTTCCGGGGGAGCTTCTCAAGCACAAGGCCGTAGGAGCGGCGCAAGAGCTGCTTGAGTTCGGTTACGGTCAGGGCGTCTTCAGTCTCGAGCGCGATCCAGTGAAAACGCGCAGAGTACGGCGCGGGGATGATGCCGGGACGTTCGATCAATTCGGCGAACTCTTCGGGCGAACATTTGAACGATATCCAGACCTTCGCCGGTTCCAACACAACTACCGCGAACATCTTGCCGCCGATTTTGAACACGAGGTCGTCGCCCCACTGCGCGGACTCCGTGGCGTGTGGCATCGACATGCAGTAGCGGCGCACCCAATCGACGTGCATCCGAGTGACATGATAGCCCAACGGCTTGCCCGGAAGGCACACTGGCGCGATCATACAAACAGCGCCGGGCTTATGATTATTTATCGCGCTCCGCTGTTTTCGGCATTAGTTCTGCTGGTGTCCGTGCGCCTGCTCGCGCAATCCATACCGATCGCGCTGGGGACGACGACGATCACGGCGCCGGCGATCGACGCGTCCGGCCAGCGTGTGGCGTTCGCCTCCTCGATCCCATCCGGGAGCGCGGATGTTTATGTGGCGGCGTTCGATGGTTCGAATCTCAAGCGCTTGACCAATTTCGGGAACCAGTCCAACACCGGCGCCAATGCTGTTGCCCTTTCTCCGGATGGCTCGCGATTGGCGTATACGATGCTGGTTCCCGGAGACGGCGAGCAGGTCCACGTGGTCGATGTTTCGTCGGGCGCGGACAGGGCGGTCGTGAAAGACAATGAGGGGTGCATCCAGCCGCTGGCGATTTGTCCTGCCTGTTTTTTCTATTGCGTGAATACGCCCCACCTGACGGCGGATGGGTCGAAAATCCTCTACTCCG
>QHXU01000532.1:1027-2777 GCA_003223065.1 Acidobacteriota bacterium | reverse complement strand
ATTTGCCGTCAAAGAAATTTGGGCCCCGAAAGCGGCGCCGATCAATCTCACCACGGACGTGACCGTGACAGAGGCCGGCTTCAGGCGCGCAAGCGGTGGTGACGGCGAGAAGCATTTCGAAGCAATCCACCTGATAGTGACGGCAAAGAATCCGAGCAAACGCGACCTCTATCTCCTGACGAGTTGCTGGCATGCACAGGGGCTTGCGATTCTCACACGCGAGGGGAGCAAGGATTGGCAAGACGCCGCAACGAAGGCCATCAATCAGCACGAGCCGAGCAGCGAAGGCGCATTTTCCAAACTGGATGATAGCAAAGCGCTTGTTGGTGGCCGCGGGTGAAGTCTTCAGAGAAGATCAGGTGTTGCATCCGGATGAATCAATCTCCGCTTCGTTTGTATTCTACGCGTGTTCATGTGGATCTTCCCACAACGGGCGTTGCCGGTTCTGCAGAGGCCGTCTGGACGGTAAAGCCCGACAAAGGTTGCGATGCGCACCTGCATCGAATGAAAAATGACGTCCGCGGGGCCGAAATCACGGATCTTTATGCTGCATTCTTGGATCGCACCCTCCAACTCCAGGCTGCGACGACGACGCGAGAGCTGTTGCTGTGGCAGGCCTCGCCAGCATCGGCCGCGACCACTGCGCCGCGTGGGGCTTCGCGCGGCCGATAGATTTCACGACGCGGTGCGCAGGTGTGCGAGCAGAGGCAGTACGACTTGGTTCGAGCCCGACCAGTCGGCCGGTGGATTCGAGAGGACGTTCATCACGGCGCCGTCGTCGGACAGGCCCCGTACTGGGTTGACCCGGTCGGCCATGAACACCTTGAATGAGCACTCCGTGCGGTGCCCGGTACCGGCGGCGCTGTTGGCTTCGCCGCAGCCCCGGAGTGCTCCGAGGTAGTGAGAGGGTCCGGCCTTCCCCGAGACGTCCATTGCCCAGAAATAAGCACGAAATCGGCGCTCTTTCCGCGCTTTTTGAGATAGGGCAATGGCGTGTATCACCGCGTCTTTATTGTCGTCAGACCGCGGAAAGGTGGGGGTTGACCCGCCGATGCGATCGTTAGACGTCTCGATGGCGGATCATCAAACAGGCCGGGTTCGCGATGTCGGTCGAGCAGTTCGTCCGCGCGTGAGTCTCGGGCCGATGGAGCCGCCGCCAGCTTGTGGCGAAACACGCTGCGCTGGATTTGCGTTTGCGACCAGCGCAACTCGATGGATATATGAGCAAATCGGCCGGGAGGCGGGCCCCGACGATCGATGGATACGCGATCCGCGTCCCTGCCTCGGACCCGACGGCCGTGCGTTGATCGATGAACTTCACCGTCAGTTTCATCTCGACGAGGACGCTTATAGCTGGGACGACCCGCTGGCCCGCCTCGATTCCCTGGAGGAAACCCTTCGGCCGTGGCTTGAGCAGAAGCATCCCGACGTCCCCTGGTTGGATCACGCCGTAAGTTATCTCGCCTCGCTCTGCTACAAGACGCTCGAGGAAGTCGGTGTCCCCGACTACGTCATGGAGTGGCTCTCTGTACTTGATGCGGTTCGCCGCGAACGCACTCCGGATCCGCAAAGGCTGCGCGCCCTCAAGAAGGCCTCACGACTTGTGAGGGCGTACCCCGACGTCTCCGCTGTGCTCACCGCAATAATCCGGCAGTCGGAACCCCGCGATGACGGCGTGCTGGAGCTGATTTCGACGTCGTTCAAGGCGCACGGCGGCCGCTGGGGTCGAAGGTTCGACAAGCGCGGAAAG
>QHXU01000532.1:0-979 GCA_003223065.1 Acidobacteriota bacterium | reverse complement strand
CTCGAGAAGCAGCTACGCAATCTTCCTGCACAAATCGACTGGCATCTAGCGCAACAAACCCGTTGCGTGGATCCTTTCAGGCGGGGTTGATCTGAGCACCAAGCCGCCCGTGAGCGACACGGTCTCACTCACGTCCGGACCTTCGGCACGTTGAGCCAAGCGCCTCTGCCCTCGCGCCCAGTAATAACAAATTAGCCGAACACATCGCCGACGCCGCGGTCGCAAGCGACCTGACCCCTGGCTCGAGCCTCCGATGCCGTGGATACCTCAAATCGTGCCGTGGTTGCGGATACCGCATCTATTTGCACCACGATCTGGACGGCGTTTGGAGGCCATACGAATCTTGGGCCGGCGGCCGAGTCGTTGGGCACGAATGGCGACGCCACGTCTGTTATTAGGTACCGGTCACCGGCTGAGGCCCAGAGACGCGAAGTCTCCCTGCGCGTCGCGTTCGGTGAAGCCGTCTCGGACTCTCGCGTCCGACGCGCCGCCCGATTTCCAGGGATCGACAGGGGTAAATTCAGAACCCGAGGCGGCGACGCGACGGTATCGGTGTATCGCACCGAGAACACTTCCACGGCAGCGCGTGCTACGTGGTGCCTCACGCGGCAGCCTTGGCCTGTTATCCTCGGGGCCATGCTACGGCACGAGAGGCAGCAAAAGTAGCGCCGCGCCGCCTCCTGCGCAAGATCGCGGCTGCCGGCGTGAGTGAGCCTCGGCAGGCCGCTTTTCGCGGCGTGAGCCCGTCGCCGAGGTCCGGCTACGCTGCGTGGGTTCCGGCTGGACGGCCCTTGAGACGCGCACGCGTGTCGAAGAGGAATCCAGCATCCGGCCAGATTCATGGAGGTGTGGTGCAGCGTGCGCCCTGATGTCCGAGATCCGGAGAACTTGGTTGCGCCCGGGTTGCATCTCTTGCCGCGATTTGCCGTGATCTGCACTCAGGCGCCCCGCATCTCTGCGAGGCGCCGAGCGCTCGAAG
>QHXU01000310.1:2489-9812 GCA_003223065.1 Acidobacteriota bacterium | reverse complement strand
GACGGCGCAGACGCTGGAAGCGAGCGCCGACCTGTTCCCGCCGCGCGACGCATACCGGTTCCGGTTCACCACCCAGCCGGAGACAGTACCCTACGATCCCACCGCGGGACAGAATCCGCCCTACGGCGCCTCGCTCAACTACTATTTGAAATCGGTTCCGAAGGGCGACGTTAACCTCGTCATCCAGGACGCGGCCGGAAAGACAGTGAGGACGCTGACCGGCCCCAAGCAGGCCGGCCTCAACCGCATCTGGTGGGATCTCCGTTTCACACAAACCAAGCAAATGCGGCTCAGGACCAGCCCGGAGTACGCGCCCGAAATTACGGTGGGACCCGAGGGCTGGCGGCCGCATTCCGGCGAGCGGCGGATCGCGGTACTGGCTCCTCCCGAAACCTACACGGTCAAGTTGACCGTCGACGGACAAGAATACAGCCAGAAGCTGAATGTGCTCAAGGACCCGCACTCGAACGGCACCGAAAGCGATATCCAGACGCAGACTAAGTTGGTTACGTCGCTTTCAGTCGAGTTGAATGGGACCGTTGACGCCGTGAACCAGATCGAGTCGCTCCGGGCCCAACTCGCCAGCCTCAAAACCGAACTCGGCAGCAATGAGAACGCGGCCGCAATCCGCTCGTCAGCCGATCAGCTCAATTCCAAGCTCATCGAGATCGAAGACAACCTCTTTCAGATGAAAGCTACCGGAAGAGGGCAGGATGGCGTGCGATGGTCGCCGAAACTCAGCGAAAAGATCGGCTATCTCGCTGACGAAGTCTCGAGCTCAGATTTTCAGCCAACCACGCAACAGGTGGCGGTGCATGACGAGCTGAAGGAACAGTCGGCGACTTACCGGCAGCGGCTTAACTTGTTGGTTGAGAAGGAGGTGGCGGCATTCAACGCCCTCCTGCGGCAGCGCAACGTGCCCAACGTCATCTCCAATACGCCCTGAGGCTGGCTCTGGTACCGGGGCAGTGTAGAACAAGGATGCTTCTTCGTGGAAGCGCGATGCTCTCACTCGATTGAAGCAGCGGGCTTTGCATCACGGAAGTCGATTGTGCACGTCTCTTAGTACCGTGGCCTCTCGCTTGCTCTAAAGAACTGCGGAGGATTGTGGTATGTTTTATATCAGCAACATCACAGGAGTTTCTCATCGAAGTTCGCCTCGCCGTGAGGCTTTGACTTATGTATAGTCATTTGTGGGGTTTGCGGGAGAACCCATTCAGCCTGGCTACCGATCCGGCTTTCCTCTACCGGAGCACACAGCACGAGGAAGCACTGGCGAAACTAATCTATGGTGTGCAAAACCGGTCCGGATTTATACAGCTCACTGGCGAGGTAGGCACCGGCAAGACGATGATGCTCGAGTGCCTCAGGGATTTCCTGAAGAAACAATTCATCGAATTTGCTTTCCTGTCTAATCCGCGGATCAAGGTGGATCAGTTTTTCGCGACGCTCGCGCGCAGCTTTGACTTGGGATGCGATGGAACCTCGAAAACGGACGTAACGTTCGCGCTTAACGAGTTGCTGCTGCAGCAGTCCAGGGACGGGCGAACCACGGCGCTGATTATCGATGAAGCGCACAGCCTGGGGTGGGGCGTGCTTGAGGAGATACGCCTGCTCGGAAACCTCGAGGACCGGCGTGGCAAGCTGTTGCAGGTCGTGCTCGCCGGACAACCTGAGTTGAATCGGAAGTTGGACGCGCCGAACCTGCGTCAGTTGAAGCAGCGGATCGTGCTGCGATGCACGCTGCAGCCGTTCAATGAAGCCCAGACCCTGGAGTACATCTCGACGCGCCTTGAGAGGGCCGGGATGCCGAACCAAACGATATTTCCGCGGGACGTTGCGGCCGAAATCCACGTCCGCTCGCAGGGCATTCCGCGTCTGATCAACACCGTCTGCGACAACCTGCTGTTGATCGCGTCGGCGGCGAAAAGCCCTGTAATTACGATGCAGATGCTCGAGGATGTCAGCGAGGAAATGCGGCTGGAGTGGGACGGCAAACGGCCGTCCGATTCCGTCCCGAAAGCTCCTGAACCAGCGGAGCCGCAGCCGGAGCGGGTGCCCTTGACCAGGGATACGATAGCTGAACTCGGCTGCGCGGCAGAATCGGAGCCGATAAAGATCATTCCATATCAACCTGTAAGCCCGGCCCTGGTTCCGAGTTTCGTGGCGGATTCTGCCTTAGCGACTCGTGAACCAACTTCTCCGGACCCACGGTGGCAAGCGGCGGTCCTGGATCAAATGCGAGCGGCAGCGGCGCGGGTCACCCGGCGGCCGTCCGTTCCTGTTTCTGAAACCATCGCGCGCACCGCATCGCGTTGCAGAGTGATCGCGGGCCGCATTGGCGTGAAGCTTGCCGGTGTGGCACAGACGGCGATAAAGGCCGGCGGCTCGCATCCTCGCTGGGTTATTGCCGTGGTCGGCGTCTCGCTTATCGCTCTTTTTTCGAGACCGATGGTGGGATGGCTCGGGTCTCTTCCGGGCGCCGTTTCGTTTGGAAATACTCAAAATGTAGCGGCGGTCCGGCCGGAGGCAGTTCCGCAGGCGCAGAACACCGGAAGCGAGCCTGTCAGCCGCAAGGTCGGCGAGGAGAGTCCGCCGCGCCCGGTGCGTATCGATCCCGTTGAGTACACGCCCGAGGCCCGGTATGCGCGGTTTCGAGGGAAGGTTGTCGTGCTTGTGACGGTTGACCGGCAAGGCGGCGTCGCCAACATTGAATTCCCAACGCCCCTTGCATTCGACCTCGATACGCGCGTCAGGGACGCTGCCCGGAACTGGCGTTTCAAGCCCGCCATGCGCGGAGGAAAGACCGTCGAAAGCCGGACCCTCGTACAAGACCCCTTTATATGACGCCCCGAGCGGTTCTAACGATTAGCGGCTGAGGTCTGCTGCTGGCGTTCAGGATGCAAAAGGAGTTTCTGCACCCGCCAGTTCAATATTTCGGCGACGTAGATAACGTTCTCGGACGGGCACGCGATCTCGTGAATCCAGCCGAACTCCTTTAACTGCCGGCCGGTGCTGCCCAGGACGCCCAATACCTTTCCGTCCAGCGACAGCTTATACACGCGCCCCGGATACGCATCGGAGCTGTACAGGTACTGCGTGGGGCCCGGCGTGATACAGATAGCCCAGGGCGCGCCATTCTGCCTCGCGGCCGCCTCAGGACTCGGCGGGTTTCCCATCCACGGCTGCACACCCGCAGGCACCGGCACGTCAATGGTGATTTCACGAAGCAAGGTTCCATCGGGATCGAACACCTGGATGCGGCGATTGCCGCGATCCGCAACGTAGATGTTCCCCTTGGCGTCCGCCGCGATGCTGTGCGGGGTGTTGAACTCGCCCGGCTTGTCGCCGCGGTCGCCCCACTGCTTCAGCCAGCGGCCATTCTTGTCGAACTTGGCCACGCGCGAGTTGATGTAACCGTCGCTCACGAAGATATTGCCCTGCGTATCCCATGTCACGTCGGTCGGCTGCCGGAACTGCCCGTCCACCGCCGGTCGCGGTGGAGTGGCGCGCGTCCACGGACCGCTTTCGTCAGAGGCTTCCTTCTTTCGGCCGAACACCATCGACACCCGGCCCTCGGGATTGAACTTGATCACCATGTCCGACCCTTTATCGATGGCCCAAATGTTATCGTCCTTGTCCACTCGCACGGCATGCGCGAATGACCAGGCATACAGGTTCTTGCCGATCTCGCGGAGGTACTTGCCGTCGGGACCGAACTCGAGTAGTTGCGCGGCGGTTGCGCCGTAGGCCGGACCCGTCGTACTGCCGCGCGAGAACACGAAGATATGCCCCTTCGAGTTCACCGCGACTCCCGACGCTTCGCCCAGGTACAGGTCCTGCGGAAGCTTGAGTAAATTCGGAACCGAGTCGAACGGGATTTCAGGCACTGGCTGCTGCGCGAATACACCGGGGCCTAGCAGCAGGAACAATCCAATGGAAAGACGTTTCACCATGATCTCCTCGTGCGCCGCCGCTCGCAGCGCGGACCAATCTATCACATTTCCGTTCGGGAATCGCCGATATCTCGGCACTTGCCCGACAGGTTGGCATCACGGATTCGGCACATCCCCGGTTTTCCCAGCAAAATCAAGCACTCACGTACGGTCCCCCAAATGCGTTTCAGGTTTGTCGAGTTGAGAATTTCAGAATTGAAAGGAGACACTAACATGCTACGCAACAAAACAATGGCTGCGGTTCTTATGGGCGGCGTCCTGGCTTCCCTACCCGCGTTTTCTCAGGAGGAGAATCCGGTCTACAAAAATGAGGCGAGCGTCCAGGCCTTCGGCAGCTTCGTAAAAAGCACCGTCAATAACGGTGTTGAACAGCGTGCCACCAACAGCGGCGGTGTATTGGCCGGCTATCGCTTCTTCTTCGACAAGCACAACGGCGTCGAGCTGAACTACGGCTATGCTCTCAATACTCAGAGCTACGGACTGGCCGGCGGCCTGGCCGGAGTCAACAGCTTTTCGCATGAAGCGTCCGCCGCTTATGTGCTGCGGTTCCCGCTGAAACGTTGGTCGCCGTTCGCGCTGGCAGGCGTCGGGGGACTGGTGTTTGATCCCAATGACGTTCCAGGAGCAAGTACACAAGCCCGCGCCGCATTCGTGTATGGCGCCGGCGCGGACTTCAATCTCAGCAAGCATATCTTTATGCGCGCCGAATATCGTGGCTTGGTCTATAACTCTCCGACATTCGACACGCCTGCGCTGAACGGTCTGGACCGCGTCACCCATCGCGCCGAACCCTCTGTGGGATTTGGATACCGGTTCTGATGCAATAAGAGATGTGGGGCGGCTTTTCACCTGCAAGAGCGCCCCACAAGCTCGGCTGGTGAAACACGCCGGCGATCGTCCGCGTCTCCCGCCTGGAGCAACCGATCGTGCAAACACGCCAGCTAGGACAGAATGGCCCGCTCGTCTCAGCGATCGGGCTCGGATGTATGGGCATGTCCGATTTCTACGGTCCGGCGGAGGAATCCGAGAGCATCGCGACCATCCAGGCAGCCATCGACCGCGGAATCAATCTACTCGATACCGGAGATTTCTACGGCTCGGGTCACAACGAAATGCTGATCCGGCGAGCCCTTGAAGGCCGCCGCAAGGACGTCTTCATCGCGGTGAAATTTGGCGCGCTTCGCGGGCCGGACGGCTCTTTTATCGGACTGGATACGCGTCCCGAGGCGGTCAAAAACTTCCTGGCCTACAGCCTGCGCCGCTTGGGCACCAGCTACATTGACCTTTATCAACCTTCCAGGGTCGACGCGCGCGTTCCCATCGAAGACACCGTTGGTGCGATCGCCGATCTTGTGAAGGCCGGGTACGTCCGGCACATCGGCCTTTCAGAAGCGTCGCCGGCCACCATTCGGAAGGCTCACGCAGTCCATCGGGTCACCGCTCTGCAGATTGAATATTCGCTTGTCAGCCGCGGCATCGAAGCCGCGATCCTGCCCACGGTCCGCGAGCTGGGCATCGGCGTGACGGCATACGGCGTTCTTTCGCGCGGCTTGCTGAGTGGTTCCCGCCCGGTCGCGCCAATGGATATCCGCGCACGCCTCCCTCGTTTTCGTCGCGAGAATCTTGAGCAAAACCAGAAACTCGCGAACAGCCTGGCCGCGGTCGCGGCGGGCAAGAACGCGACCGCGCGTGGGTTTTGTCGCGCGGCGCCGACATCGTTCCCTTGGTCGGAGCGCGCCGGCGTGATCAGTTGACCGAATCCTTGCAAGCGCTCGGCTTGGCGCTGGCGCAGGATGATCTGGCGCAGATCGAAGCCGCAATAGCTCCCAACGCAGTGGCCGGAACACGCTATGACGAAGCGCAAATGCGTTGGCTGGACAGCGAACAGGCTCCCTCGTAAGATTTGGCGGCTCGAGACCCGTCTGCCGCGTTGCGTCAGAATACAGGAATGCAGCCGCTGCGAGGTTCGTTCTGGGCTCTGGTCCTTTACGACGTAGCTGAGCAGATCCAGCTTGACAAGCTGCGCGGCCTCATCCGGGCCGAACCGCCACGGCGCGAGCCGAGCTTCAAGCACCCCGCGCCCGAGTACGTTCGCTTCGAGCGTCCTCCGGTAGTGGAATACCCCGACCCGGTTTCGACTGAGACCGGCGAACTCCAGATCCGCGTCAAATACTTCGACTACGGCGTTATCAGCATCGAGCTGGAACTTCGCTTCACCGCCGATTGGGATGAGCTGGTCGCGCTCTCGAGCCGCTGGATTTCCGCCCCCGAAATCGAGACGCGCACCTCGGAACTGATCCGGAAGCACGCCGAGCGGGCCCGGCCCGCTCTGGTTCAACCATATAAAGCTTGGCTCAACGAAGATTACTACATCATTCACCTGAACCAGGCTCTGGATGACCAGGGTAAGCCCATGACCGCCCCAGTCATGCTCGCCACGCGGGGCGAGCAGATCTCGCGGATCGTTCGCGGCGAATTGCTTCCATTGTCCGAAGCCGAGCGTAACGAAGTGCTGCAGTCCAGCATGTCCTACTATCCTGGTGACCTGCTGGTTGTCGGCTGGGTCGCTGCCCTTGTGTACGATACGCCCGAGGGCGCCGCACCCGCGATCGAGTTGCTCGAATACGCCAACACACAGTTGCTTGAGTTTCGTCATTATGACGACGTGCTGACGCGAGTGCTGGGCGACGTGTACCGCATGCTGGAGACCAGAGGAGGCATCCTGCGCGGGTGGAAGATGGCGGGTCAAGCCGGGCACTTGAACGCGATGCGGCTTGATGTAACCGAGCTGACCGAGCGGACCGACAACGCAATCAAATTCCTGAGCGACATGTTCTACGCACGGGCGTATCGCGTGGCGGCGAGCAAGGTAGGAGTGACGGATTACCGCAATCTGGTGGATGAAAAGCTGCGCATCGCCGGTGACTTGTACGAATTCATGGTGAACGAGTTTCATCAGTCACGGGCGTTTGTTCTCGAAGCCATGGTCGTGGCGATCCTGGTGATTGAGTTGATTCATCTGTTCGGCGGAGGCCGGTGAAAGCGCATGCGTCAATTCAGTTCTGCCTGGAGCACTACGGTGGCCTGCACCTCAATCAAACCCGGCTCCACGGGTGTCGGCGTGCTTGCCGCGGCGCCCGCGCTCGCAACCAGCTGCTGGACCCGGACTGCGTTTCCTTCTTCGAGCGATATGACCGCGCCGACTTTGCCGCCCAACCCGCTCGCCATTGCCTCCGCGTGGGATTTCGCCTGCAATGTGGCCAGCCGCAACGCTTGCAGCCGCTGCGGCTCAGGATCCCTGAGTGAAAACCTGAGTCCTCCTATGGAAGTCGCGCCGGCTTCGGTGGCTGCGTCGATGACCGGGCCC
>QHXU01000310.1:540-2392 GCA_003223065.1 Acidobacteriota bacterium | reverse complement strand
TCCGCCGCCTTGCGGGTATTTGTAGTTCGGGACTACGGAGTAATTGATCGTCTTGATATCGGCGCCGGGGCCGAGAAGCTTGTGCAGCGCCGCAAGCACGGCGCTGACTTGATCAGCGTTGTGGCTCGCGGCCTCCTGCGCTGTACTGCCTTGCGTGACAATGCTGGCGTCCACTTTCACTTGATCGGGCGGGGCGAAAACGCTGGCTTGACCCATAGCGCGGACAAAGGGGCGCGTTGCGATTTGTGCCGCCGATCTGAAACTCAGGCAAGTGACCAGGATCAGCATGAGCAGGGGCTTATTCATAGTCGGACTCCTCCAGTCGCATTATCGCTTTTGCCGCACATGCACGCGCCATGCCATTCAGTCCGCGCATCCGCTCCGCTTCTTGCGGCATCCAACCTAAATAGAGAGGCTACACCATAATGCAGCAGCGAAGACTGGGAAATACCGGCCTTGAAGTTCCCGCGATTATGCTGGGTGGCAACGTCTTTGGCTGGACCGTAAGCGAAGCCGATTCTTTCAGGCTGCTCGATATCGCGTTTGACGCCGGACTCAACTTCATCGATACCGCGGATGTCTATTCCAGGTGGGCGGCAGGGAATCGTGGCGGAGAATCGGAATCCATACTCGGCAAATGGTTCGCCAGGAGTGGTAAGCGCGATCGGGTCATCCTCGCCACCAAGGTCGGCATGGACATGGGAGACGGCAAACTGGGCCTCGCTCCGAAATACATCCAGCAGGCCGTCGAGGATTCTCTACGCCGGCTCCAGACCGACCGCATCGATCTCTACTTATCGCACAAGGACGACGAAAAGACACCGCTCGCAGACACACTCAGCGCCTATGAGCGTTTGATCCGGCAGGGAAAGGTCCGCTTTATCGGAGCCTCGAACTATACCGGCGCGCGCCTGCGTGAAGCTCTCGAGACGAGCAGCAAGAACAATCTGCCCGCATACCGGGCCCTGGAGCCGCTATACAACCTGGTCGAGCGCGAAAGCTATGAGGCTGATCTCGCGCCCGCCGTGGCGGAGTATCGCCTCGGCGTCATTCCGTATTTCTCGCTGGCGGCTGGATTCCTGACCGGCAAATATCGCAGCCAGGCCGACCTCAAAGGAAAACCGCGCGCCGCTGTGGCTGGAAAATATTTGAACGCCCGCGGCCTCGCCGTGATCGAAGCGCTCGAATCGGTCGCTCGCGAGTACAACTCGACACCGGCACGCGTCGCGCTCGCCTGGCTCATCGCACGCCCCGGCATCACCGCACCGATCGCGAGCGCCACCAATGAAAGTCAGCTCGGCGACCTGGTCGAAGCGGCGCAACTGAATCTCGACCGTGCGTCAATTGAGAAACTCTCCACGGCCAGCGCACCGGTTGCCGCCTGACCCGTTCCTCTTAAGAAGACGTCATGAGCCGGGAGTCAGATACTCGAGATCGCAAGTGGAACTGTAGGCGGACAGCCCCGGGCCGCCGAAGTGAACCGTTAAGGGCAGGGGCTTGAAGGGAGTCGGATCCAACAAAGTCGCCAGGCCGGCCAAATCCCCGGCTGGCGAATTGCCAGGCACGGGCCCGTTTAACACATCCGGCAGGGACCGGAACGTTGGGGTGTCACCGGCTGGTCCATCAAACTGCATCGTCACTTCCGGAACCCGCAAGAATAGTTTCTCGACCGTGCCAATCGGGCTGTAGGCGCAGCTGACCCTCCAAAACACAGGGCTTTGTAAAGCAGGCACCGTAAACGGGACACTCGGGTTCATCGCAGAGTGTCCCAGGGATCGCAACCGCTCGAATCGGGGTACGGAGCGACGTTCGAGCAGCAACGCGCGGGTTCCGCGCAACCGCGTGTTATACC
>QHXU01000310.1:0-535 GCA_003223065.1 Acidobacteriota bacterium | reverse complement strand
GTTATACCAGCGGTAGATCTCGAGCCACATTTCCGGAGTCTCCTCCCATGGGTGGCGCCGGTCGATTGTGTGCCCGTCAAACAATAAGTACCGCGGACCTTTGCTCCGGATCCAATCGGCATTCAGCTGATCCAGGTAAGGAGTGTAAGCCGAATAGCGCTGAACCACTGGATACAGTTGCAGATTCATCCCTTCCACAGCAGATCCGCTATACACCAGCGACAGGGAAGCCACACCGGATTCTCCGATAATGGACCGGATCTGAGGTTCAATGCGAGCGTCGGGCGCATAGTCGGTGCCGGCCTCGAGTACGGATTGGAGGTGGCAAAGCCGCAAGGCACCCAGCGCCATTCGTGGCCCCCGAACTCCGGCAAATTCCTCCAGAGCGGAACCGGCGCCAACTTTCGTAAACGCATATTCGAGTGAGAGAACCGCGAAATTCAACAACACCAGAAAGGCTACGATCGACCGCCGCCCCGCCAGCGGCAGCAGCAGCGCCATCAATGCGAGGGCAAGCCCGGCGAACCCAAAGAAA
>QHXU01000309.1 GCA_003223065.1 Acidobacteriota bacterium | reverse complement strand
GCGCAGGGGCAACTTTCACAGGCGAACGGCCAGCTCGCGCAGGCGAAAGCGCAACTTGTTCAGTCGGAGGCGCAGGTAGCGCAGGCGCAGGCGAATCAGCGCCGTACACAGCTTGATGTCGATCGCTACATTCCGCTCGCCAAGCAGCACGCGATTACGCAGCAGGACCTTGACAACGCAACGCAGAACAATCTGTCATCGCAGGCTCAGGTGGAAGCCGCAAAAGCGCAGGTCGAAACGGCGAAAGCGCAGATCCAGGCGGCCGATGCGACCGTTGAAGCGGCGAAAGCGGCTGTCGAAGCCGCGCGCGTCAACCTCGGATTTACGCGGCTTACTTCGCCGATCGACGGCATTGCCGGTCAGGCGCAGGTCCAGATTGGAAACCTGGTGGGCCCGGACAGTGGGCCGATAACCACGGTTTCAACTCTTGAACCGATTAAGGCCGAGTTTACTGTGAGTGAGCAGGAGTACCTAAAGTTCACGCGGCGTGCGAACGATTTGGGTCGTCTTCAGCTCGAACTGATTCTCGCCGATGGCGCCACGTACCGCTATAAAGGGAAATTTCTCTTCGCTGACCGGCAGGTTGACCAGAGCACCGGCGCGATTCTTCTGGTCGGCCAGTTTCCGAATCCCGGAAATATTTTGCGGCCCGGCCAGTACGCCAAAGTTCGGGCAGTAGTGGGTATACAAGAAAACGCTTTGCTGGTGCCGCAGCGCGCCGTGACCGAGTTGCAGGGAAAGTATCAAGTCGCGGTGGTAAACGATGACAACAAAGTGGCGATTGAGAACGTTAAGGTCGGCGACCGGGTTGGCCCGCTGTGGATGATCAACGACGGCCTGAAAGCCGGAGAACGGGTGATTGCAGACGGCGTGATGAAGGTGCGCCCCGGCGTCCAGGTGAATCCTAAACCGTTCACCGAGACAGCATCGGTCAAGGAGAGGTAATTCATGTCGAAATTCTTCATCAACCGCCCGATTGTGGCGATGGTGATTTCCATCCTGATGGTCATCGTCGGTTCGATCACCATCGCCAACCTTCCTGTATCGCAGTTTCCGAGCATCGCGCCTCCAGAGGTGATGATTCAGGCGAACTACGTGGGCGCGGATTCGCAAACCGTCGAGCAATCGGTCGCGACGCCGATCGAACAGCAGATGAGCGGCGTCGACAACCTGAACTACATGTACTCGCTGAACGCCGCCAATGGCCAAATGACCATGATCGTGGACTTCGACGTCAAGACAGATCCGAATACCGATCAGATCCTCGCGCAAATGCGCGAGACACAGGCCGCCTCGCAACTGCCGGCCGATGTCAACAATTACGGAGTCACGGTCCAAAAGTCGGTCACCGCGCCCCTGATGGTCATAGGACTGTATTCGCCGCACGGAACCTATGACGCGCAGTTTCTTGCCAACTACGCCTACATCAATCTGAACGATCAGATCACGCGCGTGCCGGGAATCGGCAATGTGCAGGTTTTCGGCGCGGGCAAGTACGCAATGCGGCTGTGGGTGAAACCGGATCAACTGGCCAAGCTCGGCATTACAGTTCCAGAGATCGTGTCTGCGATCGAGTCACAAAACGCCGTAAATCCGGCAGGGCAAATCGGCGGCGCGCCGGTCCCTAAAGGCCAGGAGTACACCTATTCGGTACGCGCGCAAGGCCGGCTGACCTCGCCCGAAGAGTTCGGCGAAATTATTATCCGCGAGACGCCGGATGGCGGCCTGGTCCGCCTGAAGGATGTTGCGCGAGCGGAACTCGGCTCGCAGGACTACAGCGTGACTGGACGGCTGAACGGGAAACCGAGCGCGATCATGGCAATCTATCAACTCCCCGGCAGCAATGCGGTCCAGGCAGCCGACGGCGTAAAGAAGCTGATGGCTGAAGTAAAGAATCGCTTTCCGGACGACATGGATTACGTTGTCTCGCTCGACACGACGCGGTCGGTCAGCCAAGGGATGAGGGATATCATCGGGACGCTGCTCATCGCGATCGCACTGGTCACCGTTGTCGTCTATCTGTTTCTTCAAGGCTGGCGCGCGACGCTGATTCCCTTGCTTGCGGTGCCGGTATCGCTGATCGGAACATTCATTCTTTTTCCGGCCTTCGGATTTTCAATCAACACCTTGTCGTTGTTCGGACTCGTGCTGGCAATCGGACTCGTGGTCGATGACGCGATCGTCGTGGTTGAAGCCGTCGAGCGCCACATTGAAGAAGGGCTCTCGCCGAAACAAGCGGCGCTCAAAGCGATGCAGGAGATCTCGGGGCCCGTAATCGGAATCGCTCTGGTGCTCTCTGCCGTATTCATTCCGACCGCGTTTATCCCCGGCATCACGGGACGGCTCTATCAGCAGTTCGCGGTCACGATCGCTATTTCAGTAATCCTTTCCGCGTTCAACGCGCTCACGCTGAGCCCGGCTCTGGCCGCGCTCATGCTGCGTTCCAAGACGAACCGCCGCGGCCCGTTGGCGAAATTCTTCGATCTGTTCAATCGCGTCTTTGGAAGCGTCACGAATCAATATGTACACTGGTCGGGAACGTTGATTCGAAAAAGCGCGGTCGCGCTTGTAATGTTGGTCGCCTTCGGCGCTGCCGCGGGATACTTTGCAGGCAAGGTTCCCACGAGCTTCCTGCCGGATGAAGATCAGGGCTATCTGTTCCTGCATCTTCAGCTCCCCAACGCCGCCTCCATCGAGCGTACGGAGGATGCCGCCGCGAAAATCGAAAAGATCCTGGCGAATACGCCCGGAGTGCAATACACCACGACCGTGGCAGGCTTCAGCCTGCTCAGCTTCGTGCGGACCACCTATAACGGATTCTTCTTCGTGACTCTCAAGGACTGGGACGAGCGCAAGAGCCGGCAAGAGCAGTATCGGCAGATCTTGCAGCACGTGAACCAGGAGTTGTCGAAGCTTCCTGACGGATTCGCCCTGAGTTTTCCGCCTCCAGCGATTCCCGGTGTCGGCACCTCCGGCGGATTTACGTTTGTGCTCGAAGACCGCGCCGGGAAGGACGTCCAATTCCTGGCGGACAACCTGAACAAGTTCATGGCCGCGGCGCAGAAGCGCAAGGAAATCGCCGGCATGGTGAGCACGTTCCTGCCTGCCGTGCCGCAGCAATTCGTCGAGGTCGATCGCGAAAAGGTCATGAAACAAGGCGTCCCGCTGAGCGACGTTTATCGCACGATTCAGACCTTCATGGGCGGATTGTTCGTGAACTACTTCAACCGTTTCGGACGGCAATGGCAGGTCTATGTGGAAGCCGAGGGCGACTATCGCACCAGCCTTGACAGCCTGGGCGATTTCTACGTCCGGAACAACAAGAACGCCATGGTTCCGCTCTCAACGCTGGTGCGATACGAGCCGCGTCCCGGCCCCGAATTCACCATGCGCTACAACTTGTATCGGTCCGCGCAGATCTTCGGTAGCGCCGCGCCTGGGTACAGTTCTCAGCAGGCGACGCAGGCCCTGGAAGAGACGTTTGCACAAACCATGCCTCGCGAGATGGGCTATGACTACATGGGCATGTCGTTCCAGGAAAAGAAAGCGCAGCAAGGCGTGCCCTCATGGGTGATCTTCACGTTCTCACTGCTGTTCGTATTTCTGATCCTCGCCGCGCTTTACGAAAGCTGGTCGCTTCCGTTCAGTGTGCTCCTGAGCACTCCGGTCGCGGTATTCGGCGCGTTCTTCATTTTGTGGCTGCGACGATTCCTGCTGGGATACTTTGTCCCGCCGTACATGATCCAGATCGAAGACGATGTTTACTCGCAGATCGGGCTGGTGATGTTGATCGGCCTGGCGGCGAAGAACGCGATCCTGATTGTCGAGTTCGCCAAGGACAAGTACGAAAACGGCATGAATCTTGTCGATGCGGCGCTCGAAGGAGCGCGGCTGCGCTTGCGTCCGATTCTAATGACGTCGTTCGCGTTCATTCTCGGATGCGTCCCGCTATGGACCGCATCGGGCGCCGGAGCCGTCGGACGGCAGATCATGGGAACCACCGTGATCGGAGGAATGCTGGCGGCGAGCGCGCTGGGCATCTTCTTCATCCCCGCAATTTTCTATGTCGTGGAAAAACTCTCGGGGGCTCGCAGGCACGCAACTGGCTTGAACCCGGCTCCGGCACAAGGAGATTGAGATGAGATACGCAATCATTTTAATCGCGGTTTTCTCAACCGCATGCGCAGTCGGACCGAACTATCACCGGCCGGCTGTTCAGATCCCGGCAAACTTCCGCGCCCCGGAGCCATTGCCGTCTCTGAAAGCGGAATCCCTGGCCGACCTCAAGTGGTTCGAGGTTTTCAAAGACGACAAGTTGCAGGATCTCATCCGTACGGCCCTGGAACAGAACTACGATCTGCGCACCGCCGTCGCCAACATCGAGGCCGCACGGGCGAACCTCGGCGTCACTCGATCGAATCAGTATCCGAACTTGGCGGCCAGCGGCGACATACAGTTCACCCGGCTGTCGCGCAACGGAACGTTTGCTTTACCGGCTACATTGGTGCCGTCCCAGAATCGCAACTGGGGGCAAGCTTCGCTCGGCCTTCTTTCGTTTTAGGTCGATATCTGGGGCCGGCTGCGGCGCGCCACCGAGGCTGCACGCGCCAATCTCTTGAGTGCCGAGGAGAATCGGAAAGCGGTCATTACAACTCTGGTCGCCGACGTCGCGACCAACTATTTCACGCTTCGTGAGCTCGATTACGAGCTGGATATCTCGCGCCGAACGCTGGGCACGCGGCAGGAATCTCTGCGGCTGATTCAGTCCCGGCAGGGCGGGGGAGTCGCCACACTGCTCGATCTTCGCCAGGGCGAGCAGTTGGTGTACACCGCATCGGAAACCATTCCGGCGCTGCAGCAGCAGATCGAACAAACAGAAAACCAGATCAGTCTGCTGCTCGCGCGGAATCCCGCCGGAGTAGTGCGGGGACGCGGCCTGACCGAACAGGAACTTCCGCCGGAAGTGCCAGCTGGTCTCCCTTCCGCACTGCTCGAACGGCGTCCCGACATCCGCGCGGCCGAACAGAGTCTGATCGCGGCCAACGCCAGGATCGGAGTTGCAAAAGCTGCTTACTTCCCGCAAATCAGTCTCAGCGGGCTCCTCGGCGGACAGAGCACGCAGCTCGCGAGT
>QHXU01000287.1:2636-13198 GCA_003223065.1 Acidobacteriota bacterium | reverse complement strand
CCGGTCTAGGTGGGCTGCATTCACCGGAGACCCCCAGGAATAAACGACGACGCCATTGCACCAATAATCAGCGTAACTGCCTGGGACCAGTCGCATGGTCTCCTACCACGACTCGTGTTTCCCCCCAAACCACCAAATGAGTCCGAGGGTAGCCGTGTTCTGCTCCTTTTTGAGGAATCCGGGTATTTCAGTCAGGAAAGCTGGTTGATTGGAGAAATCGCGCCGGTGTTCGATCCTAACCTGGAAACCCTCGATGAACTGATAGATAGCGGTGAGGGTGTGTTCCTTGAGATCCTGCGTGGCGCCGCTGAAGAGTCCGCCATGGTCTTTCAGATACTCAAAACGCCCCGCCAGGGAAAACTTCGGCGTGAAATGATACTGCAAATACCCCACGCCGCCCATAACATGCGATGGTGGTGCGTTTGTAAGCGGGCGGCTGACGACGTGATCGAATTCGCCTGCTACCGTGATCTTGGCAGTCGCAGACCAGCTCGCGTATGTGTCGAAAATGTGGGTTCTGCCGTTCAGTTTGGGTCCGGGCGCCGGTGTTACCGAGAGGCCCGGCTGAGTCGGTAAGGTGGGCACGCCTGGATTGTACGCCGGCGTGACATCGCGGTTCTCCTGACCGAAGAAATAGTTGACGTTCCAGGAGATCGCCTTGGTTGGCTTGATCGTGAATAGAAACGCGTTCGACTTATAGCCGTTGAAATCCTCGGTTTGGTTCGCTCCGTTCACGAGCCAATGTTGCACGCTCAGCTTGTCGTTTACGTTGTACGTTGTGCGGAAACCCATATGGTAGAAGGGCAAGTAGTTGAAATAAAACGACCGCGAGTAATTGATTTCGTCGTAGGTGTAGTTGTTTTCAAAACCGAGGGCGCTATAGAATTTTCCGAAATCGACGGTGAGGCCGCTTCCTAGCGGAAACACGTATGTTCCGTACGCCTGAAAAAGATTACGGTAGACCTGGGGTCTGGGTTCATTCTGCGTTCCGCCTTGCAGCGTTTCGGTGTTCTGACCGAACATGAGATCCACGCGGCCGCCATACCGCCGCCCCGCAGCAACATCAGGCGCCCGTTCCAGGATGAGTCCCAGTTGATTCAGCGTGAAATTGTTACTCAGGACATCGTTGGCTCGTAATAAATTGACGCGCCCCACCGGACGGTTGAAGTTCCAGCCGTAGTAGCCATCGAAGTAGAAGTTCAGCGTGCTTCCGGTCAAGCCCAGGACTCCGCGCTTCGTGGCGTCTTCTGTCTGCGTGTTTGCACCAGCGGCGCCCGTGGCTGCGCCGCCGATCTCGGTCGTTCGAGGCGCCTCCGCCACGGCCGGTCCCTTACCTTCCAGGGCCGCCACTCTCTTCTCGAGGCTCTCGATTCGATCGAGCAACGCTCGCTCGCGATCCGTCAAGGGCGTCTGATTGGTTGGAGTCGTTGTCTGAGCAGTCAGCAAGCTGCCGCCACAGAGAATCAGGCCCGCGAACCGGTTGAGTGTCCGCGCGAAATTATGAGACGCATGGCGAAACATAAATTGTCGGGCCCATTTGGCCCTCTCTCCTCTTGGTGCTAGACGTTGTGGAATAAAGCCTGAATTATCTCTGCGGAGCCTGCCCGTCCAGCGCCAGGTTCAGCTTCAGAACATTGACCCGTGGCTCACCCAGAAAGCCGAGATCTGGCTGTTCGGTGTATTGCGAGATGAGCTGGTTCACCTGATCTACGCTGATGCCCCGGGCCTTGGCGACTCGGAGAGCTTGTGCCCGTGCTGAATCGGGGCTGATGTGGGGGTCAAGACCGCTCGCAGAAGTGGTTACCAGGTCAGCCGGGATAGGCCCCTGATACTCCGGGTTGTCCTTTCGAAACTGCTCAACGGATGCCTTCACGCGATCGATAAGCTTCTGATTCGTGGGCCCTAAGTTTGAGCCGCTGGAGTTAGCTGCATCGTATGGGTTCGTTCCCGTTGCCGAGGGCCGGGCGTGAAGGTACTCGGGTTTCGTGAAATTCTGGCCGATAATCTCGGATCCGATCACCTTGTCTCCGATCTTGATCAGGCTCCCATTCGCCTTCTTGGGGAAAACAATCTGGCTGATTCCGGTGATCGCAAGGGGATACACTATCCCCAAAACAACGGTCATGAAAAGCTTGATTCTGAGTCCAGGTAAGATCTGTTCCCACATGGTAATGACCTCCTATGCCAGGTGAAGGGCGACCAGGAGCTGGTCAATGAGCCAGATTCCTGGAAATGGCGCAATGATCCCGCCGATGCCGTAGATTAACAGGTTTCTCCGCAGGAGACTCGCTGCGTCCTGCGGCCGGTACTTCACGCCTCGAAGAGCCAGTGGCACAAGTGCGATGATGATGAGCGCGTTAAAGATCACAGCTGCCAGTACAGCACTCTGCGGAGTATGGAGACCCATGATGTTGAGTTGGGCCAGCGGCGGATATATCGCCATGAACATCGCCGGGATGATGGCAAAGTATTTCGCAACGTCGTTCGCGATCGAAAACGTGGTCAAGGCGCCCCGGGTAATCAGTAATTGTTTGCCGATCGCCACCACTTCAATGAGTTTAGTCGGATTGCTGTCCAGGTCCACCATGTTGCCGGCCTCCTTGGCAGCCATGGTGCCGGTGTTCATTGCGAGTCCGACGTCAGCCTGTGCAAGCGCCGGCGCATCATTCGTGCCGTCGCCCGTCATCGCGACAAGTCGTCCCGCCGCCTGCTCCTTCCTGATGTATTCCAGTTTGTCTTTGGGTGTGGCCTGAGCGAGAAAATCGTCGACTCCGGCCTCGGCGGCGATGGCAGCCGCGGTAAGCGGATTGTCGCCCGTGATCATGACACTTCGAATACCCATGCGGCGGAGTTGCGCAATGCGCTCCTTCATGCCGCCTTTCACAATGTCCTTCAGATGGATGATGCCCAAGAGGCGATTTCCGTCTGCCACCGCGAGCGGGGTGCCGCCGTGGCGCGCGATCTGATCGCTCATTTCCTGGATTTCTGCGGCCATCTTTCCTCCGTTCTCGCCAACGAACTTGCAGATCGCTTCAGTCGCTCCCTTGCGGAGCCGCCTTCCCTGAAAATCTGCACCACTCATTCGTGTGTAAGCGGAGAACGGAATGAAACTGGCCTCGCCCTCGGGAATATGGCGCCCTCTGAGGCCGTACTTCTCTTTAGCCAAAACGACCACGGAGCGGCCTTCCGGAGTTTCATCGGCGAGGCTGGACAGTTGCGCGGCATCGGCCAGCTCCTCACCGCTTACTCCATTCACCGGCAGGAATTCGACGGCCTGGCGGTTGCCCAACGTGATCGTGCCGGTCTTGTCCAGCAATAGGGAATTAACATCGCCCGCGGCTTCCACAGCCTTCCCGCTCATCGCCAGCACGTTGTGCTGCATCACACGATCCATGCCGGCAATTCCGATAGCTGACAGCAGCCCTCCGATGGTGGTTGGAATCAGGCAGACCAGCAGGGAAACCAGGATGGCCACGCTCGGAACCGATCCTGACCCCGCTTGCGCAACGCTGAACGCGGAATACGGCTGAAGCGTGATGACGGCCAGCAGGAAGATCAAGGTCAACCCTGCGATCAGGATGTTGAGCGCAATCTCATTGGGTGTCTTTTGGCGCTCGGCGCCCTCGACCAGGGCGATCATGCGGTCGAGAAAGGTCTCGCCGGGATTAGAGGTGATCTTGATCTTGATGTGATCGGACAGCACCTTAGTTCCGCCCGTCACCGCGCTGCGGTCACCGCCGGATTCGCGAATCACGGGCGCGCTTTCGCCGGTGATAACCGATTCATCCACGGTCGCAATTCCTTCAATGACCTCCCCGTCCCCCGGGATCAGGTCACACGTATCACAGAGCACCACGTCCCCCGCCCGCAGAGCGGAACTGGGAACCTGCTCCACCTTGCCGGCGGACGTCAGCCGCTTCGCCCCCGCATCGGTCTTCGTTTTGCGGAGGCTATCCGCCTGGGCCTTTCCGCGTGCTTCCGCCATCGCTTCGGCGAAATTCGCGAACAGGACAGTAAACCAGAGCCAGAGCGAAATCTGCAGGGTGAACCCGATCCCGCCGGCGGCCGTGAACATATCGCGGATCAGGAATACCGTAGTGAGCGCTGCCCCCACCTCCACAACAAACATCACGGGGTTCCTGAGCAGGGTAATCGGATTCAGCTTCGTGAAGGATGCGCGAATCGCACGGCCGACTATCTCGGGATCAAACAGTGGGCGAGAGCGCGCCAGTTTCTTCGGCAGAAGCGACGTCGGATCGTCCGGCGGAACTTGTGGTGATACTTGAGGTTCGGTGGTCGTTGTGGGCATGCTTAACTCCAAATCCCGTGGAACGGCAGGGTCGTGGAAAAGAGCCTGCCGCCGCGCATCAGGAAATGTTCAACGATCGGTCCCAACGAAAGCGCGGGGAAGAATGTGAGCGCCCCGACAATCAACACAGTGCCGACCAGCAGTCCCACAAATAGCGGACCATCGGTCGGGAATGTCCCGGCCGTCGCTGGAATCTTCTTCTTGGCCGCCAGGCTGCCGGCCGCCGCGAGCAGCGGAATCAGAAACAGGAAGCGGCCGATCCACATCGCTAGCCCGATTGTCAGGTTGTACCACGGCGTGTTTGCCCCGATTCCCCCGAAGGCACTGCCGTTGTTGCCGGTACCGCTTACGTATGTGTACAGAATTTCGCTCAGGCCGTGCGGCCCGTTGTTGTTCACGTTTGCGATGGCTGGACCCGGCGGATTCCAATATCCCTTGGCGGAGAAGGTGACTACAGAGCTCAACGAGCTGAACACCAGAATGCTGAACGCGGTCGCGACGACCGCCAACATGGCCATCTTCACTTCCTTCTGCTCGATTTTCTTGCCCAGGTATTCCGGCGTGCGTCCAACCATCAAGCCCGCGATGAACACTGCCAGGATGCAGTAGAGCAGGATGCCATATAGCCCCGCGCCGACCCCGCCGAAGATCACCTCTCCGGTCATGATGTTGAACATGGGAACCAGGCCTCCCAGGGGCGTATAGCTATCGTGCATGCTGTTCACGGCGCCGCAACTGGCGTCCGTGGTCACGGTGGCATACAGCGCGGAATTCGCGATCCCAAAGCGGACTTCCTTGCCCTCCATGTTGCCGCCGGCCTGGCCGGACGTCGCCGCCGTTTGCAGCCCCATTTTCGCGAGCAACGGATTTCCTGCCTGCTCGGACTGGTAACAAACGAATACCCCGATCAGGAACATGACCGAGAACGCCGCGAAGATCGCCCAGCCCTGCCGGGTGTCGCCGACCATCTTTCCGAAGGTATAGGTGAGCGCTCCGGGAATCAGGAAAATTAGAAACAGCGAAGGCAGATTACTCAAGGGGGTGGGATTCTCAAAGGGATGTGCTGCATTGGCGCTAAAGAAGCCGCCTCCGTTGGTGCCAAGCTGCTTAATGGCTTCCTGCGAGGCCACGGGGCCTTGCGCGATGGTTTGCTTGGCGCCTTCAACCGTGGCGACATCCGTATAAGGGCTGAGGTTCTGAATCACCCCCTGTGAGACAAAGAGAAAAGCAGCCACGACCGAGATCGGCAAGAGCACATAGACCGTCGCGCGTGTTTCGTCTACCCAAAAATTGCCGAGCGTCCTTTTCTCCTGGCCCGCGAAGCCGCGGACCAGCGCAACCGCGATTGCCATTCCGGCCGCCGCGGAGGCGAAATTCTGCACGGTCAAAGCCGCCATTTGAACGAAATAGCTCAATGTAGATTCACCGCCATACGCCTGCCAGTTGGTGTTCGTTACGAAGCTTGTGGCGGTGTTGAACGCAAGGTCGGGCGTCACATTGCCGGCGCCGAAATGCTGCGGGTTAAACGGCAGAATACCCTGCGCCCGTTGCAGCAGATAGGTCAGCAGGAATCCGAAAATACTGAAGCTGAGCAGTGCCGCTGTGTACTGGGTCCACGGCTGTTCGACGTCTTCACGAATGCCGGCTACTTTATACGTGAGCAGTTCGACCCACCGCAAGACGGGATGCATGAACGTGCGCTGACCTTCGAACACCCGCGCCATGTATGCACCCAGAGGCTTTGCGCAGACCAGGACCAGCCCCAGAAATATCCCGATCTGCAAAACTCCTACGCTAGTCATGGTCCTCTCCTCAGAACTTCTCCGGACGGAGAAGAGCGTAAATAAGGTAAATAAAGAGCCCCAGCGAGGCAATCCCGGCAATGATGTATTCCATGTACCCTCCTAGAGCTTGTCGCAGGCCTTTGTGAAGGCCCAACAAACGAGCAGAAAACCACAACCGATGGCAACATAAAACAGGTCAAGCATGGACGCTTACCCCCTTTCGGTGAAAATGACCTCGTGACCCGCGCGCCGCAATTTCCTCGCCAGCCGCTTTTCGCGAGTAGAGCGCCACCAGCCTTTACGGCCGCCAACCACGACCACAGATCTCGGACTCAGCGCACTCTTCACGGTCTCGACGCTGTCGCGGCACAGATACAACCGAACGGTGGTTTCCACGGGGCTCTCGCCCGCGATCACGCGAAAGCGTCTTTCGTTCCAGTCGAGAAGAACAGGCGGACTCTCGAGTGGAAGGGGATATGGCACTACCTGAGGCACGACAAGCGTGATCCGTGCCCCCAAACTACTCGCCAGTGCGCCTGCCTTTTTCAGGGCCGCGAGCGTCGCCTCCACAGACGTGAAGATTACGGAGATGTTTAGCCTCCGCTCCGCCTCTTCGGTTTCGGACCAGCCAGGGTGTCCGGTTGCGGGCTGCACGATCCGTTCGAGCGCGAGCAGGATGTTTTTCTGCCCTTCCACGCTCTTGAGGGTATTGGTTAGGGCCTGAAGAAGTCATAGACAAACCATGAAAAAGTCATGAAGATCGGGCACTCATTTGAAAACAGTGATCATGAAGATTCCACGGCGCCATTGAAGCGGTAGCCGATCCATGGTTCGGTGGTGACGTACTTTGGACGATCCGGGTTCAGTTCGATTTTCTTCCGCAGGCTCTTGATGAATGCCCGAAGGTAATCGACCTGGTCGCCATAGTCAGGCCCCCAAACTGCCTGCAACAGCTCGCGATGCGGAACAGCTTCATTGGCATGCTGCGTTAAGTAACGGAGGAGGTCCAACTCCTTGGGCGTCAGGTGGCTGGCCGTCTCCCCCCGGGTCACTGTCCGCGCGCCGAAGTCGATTGTCAGCTCGCCAACTCGAATGCGGCTGGGTGAAGACTGGGAAACAGGCACCCGCCGGAGTGCAGCCCGGATGCGGGCGAGAAGTTCCGGCGTGCTGAACGGCTTGCTGACAAAATCGTCCGCGCCCGCATCAAGCGCTTCGACTTTGGCCGCCTCCGTATTGTGAACCGTCAACATGATGATCGCGACGTTCGGGTCGGCGCGCATGGCCCTGCACGCCGCCAGGCCGCCCATTCCCGGCATGTTGATGTCGAGGAGGACCAATTCCGGCCGGAAGTCCCGCAATTTGGCAAGCGCCTCCTCGCCGGTTTTGGCGTCGTCGACTTCGTAGCCGGCGCCTGTTAGCGTGGTGCGCATGATCCGCCGGATCTGGGGTTCGTCATCGACCACCAGAATACGGCCGGCGCTCACTCTTGTGTTCCTTCCTGGGCTACCGGTAGGGTCAATCGAAAAGTAGTCTCGCCAGGACGGCTAGTCACGGTCAGATCTCCATGATGCGCGCGGACAATGTTGAGGGCAATGCTCAGGCCCAGGCCGGAACCGGGAATCTGGCGCTCCACAGCCGGACTCCTGTACAGTCTCTCGAAAATGCGGCTCTGTTCCTGGCCGGATATTCCTTCGCCATAATCCGTAACTGCTATGGTGATCAGGCCGCTTCCATTGCGCACCTGGACGATGATGGGTCTCTCTGGTGGAGAGTACTTCAGCGCGTTGTCCAGAAGCTGCTTGATCGCCAGTTTTACGAGGCGCCGGTCAACCACGACAGCCGACGAGTGTTCGTCACAGTTTACTTGCACCGGGCGATCGTCGATGTCGGTCCGCATAGAAGCGACTACCTCACGAACGATCTCAGCAACGTTTGTCCGCTCGGCTTGCACGCGAATCCCCGTGGTGTCGAGACGTCCCATCTCAACTGTGTCGTTGATGAGTTCCTTCAGATGGCGCGCTTCCTCATCGGCGATCTTGAGCAGTTCCGTACGGCTCGCAAGCGGTTGATCGGGGTTGTCCAGGAGCGCGGTGGTTGCCGCAATTACCGAGGTCAGCGGGGTCTTGAACTCATGCGCCAAGGCATCAAGCAGTGTCGTCCGCAGCTTCTCGCTTTGTCTTACTGCTTCAACCTGAGATGCCAGATCCTGTGCCAGCGCGCGCTCGAGGCCGATGGCAACCAGGTTGCCGATTCCCTGCAAGACCGAGTCCGGCATCTGCGCGCCCTGTAACGCGAGACCTGCGATCGGTTCCGAACCCAGCCGCACGGCCGTTATGATGCGGTGATGCTGCGCGTCGGCGAACCATGTACCTTTCAAAGCCGCATCGCGAAGCTGGTCATCCAAGCCTTCGAAATCGGATGGGCCAGCGCGGTGGAACGCTTCGGTGCGTCGCACATAAAGAACCACGGCGTCCAGTTCGAAAGTTTCCGCGAGCTTGCGGACCAGTTGGTTCGGGAATGCCTCGCTTTTGTCGATCAGTAGAATCGCCCTGCTGAACGTGTACAACCGCTCCAAGTCCTGCTGCCGGGCTAGCGCGTCCAGGGCCCGCCGCTTGGCTTGTGTCGAGAGCCGGCTGGCGACGAGCGATGTCGTCAAGAAACTAAATAAGGCAACCCAGTTTTGCGGATCTGCGATCGTAAATCTGCCAACCGGAGGCAAGAAGAAAAAGTTAAACGTGAGGGTGGCGGTAATCGAGGCAAGGCACGCCTCATAAAACCCCCAAGTCGTCGCTATGACCAGTACGAGCAGAAGATAGGCGAAGCCGATGGTCGTCGCGTTTACCGGGACGAGACGATAGCCCGTCCAGGTCACCAGCGCCACCCCTGCGAGGGATGCCAACAATCGGAGTGCCCGCCAGGCAAGCGTGATCCATCACCTCCGGCTGCTATTTTAGGCGATCACCATGACCACAAGCCGGCGCGGTTCCCCCGCGCGCCCAAGCCCTTACAATGTTTAGGGAGGTGATGAGCAATGCCGGATCGTCGGAAGGTGCTCCAGTCGGCTGCGCTTGTACTCGCGGGAGCAAGCGTAGGGCGGGCACAGAACAAACGAAGCTCGACGGCGGGCAAGCAACCGGTAGGCGGGGCGATCCGTTCCGGAAACTTGTTGTTCTTGAGCGGCATCGGAGGCTGGTATCCGGACAAGAGGCCGAAACCGGGAGACATCAGCCAGCAGACCGGTGATGCCTTGCAAATCATGAAAACCTCGCTCGAGAAAGCCGGAACTTCCCTCGACAATGTGCTCAAGGTGCAAGTTGCGCTGGTGGATCCCGAGCATAACTGGGAACCGATGAACGAGGTGTACAAGACCTTTTTCAAAGACCCGCTGCCGGCGCGGTCATACTTCGGAGCCACGGGATTCCGTCACGCCGGCCAATTATTGCAGATCGACTGCATCGCGTATATCGATTGATCCGTCCGGTCTACTTGAAATTCGTGTAAGGCCCGGCTTTGATCCAATCCGTCACGCTGAGGCCCTCACTGTCCCAGACAACGGCGCCGTTACGGACCGACAGCACGCAATCGAGCCTTCGTGAGCCGTCCAGCCTGGCGTGTCCGGAATCGAGGAACCCAAACCGGCCTTCCTGAATTCGCAGCACTGCGATATCCGCAATGGCGCCCTCGCTCAGGGTTCCGAGGTCCGGCCGTCGTATGACGCGCGCCGGATTCGCAGTGACGCGTTCGATAATCTGGTCCACGCTCATTCCCATGTTCAAGAGCTTCGACATCGTCGTAATCATGTTGGCGCGCGGCAGCAGAATACTGTCGATGTCCATTCCGCTGGAAATCGTGTCGGGGAGAAAGCCCTGCTGTATCGCCGGCTGCGCGATCCGAAACCACAAGCCGTCAGATCCGTGGCCCACGTCAAATGAGACGCCGCGCTGCTGTGCCTGCCGTAGTGTTGCCGTTTCCGTCCGTTTGCGGGGTCAGGCGGCTGTAGACGTGCGTATTGATGTCGCCAGGCCGCAATTGCTTCAACACCCGGCCGGCGTATTCGGTCTCCCCGATTCCATTGGCATCCACCATGACAATGGCGTTGCTTAATTGGGCCGCCTTTACGGCCGTTTCCAAGGTTTGGGGGCGCGCGGCGATGCCCACGATAATCTCCGGATACTGGCGCACGATTCGGGCCATGGATGCGGAGTCGCAATCCGCGCCGGCATTCAGGAATGCGAGCAATCGTGTTTTCGCGCGGTCGATGACCCCCGCTCTGAAATCCGGAAACGTCTTGCAGCTCGAGCTGCCGGCGTCGACAGCGGTAGTAACGCCGTTTGGCAGCGTGTTGTAGTCAGGCTTCAGATTAGAGCGGTCCTCCCGGAAATCGAATCGCGCGTTGATGTCGATCAACCCGGGCGTGACGTAATAACCGCTTACATCGACAACCACGCGCGCATGGGCGGCCGGAATAT
>QHXU01000287.1:2016-2623 GCA_003223065.1 Acidobacteriota bacterium | reverse complement strand
TTATTTCCGATCACCGCGACATCAAGCTGGGCTTCACGATGATTGGCGGGATCGATCACGCGGCCGTTCTTGAGCAACAGATCATAAATCTGTTGACCCTGCACGGCGCAGGAGGCGAGCAGCAGAGCGGCAATACGGCTGCTCATTGAATTACGCCGTACTGGCCCGCAGCATTCCAGGCAGGAAACGCACGTCCGTCGCGGTCATACACGATATCGCCGTTTCGTATCGTCAATACGCATTCCAAACGCTTCGTACCGAGGCGCTTCGCCGGCCATGCGTCTTTGAATGCGAACACGCCGTTCTGGCTCTCGAGCACGGTGATATCCGCAGTCTGGCCGGCGCCGAGCGTGCCGAGCTCAGGATAACGTCCGATTTCCTTGGCCGGATTCACAGTGGAGCGCCGGATCACATCTTGCAGGCTCATGCCCAGAAGCATCATCTTAGACATCACGTTCGGCATGTCGGATTGCTGGATGAAGATACTGCCTGAATGCAGATCGGTGCTGATGGTATCGGGGAGAAATCCTTGATCGATCGCCCGGCTGGCCACGGGCCATAGGAAACTGCCTCCTCCGTGTCCCACGTCGAAAAGCACGCCGCGGCT
>QHXU01000287.1:0-2009 GCA_003223065.1 Acidobacteriota bacterium | reverse complement strand
ACCTTCCCGGTGAAGCGGTCGATCAACTCGATCTGCCGGTCATTGAACATATGCGTGTGGATGTCTCCCGGACGGAGGTGGTCCAGCAGCTTCTCCCGCGTAGTACGTTGTGTATTCGTGAAGATCTTGTCGTCCACCATTACTGGAACATGCGCGCGGCGGCCGGCCTCGACGGCTCGATCGATCGCCGTCCATCCGGGTTTTGCGAAGTGAGCGGTCTTAATCCCGACAATGACGTCCCGGTTGCGGGCGATCGCATCGGCCGTGGCCGCGGGATCCATGTCCTCCGTATTGCTTTCTTGAGGTTCGCCGACCATACCGGCACCGACGATGTTGAGGAAAACCAGCACACGAGTCCTCGAGTGGGCGATGATCGTGCGCCGAAAGTCACCAAATGTTCGCCAGCCGCTTCCCCCGGCATCGACAATGGTGGTGGTTCCGGCGGGAAGCGCCGAATCGTCCGGCGACAGAGATCCGTTGTAGCCGAAAACATGCGCGTGGATGTCGATCAAGCCGGGAACGACGTAGAGACCCGACAGATTGATTACTTTGCGTGCCCGCTGATCCGGGATGTCCGCGGAAACGGCGGCAATACGTTTGCCGGACACCGCGATGTCCAGGTGAGCATCGATGTTATTCGCGGGATCGATTACGTGGCCTCCACGAAGGACTATGTCGTACTGCTGGGCCGTCGCGGCCGCTGCCAGAAAACAACAACCGACGACCAGGCGTGTGCTTGCTCGCATGGGATGCCCACATCATAAACCCAACAGGGTAGAATTGTCGTCACTGAGAGTGGCACATGCGTAACTTTTCCAACCCATCACGTGCCGGCGTAAGCAGGCGCAGGCTGTTTCAGAGCGGCGGAGTCATTGCGGCGGGCCTTGCGGGTGGTCCAGCGGCGCGGGCTGACGCCGCTTCGAATCCTGAGGTCTACCGGCGGATCGGAGTCCGGCCGTTCATCAACTGCACCGCGACTCTGACCATCAATGGCGGCTCGCTGATGTTTCCGGAAGTGATCTCGGCGATGGAGCAGGCTTCGCACTTCCACGTCGATCTCGACGAGCTGATGGAAAAAGTAAGCCGCCGCCTTGCCGAACTGTTGCAAGTGGAGTGGGCCATTGTGACAGCCGGTGCAGCCGCTGCGCTGACACACGCCACCGCCGGCTGTCTGGCCGGCATGGACCCCGAAAAGATCCAGCGCCTGCCGAATCTCGAAGGGTTGAAGGACGAGGTAATCATTCCACGCGAATCGCGGAATGTTTACGATCACGCCGTCCGTACTCTCGGGGTCAAGATCGTCGAGGTGAACAACGCCGCGGAATTGCGGCAAGCCATCGGACCGCACACGGCCATGATCGAGGTGCTCGGCAACTATTTCGGGAAAGCGGATTTCGACTTGAAAGAAATCGCGCCGATCGCACGCGAGCGGGCCATCCCCATCCTGGTGGATGCCGCGGCCGACTACCTTATCGTTCCGAATCCCTATATCGAGCAGGGCGCCGCAATGGTCGCATACAGCGGCGGCAAGATCATCCGGGGTCCTCAAGGCGCCGGTTTGCTTCTCGGCCGCAAGGATCTCGTTCGCGCCGCCTGGGCGAACAGCGCTCCGCATCACGCATTCGGGCGGGCGTTGAAGGTGACGAAAGAGGAAGTCATCGGAATGTTGAGCGCCGTCGAAACCTGGCGTAGCGGACGGGATATTGAGTCGGATTTCCGGACGTGGAAGTCATGGTACGCGCAGATCGCCGAACGAATCACGAAGGTTCAGGGCGTGACCGCGGAAGTGCGTCCGCCGGCCCGAGGCGGCCCGTTTCCGACGCTGCTCGTTTCCTGGGACAAGGAGAAGATCGGCCTTAGGGCGGAGGAAGTCGGACGCAAGCTGCTCGATGGAGAACCGAGAATCATGACGCATGCGGCGGGCGAAGGGAATTCGTTTCTCATTCGTCCCGTAGCGATGAAACCCGGCGAGCATGAGATTGTTGCCGCGCGGCTGTTCGAAATCTTTT
>QHXU01000286.1 GCA_003223065.1 Acidobacteriota bacterium | reverse complement strand
CGTGACGTGGGGACGGTTCCTCCTGGACGGCCATCCGGTGCTGCGGGCAGGATCGCAGGAACAGCCGATTCTCGCGAAAAAAGGCGACAATCTGCGCATCGATTGGGGCTATTTGTACGTCACTCCGCAGCCGGGCGCGAAAGCGATGGTTGCGCTCGGCGATCGTGAACTAGCATGGAAATCGTTTCGCGAAACCGGCCGTTTGCCGGAAGCCGACCAGTTCGAGTCGGCGAGAACCGGGGTATTGGCGCTGACCTTCGACTTTGGCCAGGTCACGGCGGATCCTGTGACCCGCTATGCCGTCGTCGCATACGATGACATCTTTTCCATCGAGTACCTGTTCCGCCGGCTGCGGCCCTATTGGCGCCGCAATGGAGCCTCTATCGAAGACCTGCTCCGGTCTACATTCCGCGACTATCCTGCGCTGCTCGAGCGCTCCCGCACGTTTGACGAGGAACTGACCGCCGATCTGCGCCGGGCCGGCGGTGAGGAGTACGCCCGGCTCGCCACACTTGCATTCCGGCAAACGCTGGCGGCGCACAAGATCGCCGCCGACGTCGATGGCGCGCCGCTCATGTTTCCGAAGGAAAACTTCTCGAACGGATGCATCAGCACCGTGGACGTGATCTATCCGAGTTCACCGTTTTTCCTGCTTTTCAACCCGCGCATGCTGCGCGCGCAACTTCAGCCCGTCTTCGAGTACGCGAAACTCGAGCGGTGGAGGTTCCCGTTCGCGCCGCACGACTTGGGGACGTATCCGCAAGCGAACGGCCAGGTCTATGGCGGCGGGGAGCGAACCGAGGACGACCAGATGCCGGTGGAGGAGAGCGGCAACATGCTGGTCCTGGCAGCGGCGCTGGCGCATGCCGACGGAAACGCGGATTTCGCCTTAAGATATTGGCCACTGCTCGCCAGGTGGGCCGAATACCTCAAGCAAAAAGGTCTCGATCCGGAGAACCAGCTTTCCACTGACGACTTCGCCGGTCACTTGGCCCACAACGCGAATCTTTCGATCAAAGCGATCCTTGCCCTCGCCGCCTACGCCCGCCTCTGCGAGCTCGCGGGACGAGCGGATGAAGGCCGAGCATATGGAAAAACCGCCAAAGATTTTGCCGCTCGCTGGCAGGAGATGGCCGCCGATAAGGACCACTACCGCCTCGCGTTCGACAAGCCGGGAACGTGGAGCCAGAAATACAATCTGGTTTGGGACCGGCTGCTCGGACTAGGAGTGTTTGCGCCCGAGATCGCACGGCAGGAATACGCGCTCTACAAAGCGCACCAAAATGCGTACGGTCTACCGCTCGATAATCGCCGGTCTTATACGAAACTCGACTGGATCCTTTGGACGGCCACGCTGGCGGAATCGAAAGAGGATTTCGAGGCTTTAGTCCGCCCCGCGTATCGCTTTGCGCAAGAGACGCCGGATCGCGTCCCGCTGAGCGACTGGTACGACACCATCACCGCCCAAAAGAGCGGTTTTCAAGCGCGCTCCGTCGTGGGTGGCGTGTTTATCCGGATGCTCGCAGATGAAGCGACGTGGCGCAAGTGGACGGCGCGCTCCAAGGGCAAACCGTGAGCCGCTCCTCCACCGCTCTCGACCGGCTCCGCCGCGAAGTCTGGGAGGCGAACCTCGGCATTTTTCGCGCCGGACTCGTGACCATGCACAGCGGCAATGCCAGCGGGATCGATCGCGCGCAAGGGTTGGTGGTGATCAAGCCCAGCGGCATGGATTACGACAAGATGCGGCCAGGCGATATGGTGGTAACGGACCTCCAGGGCCGCATCGTGGAGGGCCGCTGGAAACCATCCGTGGATTTGCCGCACCATCTATACCTTTACCGCCACCGGCCTGAGATCGGCGGCGTGATCCATACTCATTCGAATTACGCTACGAGCTTCGCACTGCTTGGCCGGTCCATTCCCGCATGTCTTACCGCGATCGCCGATGAATTCGGATGCGAGATCCCGTGCGCTCCTTACGTCGATAATTCCGGCGACAACATCGGCAAGGCGATCCTGGACCACATGGGCAAATCTCCTGCGGTCCTGCTGGCTCATCACGGAGCATTCGCTTTCGGCCAGACGCCGCGCGCGGCGTTGAAGACCGCAGTGATGCTTGAGGATGTCGCTCGCACGTGCCACCTGGCGCTGTTGATCGGTGATCCAAAGGCTTTGCCGCAGGAGGAAGTAAAGAAGTGGCATGACCGCTATCACACAACTTATGGACAACCCGGTGGACAATCCGGCGTGAAAAAGGCGAGAGCCCGGCGATGAATCCGGAACGCATGATTTCGCTGAGCACGGTGGACCTGGCGATCGTCGCCATTTACTTCGTCGCCGTGCTGGGCATCGGATTTTATTTGAAGCGCTTTGCGAAAAGCGGCGAGGATTTCTTCCTGGCCGGCCGCGAGATGACGGCGTGGGTGGCGGGGCTGAGTTTCCTGTCGGCAAACCTCGGATCGCTCGAACTGCTCGGCTGGGCGGGTGCGTCGTATCAGTATGGGATCCTGGCCGCACACTGGTATTGGATCGGCGCGATCCCGGCGATGGTCTTTCTCGGCGTCGTGATGATGCCGTTTTACTACATCTCGAAAACGCACTCCGTGCCCGGCTATCTGCAGTTGCGCTATGGGCCGGCGGCCAGCGGGCTGAGCGCCATCACTTTCGCCGTGATGACCATACTGATGTCCGGGGTCAACATGTACGCGATGGCGGTCGTCATGAAAGTGGTGCTCGGCTGGAACATCCATTTCAGCATTTGGGTTTCATCGCTGACGGTCGGAATTTACGTCGCAGCGGGCGGATTGTTCTCGGCGATCTTCAATGAGGTGTTGCAGTTCTTTCTCATCTGGTTCGGCGCGCTGCTGATCCCGATTCTGGGCTTGATCGAGACCCACGGCTGGAGCGGCATGGTGGCACGCATCCAGCAAAACTTTCCCGGCCAGAACTTCACGCACTTGTGGAGCACCCTTGGGCGCTTTGAGGACAACCCGATGGGCATGCACTGGACCGGGATCGTGTTCGGCCTGGGCGCGATGATCTCGATGGGGTATTGGACCACTGATTTTCTGGTGGTCCAGCGCGTCCTCGCGGCCAAGGACATTCGTTCGGCCAAGCTTGCTCCCATCATCGGCGCCTTTTTCAAGATGGGTGTGCCGTTCATCGTGATTCTGCCGGGCCTGCTCGGCCTGGCTGTACTGCCGTTCCATCTCGTCCCGGAAAGCGCGGCGCAAGCCGGCCAGCACAGCTATAACGAAGTGTTGCCCCTGATGCTGGCGCGATATCTCGGCCCCGGGCTTCTTGGTTTGGGCATCACGGCCCTTGTGGCGGGGTTCATGGCCGGCATGGCCGGGAACGTAAGCGCCTTCGCCACGGTCTGGACTTACGATATCTATCGTCCATTTCTGAGGAAGCAAGCCGCCGATGCGCACTATGTCGCCATGGGCCGGTGGTGCACCATCCTCGGCCTGGTGATCAGCATCGGCACGGCTTACGTCGCCATGGGATTCGCCAGCATCATGGATTACGTCCAGGCTCTCTTCAGTTTTTTCATCGCCCCGCTGTTCGGAACGGTGCTACTCGGCATGCTATTGAAACGCGTGACGAGCGTGGCCGGCTTCCTGGGCTTGCTGGCGGGAACGCTCTCCTCCATTGGCATGTTTGTGCTGGTGAAAATCAGGCCGGACATGGTCTCCGTAATCGCGCTCTCGAGCCATGCCAAAGCCATGGCAGAGGACATGTACCGTGCGCTGTGGTCTTGCTTGATCTGCATCAGCGTCACGGTCGTGGTGAGCCTGGCTACGAAGCCTAAGCCCGAGGCCGAACTTCAAGGCCTCGTCTACGGGGCCACCGCCATCCCGAAGGAGGAGGGCGCCGGGCTGTTTAAGAAGACCATCTTTTGGGCGGGAGTCGCGATGGGGCTGTTTCTTGTCTTGCAGTGGATCTTCTGGTAATTCAATTAATGAGTGAAAAGCACCATATTATTCCGGTCTGGTTTTTCGTAGGCTTGATGTTTCTGATTTATGGGATTCTTATTTTCGCGAGCGGCCTCGCGGAATGGGCCAATCCGCCGGAAACCGTCCTGGCCGAGCTACACGCGCCAGTGTGGTGGGGCGCGCTGCTGATTCTGATCGGCGCGGGCTATGTAATGGCATTTCGCCCGCGAGGATAGTCATGAGCACAACAACTTTCGGCGTAATCATCGGCAATCGCGGATTCTTTCCCGATGTGCTGGCTCGCGACGGGCGCGAGGAGATTCTCCGCGTCTTGAAGGCCGGGGGCTATGAGGCCGTCTGCCTTACGCCAGAGCAGACCAAGTTCGGCTCGGTCGAATCCCTCGCCGACGCGCGGCGTTGCGCCGATCTTTTCAATGAACATCGTGACCGGATTGATGGCGTGCTGGTGGCGCTTCCGAATTTCGGCGATGAGCGCGCCGTCGCGAACACGCTGCGCTTCGCAGGGCTGGATGTGCCGGTTCTGATCCAGGCCTTTCCGGATGATCCCTCCAAAATGCTGATGGGCGGCCGCCGCGACAGTTTCTGCGGCAAAATCTCCGTCTGCAATAACCTGTGGCAGTACGGCATCCGCTACACGCTTACGGCGCAACACACGGTTTCTCCGGATTCCGCCGCCTTCCGTGCCGACCTGGACGCGTTCGCGGCCACCTGCCGGGTTGTGAAGGGCCTGCGCCATCCGCGTGTGGGAGTGCTCGGCGCGCGCCCAGCGGCATTCAACACCGTGAGGTTCAGCGAGAAACTGCTCGAGCGTGCCGGCATCACCGTCGAAACGCTCGATCTTTCGGAAGTGTTCGGGAGGATCGGCCGGCTGGTGGATGAGGACTCGGCGGTGAAAGAGAAACTTGCCAATATCGACCGCTATGTCCGGAGCGGAGGCACGCCCAAACCGTCGCTGGTCAAAATGGCAAAGTTCGGCGTGGTGGTCGACGACTGGATGCAAAAGAACGAGCTGGCCGGCACATCCGTCCAATGCTGGACGGCTATGGAGGAGTTTTTCGGCGTGGTGCCTTGCACCATCATGAGCATGATGTCGAACAGCTTGATGCCGAGCGCCTGCGAAACCGATATGGTCGGCATGATCGCCATGTACGCCCTTCAGCTCGCCTCCGGATCGCCTAGCGCGATTGTCGATTGGAACAACAACTACGGGGACGATCCGGACAAGACGGTGATTTTCCACTGCTCGAATCTCCCCAAACACTTCTTCGAGGACGTGCGGATGGATTTTCAGGAGATCATTGCCGGTTCGGTCGGGAAAGAGAACACGTTTGGCACCGTCGTGGGCCGCATGAAAGCAGGGCCGCTGACGTTTTGCCGCATCTCAACCGACGACCTCGCAGGGAACATGCGCGCCTACGTAGGTCAAGGCGAGATGACATCGGACAAGCTCAATAGTTTCGGGGGGTACGGCGGGCGGTAGCCTCTCGCCATGAAATATTATCTACTGCTTTTGTTTGTTCTGTTCCCTTAATCTAAACCCACAACCGTTTTCTCGGACAGGCTCCTAGCGCACCGAAAAGGAGCTTTCACGCTGTTTCGCCGCCAAGCATCCACAGCGCGGACGCCACCGTTCTAAAACATTTCACGCTCTGCCTGTCAGGTAGAGTGTATCATGCCCTAGTCGGTCAAGTAAATAGTTACCCTAAGAAGCGCCAGGCGGACTGTACCCACTGCTCATTGATGGCGGCGGTCACCGGCACTCCCACTACGCGGGCGATCGCTTGGAGCAGGAGGAAACCGGCGCCGCTGCGAAGATTGGTCTCACCCGATGCCCAGCCGGAGTCGAGAGTCCCGACTGCGCCATCCACGATGTTGCGCGACGCAATTGCGGCGCTTCCGACGTTGCATCCCCAGATCTTGATACCGCCTGGAAAGCCAGTGACGAGCCCGCGCATAGGCGCCAGAACTGTGGCGTTAGCAACACCCAGGCCTGGATCCGCGCCCAATCGCAAATGCCCGCTTCGTCCGTGGGC
>QHXU01000285.1:7062-11605 GCA_003223065.1 Acidobacteriota bacterium | reverse complement strand
AGTGCGCGAAGGCCGTGGAGCAGGGGCGGGCGCCGGACGAAATCGCACAAGAAATGTTCTGGTGATGGGCGAAGTGGCGCTCGCGATGGTGCTATTGGCCGGAGCGGGACTCATGATCAAGAGTTTCCTGGAACTCGCGCGCGTGAATCCCGGATTCGACCCGCACAATCTGCTGACGCTTGCTTACAGGATTCCTCGAAACAAATACCCGAGCGGCGCCGCGCAGTCCGAATTTCATCGCCAGGTGGTGGAGCGGATCCAGGCTGTGCCGGGCGTGCTCGCGGCGACATCGGTGCGCGCGGTGCCGATGGGAGGAAACGGAGTCAGCACCGAATTCATCCTGACGGACCGGCCGGAGCCGCCGGCTGCGGAACGCCCTAAGGCGCTGCTGAACATGGCCGATCCTGGTTTCTTTGCGACGATGCGGATCCCGGTACTCCAGGGCCGCGTTTTCAACGAGCATGACCAGCCCGGCCGCCCCATGGTCGTGGTGATCAATCAAACGCTGGCGCGGCGCTATTTTGCCGATCGCGATCCGATCGGGCAGCACATCCGCATTCCGGCGTTGAAAGACACCGTGGAGGTGATCGGAGTCGTCGGCGACGTGAAACAGTTCGGGCTCGACGATCTCACGTCTTCCCAGATGTACGGTGCGCTGGCGCAGAACCCGTTTATCTTTACCAGCGTGGCGGTGCGCACGCAGGGCGAGCCGATGCGCCTTGCCAACGACATTCGACGCGCCATCTGGCAAGTGGACAAGGACCAGCCGGTGTGGGCGGTATACGGCATGGAACAGATCCTGGCAGCGCAGTCCCGGCCGAGGCAGTTCGTGACCGCGATGCTGGGCGGATACGCCGCGCTCGCGCTGCTGCTGGCCTCGGTGGGGATTTTCGGCGTGGTGTCGTATGCGGTGAGCCAGCGCACGGGCGAAATCGGAGTGCGTGTAGCGCTGGGCGCACGGCCGCGGCACATTGCCGGAATCGTGTTGCGGCAGGGGTTCTCGATGGCGCTTGCCGGCATCGCTGTGGGCATGGTGGCCGCCGCCTGGCTCTCGCGTTTTCTCCGCACCCAGCTTTACACTGTCAACCCGCTCGATCCGGGCGTATACGCGATCATGGCGGGCCTGCTCGCGCTGGTGGCGCTGGCGGCATGCCTCGTTCCGGCGCGTCGCGCCATGCGCGTCGACGCCATGCGCGTCGATCCGGTCGAGGCGTTGCGCCATGAATGAGGGCGCGAGCTGCCGCCTTCGAAGGAAAGGAGACGCATGTCTGACCTGATTTTCGCTATGCGAGCGTTGCGCAAGAATCCCGGATTCACCCTGGTGGCAGTGACCACGCTGGCTCTCGGCGTGGGTGCGAATACGGCAATCTTCAGCGTTGTGAAGGCGGTTCTGCTGAATCAACTGCCGTATCGCGACCCGGGCAGCCTCGTGGCCGTGGCTGAATCCGACCCCGAAACGCCGCGGCCGATCACCGTCGACTTCACGACGGTATACGACTGGAGAGCCCGCAGTCACTCCTTCGAGCACATGTCCTTGTACCGCGGGGCCGCTGGCGCCATCGTCGAAAATGGCGACCCGGAGCTGCTGCAAGGTATGCGCGTGAACTACGATTTCTTCGAAACGCTGGGCGTGAAGATGCGGCTCGGCCGCACCTTCCTTGCTGAAGAAGACCGGCCGGATCGCCGGTACGAACTGATCCTTAGCCACGCTCTGTGGACGCGTCGCTTTGGCTCGGACCCGAACATCGTGGGCCGGGTCCTGCGGTTGAGCGAATCGTCCTTCACGGTGGTGGGAGTATTACCCGCCAATTTTCGAGTGCTTTTTGGGGATTCCGCCGATCAGCCGCAGATATTCCTTCCTCTCGGCTACGATTTGTCCCAGCCATCTGCCTGCCGCAGTTGCCAGCACCTGCGCCTGATCGCGCGCCTGAAGCCCGGCGTCCCTCTAGGTGAGGCACGCGCGGAGCTCAGCACGATCATGCGGGACCTGGTCCGGGAGCATCCCAAGGACTACCATTCCAATGCGATCGTGATCCTCACACCGCTGCGCGAGCACCTTGTGGGTCGCGTAAGCACGGCGTTGTGGGTGCTGCTGGGAGCCGTCGGATTCGTGCTGCTTATCGCATGCGCCAATGTGGCGAACCTGCTGCTGGCGCGCGCAACGGGGCGCGCGAAGGAGATCGCGCTGCGCGCCGCGCTCGGCGCGGGGAGATGGAGGCTCATACGCCAACTGCTCACAGAGAGCCTGCTGCTGGCGCTGGTCGGCGGAGCCGCGGGAGTGTTGCTTGCTATGTGGGGGACCTCAATGCTGGCCTCGCTCGGGCCAAGGGAAATCAAATCAAAATAGACGCGCCGGTGTTGCTGTTTGGTCTGGCAGCGAGCTTGCTGACCGGCGTGTTGTTCGGTCTTGCGCCTTCGCTCCGCGTATCTTGCGTGGATCTTAATGAAGGGCTCAAGGATTTGGGTAAGTCCACCGAAGGCCGCTCGCGCCACGCTCTCCGCAATCTGTTGGTGACCGCGGAACTGGCGCTGGCGTTCGTCCTGGTGGTGGGAGCGGGCCTGCTAGCCAAAAGTTTTCTTCGCCTGATGAATGTCGACCTGGGTTACGACGCGCACAATGTGTTAACGCTGAGCACATACGTCTACGGCTCCCGATATCAGAATAAGCCGGAGGTGGAGCTCAACTATTACAGCGAGGTCATGCAACATATCCGAGCAACACCGGGCATTCAAAGCGTGGCGATGGTCAGCACCCTCCCGTTGAATGGCTTCGATCGACGCGGCTTCCACATTCAGGACCGGCCGTTGGCGAACGAATCCGAGGCCTCGAGCGTCGATACTTACTCCGTGTCACCGGATTATTTTCGCGTCATGCGGATCCCACTCAAGCGAGGGCGCGCGTTCACAGATCAGGACGGACCGGGCGCGCCGCAGGTGGCTCTGATCAGCGAATCCTGCGCGAAGTCGCAGTTTCCGAACGAAGATCCGATCGGAAAACATATCCAATTGGGCGGCCGCCACGACGAAAAGCCCTGGGCGACTATCGTGGGCGTGGTGGGAGATGTACGCCAGTACGCGCTGGACCGCGCGCCGGGCATGGAAGCGTATATCGCGCAGGCTCAGGACCTCGGGTTCTCGTACAACCTGGTGGCGCGCACCACGCTCGATCCACGCCGGCTGGAACGCGCTGTGCACGACGCGTTCATGGCCGTGGACAAAACGCAACCGGTGTTCAATGTTGCGCCGCTGGATGCGTATCTCGAAGGCACGCTTGCCGAACGGACGTTTACGTTGGCGTTGTTGGGATTGTTCGGTGGGCTGGCGCTGACGCTGGCGGCAGTGGGGATCTACGGCGTGATCTCGTACTCGGTGAGCCTGCGGACGCGCGAAGTCGGAATCCGGATGGCGCTTGGCGCACAAAGGCGGGACGTGCTGGGAATGGTGCTGCGGCAGGGGCTGGCGCTGATCGGGGTCGGGCTGTTGGCCGGCTTTGCGGCCTCGCTCGCGCTCACCCAGTTTCTTTCAAGCCTGTTGTACGAGGTTCGGCCGACGGACCTTGCCACGTCAGTGGTAGTGGCGGTGACGCTGGCAGCGGTCGCGATGGCGGCGAGCTATGTGCCGGCGCGGCGGGCGACACGAGTGGATCCGATGGTGGCGTTGCGATATGAGTAAATATTAGCGCCAGATCTGATACCACTTGCGCGCATTGGAGACGAAGACCGTTTCCTCGAGTTCATCTCCAGCAAGCGCGGCACGCGGATTGATCACGCAGAGCGACTCCGCTATCGCAGCGCTGTAATGTTTGCTCAGCCAGGCATGCGCGCCGTCGAGGATGGGCGGACGGCGCTCGCAGTCGTGCGCATCGCTTGCAACGAAATGGACCAGCTGTCGATCGAGCAGCGCCTTGCAAAAAACCTGGGCGCTGCGGCCGAAAGTTCCCAGCAAGCTCTGCGCCGTTACCTGCACGCGAGTGCCGGACTCGACCCAGCGCGCGAGATCTTCGATACGCTGCCGCAGCAGAGGATTGCGCTCCGGATGGGTCACTATCGGGACCATCCCCGCGTCCTGGAGGCGGGCGAAAATGTCCGGAGTATTGCGGAAAACAACCAGATCGGAGAACTCAACCAGCAAATAGCACTTCTGATTGATAGTGTATCGGCTAGGATCGGCGATTGCGTCCTGAATATTCTCGTAGCTGAGGTGAAAATCACAGCCGGAATGCAGGCGGACGCCGTTGCCGGCTGCGCCCGCCACTTCGGCCAGGCGTTCCCGCACCAGCTCGGGGCGGTAATCGTAATGCAGGTTTGCATGCGGAGTGGCGACCAGGTCGGTAGTGCCGTGCTCGGCCGCTATCCTCAGCATCGCGACGGAATCTTCGAGCGTTGCGGCGCCGTCGTCCAGGCCGTAGAGTACGTGGCTATGAATGTCGATCAAGATTCAATTTTAACAGGCGCCCGCTTCAGGGCCGATAGCCCGGTCCGTACACGATCCTGCCAGGCTTGGCGCCGGTGTGGCCGCCATTGCGCACGACCGGGACGCCGTT
>QHXU01000285.1:5578-7052 GCA_003223065.1 Acidobacteriota bacterium | reverse complement strand
AACACCTCGCGGATACCGTCCGGGATCTGGTGCGGGTTCTCGTATGTTGCGCGGTCCGCGATCGTGTTCGGATCAAAGACGACGATATCTGCGAACATGCCTTGTTTCAACAGACCGCGATCCGGAATAGACAGGCGATTCGCGACCGCCGATGTCATTTTCCGAATGGCGTCTTCGAGGGGAATCACTTTCTCCTCGCGGACATACTTTCCCAGAACTCGCGGAAAATTTCCGTACGCCCGGGGATGGGCCAGTCCTCGCGCCGTCGCCGGATCTAAGCCCGCGGCATCGGTCCCGAATTTGACCCAGGGCTGGCGAAGCTGAAGCTTGAGATTGTCCTCGCTGGCGATGAAGAAGATCGACTCAACGCGGCGGTGCTCGCTCGAAATCAAATCCATCGCAGCGTCGGCCCAGTCCTTGTGCGCCATTTGCGCGATTTCCGAGAGACGCTTGCCCGCGTACTGCTGGTTTTCCGGTTTCAGGAGTTGCGTGATTAATACTCCTTCGGGAGTCGCCATCTGGCAGATGTTTTCCCAATCGCGAGCCGGCGCCACCGATTCGGCATGAATGCGGGCCCGCATCTGGGCGTCTTTCAGATTATCGAACAGCATCCCGTCCGCCGAAGCCCACGGCGGAAGGCACACCGTGAGTCCCGTTCCTCCGGCGACATACGGGTACATGTCGGCGCCGATGTCGACGCCCGCGCGCCGCGCCTCCTCGATCTTGGCGATCGCCTGAGCCATCTTCGGCCAATTCGCCTGTCCGGCCGCTTTGAGGTGATAGATCTCGACCGGTACGCCGCCGCTCCGTCCGATCTCTATCGCTTCGCCGATCGCCTCGAGCAAGCGATCCGCTTCCGACCGCATGTGCGTGATGTAGACGCCGCCATAGGGCGACATGACTCTGGCAAGCTCAATCAGCTCTTTCGTGGTGGTGTATTCGCCCGGCGGATAGATCAGGGCGGAGGAGAGGCCGAACGCGCCGTCCTCCATGCCTCTCTTCATCGCTCCCCGCATGTCTTCGAGCTCAGCCGCGGTGGGCTCGCCTTGCGCCATTCCCTTGCCATACATGCGCAGCGTGGTCGCACCAACGAATGAACCGAAATTGACGGAAGCGCCGTGCTGCTGCATGGCCTCGAGCCAATCCCGGAATGCATGCGGTCCGGTGAAGCGGCCGTTTATTTTCCGGGCGTTATCATCGACCTCCGCGGCGAGCGTCTTTTGGTTGGCCGGCGCGTTGGTGATTCCCTCGCCCAGGATTTCCGTGGTGATGCCTTGCGTGACTTTGCTGATCAGGCGGCCATCTCCTGTCAGAAGAGCGCCGCGCGATTGCCCCTGGATGTCGATAAATCCTGGAGCGACGACTAAGCCGCGCACATCGATGCTTTCGTTCGCAGCCGCATCGCGCAGCGTTCCGGCGGGGGCCACGCGTGCGATCCGGTCACCGCGAATGGCGACATCGCCGTAGAACCAGG
>QHXU01000285.1:0-5513 GCA_003223065.1 Acidobacteriota bacterium | reverse complement strand
GAACAGTGCACATCCACGCATAAGGGGAAGTTTACTACTGCGCCAGTTTAACCAGTTCGATGCGCCGGTTCCTCGTGCGCCCGGCCTCGGTCGCGTTGTCCGCCACTGGCTGCGAGTCTCCCAGGCCCTGCGGATCGAGACGTGTACGCTTGATGCCGTGTGCGGCAAGCCAGCTTGCGACGGCGGAAGCCCGCCGCGAGGAGAGCGTCATGTTGCCCATCTTCGAGCCGGTATTGTCGGTGTGGCCCTCAATGCGGATGCGCCACTGTGGGTGCTCCTCGAGCATAATGGCCACTTCGCGCAACGCGCTATCTGACGCCGGGACCAAGTCTGCGCGGCCGGGCAGAAACCGGATTCCGTAAACCGGCATGTGGCCGTAGCGCTCGATCGCCTCCGCCATGGAGGCGGCGTCGGCAATGCCTTCGAAATCGGGCCCCGATGATTTCATCTCCACCACGGTGTAGTATCGGGACGCCGCGTCGACCAGCACCCAGAGATCGGATTTTCGTGCGGTAAGCGTCGCCTCTTTGTCGCTGAACTGGTAGGGGATCTGAAAGCCGGCGGCGCGCAGCGCGGTGGCGGCCCTTTGGACGATGGACACTGGAGTCGTGCCCTCGTTGCACTCATACATCATCGTCCGGCTCTCGCCGTCGAGCGCGGCGGTCACCACTTCACCGTTGTCGTCTTCGCGTACGGGGACGTCCCGGTGGTCCGAATCCTTCGCCTCGCAGTTGTCGATGCGGCAGTTCGGTAATCTGGGCAGGACTTTCGAATCTACACAGCCGGCGGCATCCGGCTCGAGCTTTACTTGAGCCACGAGGGGCAGAACCAGCCAGAACAGAATACCAAGAAAACGTTTCACTTCCCTGCCACTATGGTATCAGGTGGCGGCTCTTTGTGAAAAGTTACCCGCCGATCGAATACATGGGGCGGGGCGGCGGTACGAACCGCGCGGAGTTGATCTCGTGCCCGATCCACTTGGCCGCGACCGAGGCCCGAATCGCACCCGCGACAGCATCGTCCCCGTCCGAGCCGCGCAGCAACGCCCGCACGTCGGTCTCCTCGATGGCAAACAGGCAGTAGCGCAGCTTGCCGTCCGAGGTCAGCCGGATGCGATTGCAGTTCAGGCAAAACGGACGGCTGACCGATGCGATCAAGCCCACCCCGCCGATTCCGTCGGCGAAACGATATTCGGTAGCCGGTGCGCGCGGGTCGCTGTCGGGGACCTCGACCAGCGGGCCAATTTCACGCTCCAGCATGGCCAGAATGTCTTCGGCCAGCAGGACCCGGCCGCGCTCCCACAGGCCCTGCGCATCGAGCGGCATGAATTCGATATAGCGGATCTCGATCCCGCGCTCGCGCCCGTAGCGCGCCAGCGGAACAATGTCCGGTTCGACCAGATTTTTCACCGCGACGGCGTTAATCTTGATCGGGCCGTATCCGAGGCGGCGGGCCGTTTCGATTCCCTCGAGTACCTTGTCCAGTTCGTCGCGGCGGGTGATCTGCTGGAACCGCTCGCGGTCCAGCGTATCCAGATGCACGTTTATGCGCCGTAGACCGGCGTCGTACAGCTCTTCCGCCTGTTCGGCCAGCAGCACGCCATTTGTGGTCAGCGCAAGATCTTCAATTCCGTCGATTGCCGCCAGCTTCCGAACCAGCGTGGAGAGATTCTTGCGCACCAGCGGCTCGCCCCCGGTGATCCGCAGCTTCCGGATGCCGAGGTTTACCGCCACGCGCACGAACCGCTCGATCTCCTCGAACGTGAGCAGTTGCTCGCGCGGCTGGAACTTCACGTCCTTTTCGGGCATGCAATAGAAGCACCGGATATTGCACCGGTCTGTCACGCTAAGACGTAGGTTGTCGTGGAGCCTGCCGAAGGTGTCGACCAGGGGTGTCATCGAATGGCCAGCATCCTTTCAATAGGGACGCGAGCGCGTTCGATCAAGTCCTGGGAAAGCTCGACGCGCGGCCGCAGGTCCCGGAGCGAATCGCGCAGCTTCTCCAGCGTATTCCGCTTCATGTACGGGCACTCGCTGCAATTGCAATGCTCGTTCGGAATGAAGTGGAATGTCTTTCCCGGAGCGAGCTTTTCGAGCGAGTGCCGCACCCCGCTCTCGGTCATGACGATGAATTCCGGCGCGTCCTGGCTCCCGCACCAATCGATGATCGCGGATGTGGAGCCGATGAAATCGGCCATGGCGAGCACGTCGCCCGGACACTCGGGATGGGCTGCGACCAGGGCCGCGGGATGCTTGATCCGCGCCTGCGTGAGTTTGCGCGCCGCGAAGGTGGCGTGCACGATGCACGCTCCCTGCCAGATCTTCATGTTCTGCCGCCCGGTCTGCTCGCGCACATAGTTGCCGAGATTGAGATCCGGCAGGAAAAGCACGGGCTTATCGGCAGGAATCGAATTGACGACTTTAACAGCGTTGCGCGACGTGCACAGGATTTCGCTTTCCGCCTTCACCTCGACCGATGTGTTGATGTAGGAGACAACGACGTGATCGGGATTTTTCCGCCGCCAGGCCTTGAGCTGATCCACGTGGCAACTCTCCACCAGGCTGCATCCGGCTTCGCGGTCGGGGACGACGACGGTCCGCTCCGGATTGAGAACCTTCGCTGTCTCGGCCATGAACCAAACGCCGCAGAAAGCGATCACGTCGCCTTCAAAGTCGCGTGCTTTGCGAGCCAGTTCCAGGCTGTCGCCGACGGCATCGGCTAATTCCTGGATCTCATGCTCCTGATAGTGATGCGCCAGAATGACGGCCCGCCGGGCCTGCTTCAACTCCGCGATCTCATCCGTGATGGACTGAATGGCAACCATGGGAGAATCCCCCGCTGGATGTCGCTCTACAACGTTTATCTTATTGTATCCGGTTCCGGTCCGCCCACCGAACCAGACCGTAGAGCAGCACGAACAGCACCACGGCGATGGCCGTCATGTGCCAGGCGTGGCTCTTCAGCCAGCCCGTTGAGCCTTCACCCAACTTCGCTCCGAGATACGCCAAGGCTCCATAGCGCGGGATGCGACCCGCCAAGAGCACGAGCAGGAATCTTGTGCGCGTCACCCCCATGGCGCCGGCGCATGCGGCGAAAGCTTTGAACGGCAGAATCGGAATGGGCAGAAGCGTCGAAATGAAGACGGTGACCAGACCGTAGCGGAGAAACCAGGCTCGAAAGCGTGCGCCGCGCCCGGACGAAGTATATCGTATCAGGTACCACTCTCCGCCCTTGCGCGCAATCTCGAAGAAGATCGCAGTTCCGATTAGGGAGCCGAGCGTAGCCAGCACGGCACACAGCGCCGCGTTTTCGGGCCGGGCGATGGTCAGCACCAGCAGCAGGGCGTCCGTCCCGCCCGGATTCGGAATGCCGGCCGACTCAACGGCAGCGAGCACGAAAATGCCCAGCGGACCCCAGGACACGAGCAGATCCCGGAATTGGCGCATTCGTTATCCGATCATGTCCAGCAGCCGCGCTTCATCAATCACCTTTACGCCGAGTGTGTTCGCTTTGTCGAGCTTTGAGCCGGGATCGGACCCGGCCACCACGTAATCGGTCTTCCTGCTCACCGATGAGACCACCTTGCCGCCGGCGGATTCGATGCGCTCCTTAGCGTCGTCGCGGGCCAGCGTCGGAAGCGTGCCGGTGAGAACGAACGTCAGACCGTGCAGCGGCCCGCTGGCCTTGCGCTTCGCCGCGTACTTGAAATTAAAACCCTCCTTGCGAAGGCGCTCGACAAGGTCGCGATTCCGCGCATCATCGAAGAACCGCCGGATGCTTTGCGCCACCTTCGGCCCGACCTCTTCCGCCCGCTGCAACTCCTCCTCGGAGGCCGCCGCGATCTTGTCCAGATCGCCGAACTCCTCCGCCAGAAACTGCGCCGTGCGTTCGCCCACGAACGGGATGCTCAGTCCGTTGAGGATACGCGGCAGCGGCGCACGGCGCGAAGCCTCGATGTTCGCCAAGAGCTTTTCAGCCGACTTCCGCCCCATGCGCTCCAGTTCCATCAACTGCTCCGGATTGAGGCGATAAATGTCGGCCACGTTCCGTACTAGGCCGTGATCCACCAGTTGCTCCACCAGCGCGTCCCCCATGCCGTCGATGTCCATTACGCCGCGGGCGGTGACATGCAGTACGGACGCCTTCAGCCGCGCCGGACAATTGGTATTGACGCAGCGGCTGGCGGCCTCGCCTTCCACTCGCACGACTGCCCCGCCGCATACCGGACATTTATCGGGCATACTGAATGCCTTGCGCTGATCTCCCTCTTTGACCACCCGGACCACTTTCGGGATCACATCCCCGGACCGCTCGATCAGCACTGTGTCGCCGATGCGTACTCCCAGGCGTCCGATTTCGTCCTCGTTGTGAAGAGTCGCTCGAGAAACCGTGACCCCGCCCACCTTCACTGGCCGAAGAAACGCGACCGGGGTGAGGGCGCCGGTGCGGCCGACCTGAACCTCGATGTTCTCGACCACTGTCTGTTCCTGGCGCGCGGCGAACTTGTACGCGATCGCCCAACGCGGCGCTTTCGCGGTCCAACCCAACCGATTCTGCTGCTCCACCGAGTCAACCTTGACCACGACGCCGTCGATTTCGTAGGGGAGGGAATCACGCTTCTCCTCCCATTCCTGGCAGAAAGCGAGGAGGGTTTCAAAATCCTTGCACAACTTGCGTTTCAGATTGACCTTGAACCCGGCTTCGTTGAGAGTTTCCAACGCCTCCCATTGCGTAGCACACACAGGTGCGCCATTCGCGAGCAAGGAATACGTGAAATACTCGAGCTGCCGTGAGGCGGTGATGGCCGGATCAAGCACGCGGATCGAGCCGGCGGCCGCATTTCGCGGGTTCGCAAAACGGGGAAGCCCGGCGGCATCGCGCTCGGCGTTGAGCCTTTCGAAGGCGCGGCGCGTCAGGACCACTTCACCGCGAACCTCCCAGTCCTCCCGTTTCGATTTCAGGCGCATCGGGATGGAGCGGATAGTGCGGGCGTTCTCGGTGACTTCTTCGCCGATCACCCCGTCGCCCCGCGTCAGGGCCTGCGCCAGCCTGCCATCACGGTAGTGGACAGCGAGCGAGAGCCCGTCAAGCTTCAGTTCCGCGACGTAAGCAAGGCTCTCGCCGCGGAGCAGTCCGCGGACGCGGCGGTCGAACTCGCGCAGTTCGGCTTCGCCCAGGGCGCTGTCGAGGCTCAGCATCGGGCTCGAGTGCGCGATCTTAACAAACCCCTCACGCGGCTTGCCGCCAACACGGCGTGTCGGCGAGTCTTCGGTGACGAGCTCCGGGTGCGCGTCTTCAAGCGCCTTCAGCTCGCGCATCATCGCGTCGTATTCGGTGTCGCTGATTTCCGGTGCGTCGAGCACGTAATACAAATACTCGTGGTGACGCAATTTCTCGCGTAATTCCTCGATTTTCTTAGCTGGAGAACTCACGGCGCGTTATAATATTCGGATCGTATCGTATCGGCAGCCGGTCTTGATTTTCAATCCCGCCGCAGGCAAGATCCGACGGAA
>QHXU01000284.1:1240-6261 GCA_003223065.1 Acidobacteriota bacterium | reverse complement strand
GCAATGAAATGGGCCTTTCCTTCCTGAGGGGTGGGGATGATGTCGATCTCGAAGCCCAGCGGTTTGAATTTGGTTTTGAGGAATTCCGCGAGTTTGCCTTCGTTGCCGGGCGGGTTGCTTGTGTCGATTCGGATCACGTCGGCCAGGAGGCGCGCCACCTCCGGGGCGTCCTTGGCCGCATCGGCGGCGTGGAGCCGTGCAACCGGAACTGCGCAGATTGACAAGATCGCGCCAAGCAGGCGCATAAGCCGCCTCCAAGATGTCCTGAGGCTATCCGAAGAAACCGCTTGGTGTCAATTGTCGCCGGTGTAATACGGGAGTATGATGGCCCCTTAGAATGAATTGCAGACGCGCTACTCCCGAAGACGCGGAAGCCATCGCCCGCATCTATAACGAGGGAATCGACGACCGCGTCGCCACCTTCGAGACGCGCCAGCGGCAAACGGACGAAGTGCGTAATTGGTTCGACGGTGTGCATCCGATTGTGGTGGTCGAAGATGGCGGCGACGTGGTCGCTTTCGCATCAGCCTTCCGTTATCGCGACCGCGAATGCTACAAGGGAATCGCGGAAACCTCGGTCTATGTGGCACGCGCAGCACGCAACCGGGGCGCTGGGAAAATCGCGCTGGAAGGCTTGATTCGCGCCGCGGAAGAGGCCGGTTTCTGGAAACTGTTGTCGCGAGTGTTTCCGGAGAACGCGGCAAGCCGTGGACTGATCCGGTCGTTAGGTTTCCGGGAAGTGGGCGTTTATGAAAAGCACGGCCAGCTTGACGGGGTCTGGCGGGACGTCGTTATCGTCGAGCGGCTGATTCCGTCAAACTTGCGGTGAGATGGTGGGTTGGCGAGAGCGGAACAACAAGTCTCAGCCGGACGCTCGGGCGCAGTCCGGGCTTCCAGGGCGGGGACTTCCGCTCTCAACCGGCATCGTAGGGTTTACAGCCGAAGGGCTCAATCACCACAAAGTACTGGGCGGTACTGGAACCGGGCGGCACGCGCCCATCTTATAATCGGTGCAGCGAGACTTCCCCGGAGTTTAACCATGTCTTCTTCTTGGAACCGGATCCGCAACATGACGCGCCGGGCGCTATTCGAGCGCAGTGGCCTGCTGGCCGCCGGCGGTTTACTGTCCGGGCGGCGCAGCGTGGCAGCGCCGGCCGCAGACGAGCTCCAGCTCGGATCGAACCTGTACGAATCGGTCGGCGTTACGCCGATAGTCAATTGCAAAGGAACGTTCACCATCATTACCGGCTCGCTGACTCTGCCCGAGGTGAAGCGCGCCATGGATGAAGCATCGCGCCACTACGTACACATGGACGAGCTGATGAATTCCGTGGGCGCGCGCCTGGCGGAGCTGACCAAGGCTGAATGGGGCATTGTCACCGCCGGTTGCGCTGCGGCGCTCACCCACACCACAGCGGCCTGCATTGCGGGCACCGACCCCGAGAAGATGCAAAGACTGCCGAACCTGGAAGGCCTGAAGAATGAGGTCATCATTCCGTTGCATTCGCGTAACGTGTACGATCACGCGGTGCGCATGCTGGGCGTGAAAATCGTTGAAGTAAGCTCCGCGCAAGAGCTGGAGTCGGCGATTAACCCGAAGACCGCGATGATCATGATCATGGCGTCGCCACGCGCGGAAAGCGGCCCGCTGTCCACCGAAAACATCTGCAAGATTGCTCGCGCGAAGAACGTTCCGGTGATTGTCGACGCTGCCGCCGAGTTCCTCACGATTCCGAGCATTCATCTGCAGCGCGGCGCCAACATGGTCGCCTATAGCGGCGGGAAATGCATTCGTGGACCGCAAAGCGCGGGCCTGTTACTGGGCCGGAAGGACCTGCTCCAGGCGGCGTGGCTGAACAGCGCCCCGCATCACGCCTTCGGACGGTCGCTCAAAGTCGGCAAGGAAGAGATCATGGGAATGCTCGCGGCGGTGGAGATGTGGGTGAAGCGCGACCATAAAGCGGAATGGGCCCAGTGGGTGACGTGGCTGAACTCCATCGGAGAGCAGGTGACGAAAACCGCGGGTGTCACAACTCAGATAGTGCAGCCGGACGATCTTTCCAACCACGCCCCGCAACTCCGCATCCAGTGGGATGGGGGCGCGCTGGGGATCACCGGCAAGGAGGTCGAAGACATCCTGCTCAAGGGCCGGCCGCGGATCGTGCTTGCCGGATCGACGGGCGTCCGGCCGGAGCGCATGGCGAGCTCGGTCACGATCATGCCTTACATGATGATGCCGGACGATCACAAGACAGTCGCAGAGGCGCTGCATCGCGTGCTTTCGAAGCCGCCGAGGATGGAGTCTCCGAGTCCGCCCTCGGATAAGGCTGTGTCCATCGCGGGAGAGTGGGCCGTGCGGATCCAGTACCTGCTAGGTAGCTCGAGCCACAAGCTCACTCTCGAGCAAGCCGGCACCGCCCTCACCGGAACGCACTTCGGAGAGACTCTGAGCGGTGCCGTTCGCGGCTCGGTGCACGGGGACGATGCGCGGTTCCGGAGTTCGCACAGGATCCAGGGAACGTCGATCGGCTACGATTTCCGCGGCAAGGTAAACGGCGACACGATGAGCGGAACCGTGGCGATGGGCGAATACGGTGAGGCGAAGTGGACGGCCACGCGCAAGGCTTGAGCCGTTCTAGCGGGGTTGCGTAAGAACATCGACCAACGCGGGCTCGCCGCGCTGGACCACATCGAGCGCACGCCGGATGGCCGGCCCAAGGTCTTTGGGATCGCTGATCGGTCCTTCTCCATGGAGGCCCAAGCCGCGGGCGACCATCGCGTAATCGATATTCGGGTCCTCAATCGTCGTGCCGATGCCGGCGCGGGTAATTCCGCGTTGGTGACGGTTGGCCATGCGTTGAAGATGCATGACCTCCTGATGATAGGCGCGGTTGTTATGCATGACGCTCAGGAGCGGGATGCGGTGATGCGCGGACGTCCATAAGACTCCCGGAGCATACATCAGATCACCATCGTTCTGAATGTTGACGGACAGCCGCCCGTGCTTGCGGTTGGCGAGCGCGGCGCCCACCGAAGCCGGCGCGCCGTATCCGATACCGGCTCCGCCGGAACCACCGATGAACTGATAATATTTGTCGAAATCCCACAGCCGCATCGGCCAGCCTCCGCCTGACACCAGCGACCAATCCTTTTCCCTGATCTGCGCCCATAGCTCGGCCGCCAGTCGGGCCGTGCTGATCGGGCTTGCGTCCCAGGCGTAGGTTGCCTCGGTGCGCGCCCGCTCCAAAGCTTGCTGGTGAGCGGCGGCCAGCCTCTTTCCGCGATCCTCAAACGCTCTCTTGCGGTCGCTGCCAATCAGGCGCTTGCAAGCTTCGATCAATGACGGCAAGGTCGCCTCGGCGTCGGCGGCGATCGCCAAATCGACTTCCGGGTAGCGCTCAAAATCTTGATAGTTGCTCTTTGTATAGAGGTCGCCCGCGGTAATACTGACGAGCTTCACGCCCTCCTTGGTGATCGGCTGCCAGGTCCGCTGCAACTGATCCCGGAAGGAGTGGACGGTTCCCCAGAAATCCCAGACTTCAAGACCCAGGATCACGTCCGCGTTCGCGATGAGCGTGCGGCTGCGCTCGGACTGGTTTAGAGGATGACGCGAGGGGAAGTTCATGCGGCCGGCCTGGTTGATCACCGGCGCCTGCAGTGTTTCGGCAAGTTCGACCAGAAGCCTCATTCCTGCGGGCGTCCGCGCGGCGCGGTCGGCCTCCAGCACCGGGTTCTCGGCCGCCACCAGGAGCCGGGCCGCTTCAGCGACAGCCCCCGAATCGCCCTGCGGCGGAGCCGCCAGCGTGAGTTTCGGGATGCGGATCCGTGCACCCTCAGACAACGGCTTCTCCTGCAGGTCGCTATCAGCCACCACCAATACGGGCAGCATCGGCGGAGTCATCGCGATTTTGTAGGCGCGAACCGCGGACTCGGCGAAGTGCGGCAGTGAGACCGGCAGGTCGTCCCACTTCACGTAATCCCGGACCATCGCCGCCGCATCCTGGACGCTGTGGGCCCATTCCACCCCGGGCCGCCGCTGGGTCGCATCGATCGTGTTTCCGAGAATCAGGTATACCGGCACACGGTCGCAAAAAGCGTTGTAAATGGCCATGGCCGCGTGCTGCAGCCCGACCGTGCCGTGCGCCAGCACGCACATCGGCTTGCCCTCGATCTTGGCGTAGCCGTGGGCCATCGCGACAGACGACTCTTCGTGGCAGCACGTGATGAACTCAGGGCTCTTGTTCCCGCCGTAGTTGACGAGGGACTCATGCAACGAACGGAAACTGGAGCCCGGATTGGCGGCAATGTACTCGAATCCGAGGGATTTGATGACATCGACCATGAAGTCAGACCCAGGATGGTCGGCAGTGAGCACCTCGACGCTGGAGGGCGAGTCGGGGTCCGCTTCCTTCGGCATGATTTGCGCGGCTGCGGGGCGGGGAGGCTCGGATTGTTGAGCATCCGCCGCGCGAGTGTCCGCAACCAGCGCGGCGGCGCCGCCAACGGCGCTGCTCAGAAAACGGCGCCGGTCGACCGAAATCTTTCTGGATCTCGCCATAAACACCTCCGCCGGACGGAGAGCATTATATTACACGCGGCTTTGGAGGAGAGCCCTCGATCGAGAGAGCACGATGGCCGCAATGAGGCTGCACGCGGCTGCGAACGATAGCCAGAAGCCTGGAGACGCCGGGTTCCCGGTCGCGTGGATCAGATAAGTGCAGATCGCGGGCGTAAAACCGCCGAAAATGGCGGTCGCGGAACTAAAGGCGAGAGAAAATCCCGCGGTTCGAATCTCGGGCGGCATGATTTCCGTCAGGAACACGACCATCGCGCCGTTGTAACTGCCGAACAGGAACGAGAACCATAGCTCCACAGCCAGAAGCCTTGAAAACGACGGCGTGCTCACGAGCCACGACAACGCCGGATAGGCGGTTAGCAACGCCAAGAAGGTAACGGCGAAAAGCAGTGGGCGGCGCCCGGTCTTGTCGGACAGCGCGCCCATTACCGGCAACCAGAAAAAG
>QHXU01000284.1:633-1169 GCA_003223065.1 Acidobacteriota bacterium | reverse complement strand
TGGGTGCCGGCGAGGTGAAGGACGGTGCCTCCAAAGGTCGGCGTGTACACGGTGATCATGTAGAAGGACACGGTCGTCATGGTGGAAAGCATCATGCCGAGCAGCACCAGCCGCCAATTCGCCGCCAATGTTTGCAGGATTTCCCGAACAGCCAGGTGACGTTTGCGCGCGAGGAATTCGTGCGTCTCCTGTAAGGAGCGCCTGAGCAGGAAGAGGAGCGGGATGATCATACAACCGGCGAGCAGAGGCACCCGCCATCCCCATCGCGTCATCTGATCCGGCGTCAGGCGGGAAGTCAGCACAATCCCGAGCAGGGCTGCGAAAACTACGGCCAATTGCTGGCTCGCGGATTGCCAGCTTACAAAGAAACCCTTGTGCCCGGGTGTCGCAATCTCCGATAAGTAGACGGAAACGCCTCCCAACTCGACACCTGCGGAGAGGCCCTGGATCAGGCGCCCGGCAACCACCAGCAGCGGTGCGAGTAGTCCGATCTGCGCGTACGGCGGCGTGCACGCGATGGAGACCGTACCGGCCGC
>QHXU01000284.1:0-607 GCA_003223065.1 Acidobacteriota bacterium | reverse complement strand
TCAAGCCAAGCGTCAGAAGCAGACCGGCGCGGCGCCCGCGATGATCGATGTAGGCGCCCAAAAAGATTGCGCCAAGCGGACGCATGAGGAAGCCGGCCCCGAACGTCGCCAGTGACAGCATCAACGAAGCGAATTCATTGCCGCTCGGGAAAAATGTTCGGGCAATCGCTGCAGCGTAGTAGCCGAAGACCTGGAAGTCATACATTTCCAGGAGATTGCCGCTGGCAACGCGAACCACGGGCCAGATTTTCAACTCACGTCGAGATTGCCCGATCAATCGATCTCCAGAATCCAGGCGGTGGTGGTCCCCATGTAACCTCGTTCGCTTCGCTGAACTATACTACAGCGTTGTGAACGACGCGAACGTCGCCGCGCCCTGCCTGGAAGAAATCCCAACGGTCGACGTCCTGGTCGCGGGGGGCGGCAATGCGGCCTTATGCGCCGCTCTCAGCGCGAGTGAGCAAGGAGCCACCGTGATGGTGCTCGAGAGCGCGCCTCCGGAGTTTCGCGGCGGGAACAGCCGGCATACGCGGAATTTGCGCTGCATGCACGATTCGCCGACGCAGTTTCTCCACGACTCATACCCGGAAGAAGAATACTTCGCGGA
>QHXU01000283.1 GCA_003223065.1 Acidobacteriota bacterium | reverse complement strand
GGAAGAAGTGTGGCCAATTTAATCCGCTGCGCTTGGTCTCCGCCGAATGCCAACCCACTGATCGCCACAGCCATCAGAAGTTTCTTTTTCATTGAGCCTCCTCCAGGAAAAGTTCATCGGTCCGGGCGAGGAGCCAGCGCGCCCTTCTCTGCATAATCAGGTTCGAGAGCCGGAACTCCGGCTTGGCATTGACGTCGATCGCCAGAGCCCGCCGGAGCAAGGATTGAAACTCCTTGCGATCCTGCCTCTGTATACAGACGGTCTCCGCCAGGCTCAGCAGCGGCGCCGCCTGATAGCCGCCCGACAACTCCATTGCACGGTCGAAATGTTTCCGCGACCGTGCCGCGAAGTCTCCCTCCACGCCATTGCGGCTGGACTCGTAAGTAATGAGGAACGAGTGCACGGCGCCATCGCCATATTTCTCGTTCAATGCAAGGGCTCGGTCAATCAGAGCTTCCACGATCGGCTGATCCGCGACCAAATCGGGTTGTCCTTTTGAGAGAGAGATCGCCGCGCCCCAGGAAGCCGCAGTCCAGTAAAGCAGCGGGACATCTGCTGTGCGGGTGATGCGCACCGCTTGCTTCGCATCCCTGCGAAGCGCGCCGCCGAACCCGGGATGGGACACCTCCAGGCCGCGTATCCCATAATCACGAGCTCGCAAGTAGAGCTGGCGCGCCCGAGCCCGTAAGGCGGTGGCCTTGTCCAGGTCACGGGACTCGACTTCGTCCGCTTCCTCCTGAACGAAAGCGTAGGCGTAAGGGGTGAAGCCACTCGAGGCGGCGAACAGCAGGCCTCGATTTCGCGGGCTTTCCGCCAGCAGGCTCTCGATGAGCTTGAGGCTGAAAGGGAGCGCGTCGCGCACCAGCTCGGGGTCCTCGTCGGAAGTAAAAGTGGTTCCGCTGCTGGCCAGGGCGTTGCCAAGCTTGTTGACAGCGATTTTCTTGATCGAGCAACCGGTCGAAGCGCCCAGGCACAGCAGGATTAGCTCTGGGATTAGAACGCGGTGACTGCCCTGTATGACTCGCATCCCCTCACCTCCTGGAAGCAACAATACGCGGTACGCTGAGATGAAGTCCTTCGGCTACGATGACGAAATTCTTACCGATTTCTTCGGGAACGGCATGAGCATTCAAGAAAATAAGTCGTACCAATTCGGCCCCTTTTCGATCGATACTCAAGAGCGCCAACTGATGCGCTCTGGGACCGCCCTCCCGCTGCCTCCCCAAGCCGTGGACACTTTGCTCGCTCTGATCGCCAGCGCGGGGCGCACATTGACGTACCACAAGCTTGGCAAGCTGTTGTGGCCCGATACGCACGTCGAGGTTGAGAATGCACTTGCAAAGAACATTGCTCAACTGCGCAAAGCTTTAGGCTCTGAGAACGGCGAGTACATCAAGACCATTCATAAGCTCGGGTATAAGTTCATTGCGCCGGTCATAGAAATCCGTGAGGATCTCGCCAGCCGGGGCTCGCTCGCCGTACTCCCTCTCGCCAACCACTCCCATCCGGACCAGGCGTTTTTCGCCGATGGAATGACCGAAGAGCTCATCAGCCATCTGATGAAAATCGAAGCCCTGCGCGTCTGCCCGCGCACGTCGGTGATGGCCTACAAAGACGTCAGCAACAAGCCGCTGCGCGAGATCGCTCAGGACCTGAAAGTCGGGTGGGTAGTGGAGGGGTCAGTGCTTCATGCAAGTAATCGCATCCGCATAACGGTTCGAGTATTCGAAGGAGCGACCGAGAAAAAGGTGTGGGCGGAAACCTACGAAAAGGATGTGCAGGACGTACTCGCGCTACAGAGCGAAGTAGCCAGCGCGATCGCGCGTGAGATCCGGGTTAAAGTTACCCCCAACGAAGCGGTTAGCCTGGCGAAGTCACGCGCGGTTGTTCCAGAAGCCTATACGGCTTACCTGCGCGGCCGGTACTTCTGGAACAAGCGAACCCCTGAAGATCTGAAGCGAGGCGCCGAATACTTTCGTCAGACGATCGACCAGGACCCAACCTACGCGCCGGCTCATGCCGGCCTGGCCGATACTTACGTTCTGCTCGGAACCAACGGCTATGACGGCATGCCGCCGAGTGAAGCGATGCCCCTGGCAAAGGCGGCCGCGAAGCGGGCCCTCGAAATCGACGACGCGCTGGCCGAAGCCCACACTTCGATTGGTTACGTGAAACTCGCCTACGATTGGGACTGGGACGGCGCGGAGAAGGAATTTGGGCGATCGATCGAGCTCAACCCCGCTTATGCGACTGCCTACCTTTGGCGTGGGCACCACTTGATGGCCCTGGGCAGGCTGGAAGAAGCGGCGCAAGAGATGCAGCGTGCTCTGGAGTTGGAACCGCTCTCCATTCCCTGCAATCTGGCCGTGGGCTGGTGCTTTTATTACGCCCGCCAGTACGATCGAGCCATTCAGCACTATCAGCGAGTCCTCGAGATGACTCCCAATCTCCCTTTGGTGCTATATGAATTTGGGTTGGCGTTTCTGAATAAGGGGCTCCCCCAGCAAGCACTCGCCGAGTTTCAAAAGGCGGACACATCCTCTGGAGGCGCTGCCGTGGCCATAATGCTTTTGGGTCACGCGCATGCACGGCTAGGCCAGAAAGCAGAAGCTTATGAGCAACTCGCCCGGCTGGATCAGAAATCCAAGCAGACCTATGTTTCAGCGATCTACAAGGCATTCATCTATGCCGGCCTTGACGAGAAGGACAAAGCCTTCGAGTGGTTCGAGAAAGCTTACGCAGAACGCCCAACCTACCTGATCTACTTAAACGTGGAGCCCTCGATGGACAATCTGCGCTCCGATCCGCGCTACCGTGATCTCCTCGAGCGAGTGGGGCTGGTGTAACGGCTCCTAACTCTACGCAAGATGCTCGCTTATGGCTTCATCGATTTGCTTCACGAAACTGCCGGAACCACTCCGTGTCAACCCTCTCAATTTTCCCTCGTCCCCGAATAAACCAGGAATAGTCTTAGTTTGCATTCTCCGCCCGAACATCAAATATACGTAGAGGCCAACAAAATAGTTCTCCGCCGAGGTCATCAGCATCGACATGACGGCAGGAAGTTGGTGGAGAATATCAGCAAGAAATAGCAAAATTGTAGCTTGGCGCGCTCCTTGAGCCCGAAGTATGTTTGCACGCACGCGCGCGCGTAATCCAATGGGCGTAAAGTTGAGTTTCTGAGTGCGACTTCCCCGCGCCGTATCGCATCCGACACCCGCCGGCGCCCCAGCCGGCCGCGCGATGATGCTTCGTGTTGCGTATCAGAAGATGAGGTGGGTGATCGCCGGCTGGCTCACGCTTTCGACGATCCTCAACCTTATCGACCGGCAGACGCTGTCGATTCTCGCGCCACTGCTTCGCGACCACCTTAACCTAAGCATTCAGGCCTACGCCAACGTGGTGACCGCGTTCCAGGTCTCGTATAGCGTGATGTACACGGTCGGAGGACGGTTGGTCGACCGGATCGGCGAGCGGATCGGCATGGCCGCTTGCATTCTATGGTGGTCGATCTGCACCATGCTGACCGCTCTGGCCCAGGGCGCCTGGAGTCTGGCGATCATCCGGTTTGCGTTGGGTCTTGGCGAGCCGGCAAACTACCCGGCTGCCTTGCGCGCTACTACACGATGGTTTCCGAAGGAAGAGCGAGGCCTGCCGATCGCCATGTTTTCCTCGGGGTCGGCAATCGGCAACGTCCTCGCGCCGCCGCTCATCGCCGGCTTGACGCTCTGGTTCGGATGGCGTTCAGGGTTCGTTCTGCCGGGCATGCTTGGCCTGGCGTGGCTCGCGGTCTGGCTCGTCATCTATCGCAAGCCCTCCGACTATCCGATGACCGCCGGACAACGGAGCGCGCTCGAAACGGAAGAAGACCGCGGACCGCAGGGTTGGTTTTCCTTGCTTAAGGATCGCAACGTGCTCGCACTGGTGCTCTCCAGGTTCATCACCGATCCTGTGTGGTCCTTCTACCTGTTTTGGATTCCCGAATACCTCAAGCGCGAACGCGGCTTCAGCCTCACCGATATCGGACTCTACGGTTGGATGCCCTTCCTCGCAGGAGCCATCGGAGGCATGACCGCCGGTCGCGTCTCGGACATGCTGATCACCAGCGGCCTCTCTCCGGTGAAAGCGAAGGCGCGAGTGCTGTATATAGCGGCCATCATCGCTCCTCTTGGGATTCTTACCGGAAGCGTCCACTCATCCGCGGCGGCAATGTTCCTCATCGCGGTCATGGCGTTCGTGGTGTTTTCGTGGTTCATTAACACCGCGGCAATCATTCCGGACCTGGTGCCGCAAAACTCGATCGGCTCAGTGCTGGGTTTCATGGGGACGGCCGGAAGCGCCGCCGGTGCTCTGTTTACCCAAATGGTCGGATACCTGGTTTCGCACTATTCTTATGTTGCTGTGTTCTCGGTTGCCGGATCGATGCACCTGCTCGGCGCTTTGATCTTACGATCGCTCTTAAGAGAGAAAGCGAGAGTGACGGGTGAGATTACAGGGTAAAGTCGCGATCGTGACGGGAGCGGGAAGAGGAATCGGCCGTGCGATCGCGCACGGCTACGGCCGTGAGGGAGCCGCCGTCGTCGTGAACTACAGCCGCTCGCGCGAATCCGCCGAAAACGCCGCCGGGGCCATTCGCGACGCGGGCGGGCGGGCCATCGCCGTACAAGCCGATGTGGCCCATCCCGGCGGACATAACGCCCTGATCGAGGCGGCCGTCAAGGAGTTCGGCGGGTTGGACATTCTAGTGAACAACGCGGGTATCGAAATCCATGAACCCGTGCTCGATGCCAATCCGGAAACCTGGGAAAGAATCATCGATGTGAACCTGAAGGGCGCCTATTTTCTGAGCGTCAGGGCCGCGGCCGTGATGATGGGGGCCGGCGGCGGAAAGATCATCAACATTTCGAGCGTGCATGATCTGGAGCCGCTATGGAATCGCGCCATCTATTCGATCAGCAAAGGCGGCTTGCTGATGATGGTCAAATCGCTGGCGCTGGAATTGGCCGAATACCACATTTGCGTCAACGCGATTTCGCCCGGCGCCATCCTCACCGACATGAACCGAAGCCACCTGGCACAGGGCGATCGTCGCGCCCGGCTGCTCGAACAGATCCCCCTGAAACGGATCGGAGAGGCGGGCGATATCGTCGGAGCGGCGGTATTTCTTGCGTCATCCGAATCGGATTATGTGACGGGCACCACCATTTACGTGGACGGGGGACTTCTCCTGCACAAGTGACTTCGGTTCACAATCGCCGGTGCCGCTCGAACACCGTAACCGGATCATCGCCGCGGGCGAATTCTTTTCGCGCGAGATCTTCGATTCCCATCACGCGTTCGCATTCCTCGAGGACCCGTGAGACAAGGTCCTTGGGGATCACAATCACGCCGTCGAAATCGGCAAAGATAAAATCGCCCGGGTTCACTTGAACGGAGGTCGTCAGTTCGCCCGAAATCAGGATGGGGACCTGATAACCGAGCAGGGCCCAGCGGCCGAACGCCTCGATCGGCGTTCGATATCGCGCGAACACCGGAAATCCCATGGAAATCAGCTTGCCGGTGTCGCGGACGCCGCCGTCGATCAACGCGCCGGTCGCGCCGTGGGCCGCGGCCGTGGTC
>QHXU01000282.1:2144-8349 GCA_003223065.1 Acidobacteriota bacterium | reverse complement strand
ACGATCACATCCGCACTTCCCTGTAACACGTCGTTGCCCCGGAGTAACAGCGTCTTGTCCTGGCGCCGGCTTGATGCCAACTGCAAGGGGTAACCGTTGTCGATGAGGGCTCGGAGCCAGCGCAATGCCCGTTCGGCGCCATCCAAATTCAAAAGCCCAGCCCTCGGCGCAGCGAGTCCCACGGCACGAGCAACCGCATCTCCGTAAATCGTGTTCCACACGAGCGCCGCAGTGCGGTCCAAAGCACTGGTTCCGGTAGTCGTGGCAATCCAAATTTCTTGGCCCGCGGGAGTGCGCGCAGGCGCGACGGTGGCTACGCCCGCGGGAAATGAATAGTGCGTAGTCAGGACGCCGGCCACCTCGCTGCTACTCAGCAGTTCCTCCATGCGACGGTGGGCCAACACCGTATCGCCGTCGACATCGATATCCGGCAAGAAGCTATCGCTTCGTCGTCCGATCACGAGCAATTCGGCCCGTCCTCCTTCCAGTTCCGCTCGAGCTTGGTTGATGCCGTGCGCGATCTCAGCCGTCTCCGTCTCCATGTCGGTCAGAACCACGGCGAGACGCACACCGTTTGGTGCGGATAGAACTTTGGGAACGGACGCCGTTCCCGAGAAAGTGGGCACGTCCTTTGCTTGAGGATTCTGTTCCAGCAGAAAAGACAGGCCGTCGGCGAGGTTGGTCATCCTACCGAGAAAAAGGCTTCCTTTCCCAATGACCATCACGCTGCGTAGTTCCCCACGCAAGATACGTTCCCGCGCATGGCCGAGAAAAGGAACGCCAGCCGGGCAATGGCCTTGCGTGGGAGCAAAACCCGGCATGCCGCGCTGTGAAACAAATTCGTCGATCTGGTCACGCGAGATCTCACCCCGGCGCGCAGCGAGAGCGGCAATCAATTTGTAATTGTTGCGCGGCACATCACCAGCGCCTGCGGGCATCGTGATCTCCGGGTTTTGCAATTCGACGGCATACTTATCGACGTCGCATAGAGTGCGGCCTAAGCCGGTGAGAGGGTCAACGACCAGCCTGGCGACTACGGTCTGTGGGGAGCTCCCTGCCCCAACCTCAGTGCGCCCCACCGCATCGAGACGAATTCTTGGGCTGATGCCATCATCCTTCGTGATGAGAACTGCTGTAGCCGCCAGACAGTCTTCCAAGATCGGCATGCCTCGCGCTAAATGGCTGCGGCTGTTCATGCCAAGCTTTGGGACCGAGCCGCCGCCGACCACGGCAACGACGTTGTGCAGTCCGGCCTCCACCGCGGCGACCGCCTGTACGATCGCGTGGACAGGAGCGGCGCAAAATGCGCGCAAATCAGCACCTGTGGCGTTCACGCAGCCCGCGCCCTCCGCGACCGCCTTCCCCAAACTTCCGCCGCCGCGCTGCTGGCGGTCTCCCACCGCCTCCTCAGAACATTCCCAAACGTAGTCGACGCCGGCGGCAGGCGTTTTGGCCTGGCGCAAAACCTGAGCCAGCGCAAAAACGCCAGAAGCCTTGCACGCCAGATTCTCGAGGATGATCCCTGCATCCAATGTCGGGTCGCGTTCCTCGGCAGAAAGAACGCAACCGACGACTCTTCCCTGATGAGTGAGCGGAACAGCATGCCCTTTCTCTAGTCGTGCGCAGATTCCGATGGCCGGCTTGCCGTCCCGCATCTTGTCGAGGAGAATTGAGGCAAGAATCGGATGCCTTGCCGCTTGCGGACGTGTTTCTTCGAGGAACTTTTCTTCAAGCCACACGAGATCGAATACATCCGCCGTGTGCATCAGCAGGTAGAACAACTCCTGGGAGAGCACTTCGCCGAACGGGCCCAGCTCAGAGCACCCTTGCAGCGGATTCTCATACCAGGGACGCGGGATGCTGGCGAGATTTTCAGGCGCGAGATTGCCAATACACGCCTGGTTCGGCGGGTACGACACGGCAGCGAGATAGCTGCGCGTCGATTGGCGTAGCACGGCTTCGGAAAGTGAGCCGTCTTCCAGATTTCGTCGAACCTCGCTGCCGTAGGGGACGAGCTCCGGCACATGGATCAGAGAGAAAACCGCTCCCGTGACCACGGGGGAACTGCCGGCCGTCATCGCTTGCCCCCCGCCAGCCGCAACGCTTGGGATGTTCTGCGAAGACGTACGGCGGCGTAGATGCCGAGCGCCGGGCCGGCGGCGAGCGGCGCGAAAGCCCATTCCCAACCAAACTTCGCAACCAGAACTGGTATCAGCCGGATACTCACGAGCGTGATGCAGAAGCCGATGCCCGTCTGTAATGTCAAGGCTGTTCCCACGTAAAGAGGATCGGCGAGTTCGGTAACGCTGGTACTGAACTGGGCCGAGTCGGCGACTACCCAGAATCCCCACACCAGGCATACAGCGGTCACCACAACCGGAGAAGCTGAGAACAGGATTCCGGCAAGAAGGCAGCACAGGCCGCTGATGGTCAGCGAAACAATCATGATGGTGGTTCGGCCCCAACGGTCGGCCCAAATACCTGCCGCCCAGCACCCCAGTCCTCCAATGCCTATCGCGCAAAAGGCTCCGATGCCAGCTGCATACGGCGCATTTCCAATGCCGTCATGAGTGAAGCTGGCAGTCAGGAACGCCGGGATCCAGGCCCAAAACGCGTAGAGTTCCCACATGTGTCCGAAGTAGGAGAGGTTCGCTAGCAGGACTGGCCGATCACTAAGAATTCGTTTTATCGCGCCAGGATCGAATCGCGCAATCGGCGCCTGGTATGGCCCGTCGCTGACGAGGTAAAAGGCGATCAGTCCGCCGAGAGCCGCCTGAACAGCAGCAATCCACAGCACCAGGCGCCAGGAGGCGAATCCTCCCAGAGCATTCAGCAGATGGGGCGATGCAGATCCAACCGTCAGCGCGCCGACCAGTATGCCCACGGCCATTCCGCGCTTCGTGCGAAACCATCCAGCCATTATCTTCATGCCGGGAGGGTAGACTCCGGCCAGCGCCATGCCTGTGAAGAACCGCATCGGTATGGTAAGCAGGATACCGCCTGCGAAAACAGCAATTGCGGCGGTGCAGACTGCACCCGCAGCGGCACAAAGCAGGAACAGTTTTCGTGGGTTCAGTATGTCGGAAAGATTCAACACCACCGAGACCAGTGAGCCGATCGCGAATCCTAACTGGACCGACATCGTGAGCCAGGCTTGTGAGGCGCCTGTGAGATTCCACTCACGCGTCAAGGCTGGAAGAATGGCTGTTGCGCTAAACCATAGCCCCATGGCCAGTAGTTCGGCGGTGGCCAGCAGCGCGAGTGCGCGCCTGGCTGCAGAGGCTCCGGCCGCGAGCGTTGGCTGTGATTCTTCGCGGCTGATCAACATGTTTTACGATGGCCCTTGTTGCCGGCCGGAGGGGAATCGACCGAATAACTCACACAGTTTCGCCACGTTGAATCCGACCACCACCTCGCTTCCAAGATCCAGCACGGGAATCCGGCGTTGCCCGCTCTTCGCAATGACCTCCGCTCGAGCCGCTGGGTTCTCCGAGATATCGATTTCGCTGAACTCAACTCCTCTTGACGAAAGAAACTCTTTCGTTTGAACACAGGCCGCTCACCCAGGCGCTGAATAAAGAACAATTTTTGGTGCTGACATGCCTTCTTCCCGTTCAACGTTTCGCCGGTTTCGCACGCCCGGCCTTGCCAAGGCCGTTGGTGTCCGGACGCGGGTCCGCGACAAATCCATCACGGTTCGGCATCCTCACACGCGCCAGCGTCTGAGCACTAATGGTTTCGGATTCTTGAACAATGCCGTTCAGGTAGAGAATGTACGCGGTGATCCCATAAACCTCTTGCGAACTCAGCGAGCCGGGGGCTTGGAAAGGCATCGCGCGGTTGATATAGTCCCAAAGCGTCGTGGCGTATGGCCAGTAACTTCCGACTGTCTTGACTGGCCTGGCCGAAGTCAGTGACTGGAATCCCCCCACGAGCACGTCGTATGGACCTTCTTTACCTCCTTTGCCGTGGCACGCGGCGCACTTGGCGGCATATACGTTTCTTCCAATCGCGGCGGTGCTGCCGCCTTCCGGTAGTTCTTTGCCGTCCGGTCCAATGGCAATATCCCAAACTCGAATCTCTTGGGGACTCGGCTCACGACCAACGCCGTAGGTGGGACTTTGGCCCGAAACAGGCGAGATGTAGATGATCGCGAGCGCAACCACGAGAACCGAATGCATACTACGCATGCACGTTACGCACGCTTCCGCTGGCCGACACCTTCCAGCTCTGAATCGCGTTGTTGTGATAGTACGAGTGGAGGCCGCGCTGCTTTACGAGCTCTTCGCGCGTTGGTTGAACATATCCGCTTTCATCCGTGCACCTGGACTGCAGGATGGTCTCGCGTCCATCCCATCGCCAGGGATGACAGAAGCGTGTGTGCGCGTGCCGGAGCACAGGTTCCTCCAGGCGAGCGTCCGACCAGTTCCGGCCACCATCGGTTGAAACCTCTACACGCCGAACCGCGCCGCGCCCCGACCAGGCCAGGCCACGGATTTCGTAGAATCCAACACTCGGTAGCCGCTGATCTCCCGACGGCGTCGTAATGACAGATTTCGCCTCCATAACGAACGTGAATCGCCGCGCCGTTCCGTCCGGCATCAGGTCGGTATACTTCGAAGTTTCCTCGCGGGTCATATAGGGCTTGTCTACAACCTTCAGCCGTCGCACCCATTTCACCTGAGCGCTGCCTTCCCATCCGGGGATTACCAGGCGCAGCGGATAGCCCTGCTCCGGCCGAAGCGCCTCTCCGTTCTGACCGTAAGCGAGCAGTATGTCGTCCATGGCTTTTTCCAGGGGAATGCTTCTCGTCATGACTGCCGCGTCGGCGCCTTCCGCAACGATCCAGGTGCCGCCGTTTTGTACACCCGCCTCTATCAGCAGCAAAGACAAAGGCACGCCGGTCCACTCGCTGCAACTGGTGAGGCCGTGGGTGCCCTGGACGCCGGACTCCGTTGGCTTCTCCCATTCGGTGAGTGTGTTCCCGGAGCATTCAATGAAATAGATACGGGAGACGGCAGGCAGCCGGTGGATCTCGCCGACAGTGAGGACAAGGGGGCGCTCCACTAAACCGTGGATCATCAGCTTGTGCTTGGCCGGATCCAGGATTGGGATGCCGCCGTGGTGGCGTTCGAAGTGCAATGCGGAAGGAGTGATGATCCCGCGCGAGTCCTCAAGTGGCGTAAAGGTCCAAGAGGATTCATTCGTTGGTGTCTTGGCCTGCCGCCGTACCGCGGTTTCAAACCTCGCTCGTTCGCCGTATGGACCTACCGGCGCGCCGAGCTTCTTTGTCGAATCGGCGAGTGTTGGCGACGAGTTCTCCGGCCGCTGCGCGTATAGAGGATCGGCGTGACTGCCAACAAAGGCCGCCCCTAGCGCCGCGCCGTACCTAAGAAATCCACGGCGATGCCGGCCTACACGTTCGCGTTCACGGACTCCCATACCAAGGCCCCAAGCGAAGACTATTTCCGGACCTGCTCGTATTCAAAAACCGTCGGACGACTCACTGGCCGCTCCAACGTGGTGAGGGCGCTCAACACGACATCACGTCTCCAGCGCCGCTCACCCTCGGGTGTTTTCGACGGATCGCCGAACGGATAATGGAAACGGCCCAACGCCTTAAAGATCCGATTCGAACCCACACGCTCAGCAATACTAATGAGCGCTGTGGTAGCGACTGTGGGAATGCCCACTTTCTCAATCTCCTTTGCGAGCGTAGCGCCGCTACGCGTGCCTGTTCCTCAAGTGGCGGTCAGCAGAACGGCGCCAACCGCGGCGGCCTTGAGATCCTGCGCGATCTCCGCACCGATCCGTTCCATTGTGGCGATGCTTGCCATGTTGCCCGTCGTCACGTAGTAATAGTCATGCAAGGTGGCGATGAAGCCTTCCTTCTCGAGGGTCCGCAGCGCATCCAATGGCGCAACGCGATCGGGATCCTCGTTCACCCATTGCGTGTTGTAGCCGCCGTGCCAGCCTTCGTACTCACCCGCTGCGAAGCCGGATCTGCCGGCGATGGGATACTTGAACCATTTAGAGGAATTCCAGGTTTCGAGATGATCCGGATTGCCGGCAGGCACCAACCCGGATTCCGTGACTAGGGCCACCTTCGTGCTCGCTAGATTTCGAACTGGTTCTGGTGGAGGAACGGTCTCAAACGGCTCAATCACGAGTTCGCTGGGAGCCGGCAGGCCGCGGAGTTTCTTCA
>QHXU01000282.1:0-2130 GCA_003223065.1 Acidobacteriota bacterium | reverse complement strand
CCAGCAGATCAACTGCGCGTTCTGAGGCAGGCAGGCCGGTATCAACGTTCCTCCGTTCTCCTCGGGGAAGGTAACCTTCGTCGGAGGCTGATCCCAGTTCCCGACCCTGGCCCACGCGCGCTGCCAATCGTGCGATTCCCGGCATTGCGTCGCGCATCGCAACAGCAGTGATGCCGGTGGGCACAATGAGAACTTCGGACCGGCAGATGTCAACGCCTGGATTGCTGCGGGCCATGCCGGTGACGGCAGGCATGTTAAGCTCGCGCTGTGCGCTGAGGCAGAGAGACGCGCATGCGGTTCCATACCTGCCTGAATTGAATGCCGGTCCGGCTACGAGCACGTCGGCGTCAAAAGGCTTCAGCAGGTCGAAGAGAAGGCGCCGCGCCAGCTCTTCATTCTCGACGAAGTAGTTATCACCACAGATGAGAGTGCCGACGACATGACCCGACCCGTCGAGGAGTTTCTCCAACAAGAGCCCCGGACCTACCGGCTTGCCTGCGGCGGCAAATCCGCTTTGTCTTCTGCCCCGAAGCCCCCGAAAAACTGGTTGATGTAATGGACCACCCGGACGGGCTTTTTGCCATCGTTCATGTCTCGATCTCTCTAGAAGTCGCGCGCGCTCAAGCCGCTGATACCCATTTGCCAAAACCCGCCGTACATTTCCTGAGCCGTGACCTCCATGGCGGAAGTTGCGGACAGAGGCCGGCCCCATCCTTCGGCGCTCGTGAACACAATCGTGGCACCACCGATGCTACGTTCCATCTCGGGAATGTCAAACTTTCGATTGATGCTCCCGACACTGACGATCGTTTCTGCTTCGGGAACGTAATCGACTAGCGGCCAATCGCGACCGTCGTGGCCGCCAAATTCCGGCATCACCTGGACAGCGATAATGCCGGCCTCTTTCAACGCCTTGGCGATAAGCATGAAATCGATATTCGAGTTGCCGGTACCTTCAAGTGTCTGGACGGCTTCGTCCGCCCCGATCATCTTCGCTAGCTTCGCGACCATATACGCGTTCCGTTCCTTGGTTTGGTGGTCCGGGAAGTGGCCGCGGCAGAAGACCACGCCAGCGAAATTGAGTTCCTTGCCGTGCCGGGCATAGAGACTCAACAAAACCGGATTGTTGCAGTGCAATGCGGTCGGCACCTTCATCATGCTTCTGTAGTTGCCGCTCACAACCGCGCCATCCAGCATTTCATTGGGATGTAGAACCGTCGGCACCAGATCGTTGACAGGCACGCCGTAGAGAAACGTCTGAACCAGCGGTCCCTGCTGTTGCACTTGGTCGACATACACCACGCGCGGGAGGCCGGGCGTCTGCTCATCGAGGCTGTAATGGGTGGACTCATCCGCCTCACGGCCGAGGGTTTGAGAAGCCAGAAAATCGGCTACACGCAGAGCGGCGAGCCGGATATCTGCGTCCGCCTCATCATTGGTCGCTGAGGACGAAAGACGAAAACAGAGGATCAGATTGGCTGTGTTTGAGCAGGCGCAGCGAGGTGCACCTGGTCCGCTCATATCTATGAGCCCTTCGTTGAATTCCAGGATGCCGCTCGTTGGCTGTGGCAACTGCGCGCTCTCGATTACCGTCACTCCGGCGAGGCGATTCGTACGGCCGCTGCCAACTGTACGGGCGGGCCCGAGAAACCCGGGAAAGGCCGGCGTTGTGCCGCCTACCTTAATGCGTGGCTCGATCGCGTCCAAGGCGTGCACAATGCGGACCCGATCTCCCGGGTGTGCGATTTCGATCGTCAGACCAGTAATCGAGGACGGGCCGCTCAGCGCGACATCCCGGATTTCTGCGGGACTAATGGTGAGAGTGCTCCCGTCTCGAGAAGTCTTGTCCCCGACGCGAAGGGTTTGTACGCGGTAAGAAGCCATCTCGAGGTTCATGAGTCGGCGCCTTTTCCAGCTTCCCCCCGCCGAACCAGATCCATAGTATCGATCAGGCTCTGCGTGTCCAGAACATCTGACATCAATCCGACCTGCTCCTCAAATACGGAGCTGGGAATCTGGAGGCGCACCTCATCCTCTAGAATGTGCGCTACCGGGAGTCCCAACTGGACTCCTGCCAGGGACCCGGCGTAGGAGGGATCGCCAACTGTCACGGTGAGGCCAATCAGCTTA
>QHXU01000281.1:10097-12411 GCA_003223065.1 Acidobacteriota bacterium | reverse complement strand
CGATCTGCCGCGCCATTTCCACGATCGCGCTGGCTCCGTTCGAAAAATCGACTCCGGCGTGCGAGGCGACGCCGCGGACCACGATGGCGTAATCCCCCACGCCCTTCCGCGCCGTCTTGAGTTTCCCGTCGAGCCCCGTCCCTGGTTCGAGCACCAACACGGCGGCGCTTGCGCGCGCAGCCTCTTCGGTGAGCGCCCGCGACGAGACGCTCCGGACTTCTTCGTCCGAATTCACCTGCAGCAGGACCCTCCGCGCTACCGGCGTATCCAGGTCCCGCAGCGCGCGCATCGCGAAAATGAAGAATGCCAGGCCGGCTTTCATATCGAGCACGCCCGGTCCCCACAACCTGCCCCGCGCTTGGCGGAACGGCATGCTGCGGATGGTTCCCAGCGGCCAGACGGTGTCCGAATGACCGAGCGCCAGAATCTGGCCGTCTTTCTTGCCCCCGGGCAGTCTGAACTCGCAGCGCAGATGCTTGCCGAACTCTCCGCCTGGGTAGGTCCTGATTTTTGCGATATCCCGGATCCGCGCGGCCATCAGATCGACGAAGCGGTTCACGCCGGGCGCGTGATCGCTCGGAGACTCGCATTCGATGAATTCACGGATCAACGTAATGATGTCTTTTTGTTTTTCGCGCGCGTAGCGGAGGAAAGAATCCATCGCTGTTATAATAACGACACCGCATGCCATGCATGGATATCCAGGCGATCCGGGAGATCCTTCCCCACCGCTATCCGATGCTGCTGGTGGATCGTATCGAGGAACTGGAGACGGAACGCGTCGTTGGCATCAAGAACGTGACTGCCAATGAGCCGTTCTTTAGCGGTCATTTTCCGGATTTCCCGGTGATGCCGGGCGTTTTGATCATCGAGGCGATGGCGCAGGTGGCTGGTGTCCTGGTTTTGAGCCAGATCGAGGACCGCAAGCACAAGCTGGTGCTGCTGGCCACGATCCAGGAAGCGAAATTCCGGAAGCCGGTGCGGCCCGGCGACCAGCTTCGAATCGAGATGAAGGTCGGAAAGCGCAAACCCACCGTGGCGAAGATGTACGGCATCGCGACCGTTGCCGGCGTGGTGGTGGCCGAGGCGGAGATGCTCTGCAAACTCGCCGAGCGCGCCGGCGTCTGACAGGCGATGCCGATTCACCCGACCGCGATCGTCGATCCTGGCGCCGCGATCGCGGAGTCAGCCGAGATCGGCCCCTATTCGATTGTCGGGGCGGATGTCGAGATCGGCCCGCGCACGCGGCTTACGGCGCACGTGTTTCTTGAAGGCCCGCTCTCGATCGGCGAGGATAATCTCCTCTTCCCCTATTCGACCGTGGGAGTCGCTCCGCAGGATTTGAAGTACCGCGGCGAGCGCTCCCGGACCGCAATCGGCCATCGCAATCGCATCCGCGAGTTCGTCACCATTCATCGCGGCACGGAGGGCGGCGGCATGGTGACTTCGATCGGAGATGACAATCTGCTGATGGCCTACGCGCACGTGGCGCACGATGTCCGGATCGGTAGCCACACGGTGCTCGCGAACGCGGTGACCTTGGGAGGGCACGTGATTGTGGAAGACTGGACGGTGATCGGCGCTTCCACCGGCGTGCACCAGTTCTGCCGCGTCGGCCGGCATGCGTTCGTCGGCGGTTACAGTGTGATCACGCAGGACGTGCTGCCGTATTCCAACACGGTCACCGCGCGCGAGGCGAAGGTTTTTGGACCCAACGCGACCGGATTGAAGCGCCGCGGCTTTTCCGCCGCCGCGGTCGAGGCCCTGCATAAGGCTTTCCGGCTGCTGACGCACTCCGGCCTTAATACCACGCAAGCGCTCGACCGCATCGGGGCGGAAGTAGAGGCCTCGCCTGAAGTGAAGGAACTGGTCGAGTTCATCCGCTCGGGCAGACGGGGCTTTGTCAAGTAATGCCGTACGGACTCATCGCCGGTAACGGCCGCTTCCCGATGCTCGCATTGGAAGCGGCGCGCAGGGCCGGCATGGATGTGGTCGCAATCGGCATCAAAGAGGAAGCATCTCCGGAGATCGAGCCACTCGCCACGCGCTGTTATTGGATTTCGCTCGGCCAGCTCTCTCGCCTGATCGAAATCTGCCGTGAAGAGCACATCAGCCAGGTGATGATGGTGGGCCAGGTAAAGCACGCGAAGATTTTTTCTTCAATCGTGCCGGATTGGCGGCTCCTGAAGCTGCTCACCTCGCTTCGTACCAAGAACACCGACGCGCTCATCGGGGGCGTTGCAAGGGTGCTGGCTGATGAAGGCATCGAGCTTGCCGACTCAACGCTGCTGTTGAAGGATCTGCTGGCTCCCGA
>QHXU01000281.1:0-10051 GCA_003223065.1 Acidobacteriota bacterium | reverse complement strand
CGTCCCATAGCGGGCGCCCTAGCCGGGCTTGATATCGGCCAGAGCGTGGCCATCGCCGAGCGCGCGTGCGTGGCCGCCGAAGCCATGGAAGGCACGGACGCCATGCTGCGCCGCGCGGCTTCGCTAGCCGGGGGCAAGCCGCTCCGGCTGGTGAAGGCATCCCGCCGCCGCAAGCATCTGTTATTCGATGTGCCGGTGGCCGGCCCGCAAACGGTCGTCGTCATGCGTGAGACCGGAACCACCGCGCTGGCGGTCGACGCGGGACGAACGCTTCTGATCGACCGCGCGGAACTGATCGAGCGCGCCGACGAGGCCGGTATCGCGATTCTAGCAACGCGGCCTGAAACAGACTAGACTGATGCTACTCCCCCTCGCCGCCCACCTTTAGCACAGCCAAGAAAGCCTCCTGCGGGATCTCGACGCGCCCCACCCGCTTCATGCGGCGCTTCCCCTCCTTCTGCTTTTCGAGCAGCTTGCGTTTGCGCGTGATGTCGCCGCCGTAGCACTTCGCGAGCACGTTTTTCCGCATCGCGGGGATGTTCTCGCGCGCGATCACCTTGTTTCCAATCGCCGCCTGCAGGGCCACCTCGAACATCTGCCGCGGAATCAGCTTGCGCAGCCGCTCGATCAGAAGCTTGCCCCGGTCGTAGGCGAAGTCCCGGTGCACGATCATCGACAGCGCGTCAATGGGCTCGCCCGCCACCAGCACATCCAGCTTCACCATGGGCGAAACGCGATGCCCGGCGAAATGGTAGTCCAGCGACGCGTAACCGCGTGAAGCCGATTTCAGCCGGTCGTAAAAATCGAGCACGATCTCGTTAAGCGGCAGTTCGTACACCAGCAGCACCCGCCCGGTGCCGATATACTCGAATTTCTTTTGTGTCCCGCGTTTCTCCTCGAGCAGCTTCAAGATCTCCCCGAGATATTCTTCCCGCGTGATCACGGTCGCGTCGATGATCGGCTCTTCGATCTGCTTGATCTCGGCGGGATTCGGAAACCTGGTCGGATTGTCGATCTCGAAGACGCGGCCGTCGTTCGTGGTGACCTTATATCGGACGCCGGGCGCCGTGGTGATGAGGTCAATCTGGAACTCCCTCTCCAGGCGTTCCTGCACGATCTCCAGATGCAGCAGGCCGAGGAAACCGCAACGAAAGCCGAAGCCGAGCGCCACGGAGTTCTCCGGCTCGAAGCTGAACGCGCTGTCGTTGAGGCGCAGTTTCTCCAGCGCATCGCGGAGCATCCCGTGCTCGTGCGATTCCACCGGATACAGCCCCGCAAACACCATGGGCTTCATGGGTTCGAAGCCCGGCAGCGGCTCGGCCGCGGGATTGGCATAATCCGTGATCGTGTCACCGATCTGCGCGTCGGAAACCGTCTTGATGTTGGCGAACAGAAACCCGACCTCGCCTGCCGACAACTCTTCACACGGAACCGGTTTGGGCGACTGATAGCCGAGTCCTTCCACTTCATGCACGCTGTTGCTCGACCACAGCCGGATCTTCTGCCCGATCCTCAGCCGGCCCGAAAAAACACGCGTCAAAATGATGACACCCCGGTAAGGATCGAACCACGAATCGAAAATCAACGCCTGCAGCGGCTCGTCGGGCGAGCCCTTAGGAGGCGGCACCAGGTGGACCACCGCTTCGAGCACATCCTGAATGCCGACGCCGTTTTTCGCGCTGGCCAGAATGGCGTCCTTGGCGTCGAGCCCGATCACGTGCTCGATCTGCTCGCGGATGCGGTCCGGCTCCGCCGACGGCAAATCGATCTTATTGATGACGGGAATAATTTCCAGGTTGTGATGCAGCGCCAGATACGTATTGGCCAGGGTCTGCGCCTCGACGCCCTGAGATGCGTCCACCACCAGCAGCGCGCCCTCGCAGGCCTGCAGGCTGCGCGAAACTTCGTACGTGAAATCGACGTGGCCCGGCGTGTCGATCAGGTTGAGCTGATAATTCTGGCCATCCTGCGATTTGTAATTGAGCCGCACGGCGTGCGCCTTGATCGTGATCCCGCGCTCGCGCTCCAGGTCCATCGTATCGAGGACCTGGTCCATCATCTCGCGCTGCGAAAGCGCGTCCGTCGCTTCAAGCAGACGATCGGCCAGCGTCGATTTGCCGTGGTCGATGTGCGCAATAATGCTGAAGTTTCGGATGTACTCGGGGACCATGCGGTGCTCTGTTTAGCCGCGCCCTGTGCGCTATCATGAAGCTCAGAAACCTCAATTATCCCACGATGTCCAATGAGCCGATGGAATGGAAGCTCGACGCCCACGGCTTGAAATTCGCTATCGTGGTGGCGCGGTTCAACCGCTCCATTACGGAGAAACTGCTCAAGGGAGCACGGGATGCTTTGAATCGCGCCGGCGCGGAGAGTTTCGAGGTGTTTCACGTTCCGGGATCGTTTGAGTTGCCGCTCGCGGCGAAAATGCTGGCGCACAAGGGAGCGTACAACGCAATCATCGCGCTCGGGACCGTGATCCGGGGGGAAACGCCGCACTTCGATTACGTCGCCGGCGAAACCGCGCGCGGCTTGCAACAAGTCGCGCTTGAAACCGGATTACCGGTCGCCTTCGGTGTGATCACGGCCAACACCCTGGAGCAAGCTGAAGCGAGGGCCGGCGGCAAGCGCGGCGGCTCACGCAACAACAAAGGCTACGATGCAGCCATGACGGCCATCGAAATGGCGCGGCTGCAGCATTCCATCGCGAACGCCGGCGGACCATAGCCAATGCCTGCGCGCCATCGATCCCGTCAACGTGCCCTTCAGGTTCTGTTTCTGTGGGATCTGCGCAAGCAGGGGATCGAGGAGGCGATATCCTCGTTCTACGAAACGCTCGCTTCCGAGGAAGACCAGCCGCTGCGCACCGAACACGACGAGTTCATGGAGGCGCTGGTCCGGGGCACCTCGGAAAAATCATCGGACATCGACCGCAGGATCGCCGAGAAATCCGAGCATTGGCGGCTGGACCGGATGCCGGTGGTCGACCGCAACATCCTGCGCCTGGCGGTCTACGAGATGAGCGAGATCAAAACCCCCGTGCCGGTGGTGATCGACGAGGCCCTGGAGCTGGCGCGCCAGTTCTCCGGTGATGAGTCCGTGTCTTTCATCAACGGCGTGCTCGACGCCGTGCATCGCGGCGCCAAGTGAACTCGCTCCGAGTCGTCCTTGTCGCGCCGAGGAACCCATTGAACATCGGCGCGGCGGCGCGAGCAATGAGCAATTTCGGATTCTCGGAGCTGCGCCTTGTAAATCCATACGACGTGGCGTTTCGGGAAGCGCGATCGGCCGTGAAGTCGCAGAGAATCCTCAAGGACGCACGGGAATATTCGACGTTGGCCGAAGCTGTCGCCGATTGCGGTCTGGTGGTCGGGACCACTTCGAAGGGCCATCGCGCGCTGCAGCACAGTCTGCGCCGCCTCGAAACCGGCGGGCGGCTCATCGCGAAGAAACTCGGCAACGCACCCGTTGCGCTTCTGTTCGGCTCCGAAAAATTCGGACTGTCGAATGAAGATATGAGCCATTGCCACTGGCTGCTGCGCATCCCGGCCCGCGAAGAGCACGGCTCGATGAATCTCGGGCAAGCGGTCGCCGTGTGCCTTTACGAAATCATCCGCAGCCCGGCTGCCGCCAAAGCCAGACCCGAGCCGAGACGGCCCGCGAGCGCCGAGGACCTTGAGCGGATCACAAGCTTGCTGGAGGAAGTGCTCGAGCGCTCCGGCTACGTGCACGCGAGCGTCGAGGGATCGACCCGAATGAAGATCCGCAGACTGGTGCGCCGAGCCGACCTCAAAACGCACGACGCCGAAGTGTGGCTCGGCATGTTGCGGCAGATTCGGTGGAAGCTGTTATCCTTATTTCCGGAATGACGAAGGTCACTCTTCATTACGATCTCATCCGGCCGCTCGAAGACGCCGATCTCGATAACATCGCAAGGGTGCACGGGACGTACGGCATCGCGCGCGTGCAGGTGGCGCCGTCGCTCGACAAGCTGACCGTCGATTATGACGCGTCACGGCTCACCAAAGCGGACGTAGAGGCCGAGCTCGCCCGCCACGGCATACCCATCCGGCATTCGTTTTCAGTCGCGTCCGTTGGCGGTTAACGACGCCGGAATCTCGATCGGCTTACCCGGCATCAAAGCGCCCGCGCTGTTCCTCTTGAGCGTGTCGTTGATCTCCGGAATCTGCCGCTCAATGAACGCATTCACGTCTCCGATGTCCGCCAGGAACTCGCTCTTCAGTTCGTTAAAGTGCTCCACCTGATAGTGCGTCGGCGCGGCGAGCACTCGATCGATGGCGGCTAGAAGCTGCCCCAAACGATCCACCAGCCTCGGACCCACGCTGTATCCGGGAATGTTGTCCGGGCGCGCCATCTTCAACTCCAAGGAGGAGAGCTGTTGAGTGCGCTCGGAGATCAGCCCGGTTAGCACCTTCGGCGCGTGAGGGTCGAGCGTGCGAACGCTCTTCTCGGCTTGCTCGAGCTCGGCTCGCCATGTGTCAATCGAGCGTAGAGCGTCGTTGACCGAGGACTGCATGTCGCGCAGTTTTAGATTGATATCGAGCTGCGTGCGCAGATCCGATTCCGCGGCTCCGATCGTGGGATCGGCACGCACCTCGAGTTCGCGCGTCAGAGTCTGGCCGTCGGCGGTGAGCCGCACCGTATACTTGCCAGGCAGCACTTGCGGGCCCTGGGGACGTAACCGGAAGCCTCCGGTCTCGGGTTCGGCATCGGCCGGACGCCGCAGATTCGGACCCTGATAGCGCAGGTCCCAGGTCACGCGATTGAGTCCCTGATCTTGCGGAACCTGGCCCAGATCGCGGATCACTTTGCCCGCGCTATCGAGAATCTCGATCTTCGCCGGGACCTTGTTTTTCAGATAGTAGGTGATCGGCGCGCCATACGGGGGATTGGGCCCGCTGAACGGTTTGTTGCCACCACTGCCCAAGCCGCCCGCGAAACCGCCTCTCGCATCGAACCGCAGCGCGGGCCGCAGACCGAACAAGTACGCGCTCTCGCCGAGCACCTGTTCATTGATCTGCTGCAGCGGTGAAACATCATCCAGGATCCAGATGCTGCGGCCGTGCGTCCCCAGGATCAGGTCGTTTTCCCGCGGATGAATCACAATATCGCGCACCGCGACGGGCGGCAGGTTTTTCAGGTGCATGCGGACCCACTGGTTTCCGCCGCTGAACGAAACATGCAATCCCAGTTCGCTGCCCACGTAAAGCACCTGCGGATTCTTCGGGTCTTCCTTGACCACCCACAAATAGTCGTGTTGAGGCAGGTTCCCGCTGATGCTGGTCCACGTCTTGCCGAAATCGGTGGTCTTGTACAGATAGGGATGAAAATCGTCGAACCAGTGGTGCTCGAAGGCCACGTAAGCCACGCCCGCGGCGGTGCGCGATGGCTCGATCCATGCGACCTCGGCGAATTTCGGGACTCCGGGGGCCTTGCCCGTGAGATTCGTCCAGTGCTTGCCCGCGTCCCTGGTGAGCTGCAGATTGCCATCGTCGGTGCCCGCCCAGATCACACCCGCCTCGACCGGCGACTCCGCGATTCGGATCACGGTGCAGTGATATTCAGCCGTGGTGTTTTCAGTCCAGACCGTGCCGACGCTCTTCTGTTTTTCGGGATCATTGGTGGTCAGATCCGGGCTGATCGCCGTCCATGTTTTCCCGAAATCGGTGGTCTTGAACACGACGTTGCTTCCGAAATACGTCGTGCGGGGAGGCCACGATGGGCGCATTCCAATTGAACCGGTACTTCAGTTCATTTACCGGGCCGCCGTCGTTGCGCTTCGGTTGCGGGCTCACGTCCTGCTGTTCGCGGGTGCGCCAGTCCGTCCGGACGATGCCTCCGCCCTGGCTTTCCGAAAGAAAGATCTCCGGCTGATCGGGGTGATTGATCACGTGAAAGCCGTCGCCGCCGCTGATGTTGCGCCAGTCTCCGTTCACAATGCCGCCCCCGTGCGTGCGGCTCGGGCCGCTCCAGGTGCCGTTGTCCTGCAGACCGCCCTGGATGTAATAAAAGGGCGACCGGCTGTCGGCGTGGATCTGATAAAACTGCCCGAGCGGGATGTTGAGCACGGCCTCCCAGTTTTCCCCACGATCGTAGGAGACGGCAATGCCGCCGTCCTCGCCGATCCAAATGCGGTTGGGATTCTTGGGATCGACCCACACAGTGTGGTAGTCGCCGTGGATTCCGTTCGCGATCCGCCGCCACGTCCGCCCCGCGTCTATCGTCGTCATGAGTTGCATTCCGATGGAGTACACGCGATTCTCATCCGCCGGATCCACGGTCACGTGGGCGTAGTAAAGGCCGCGGCCCACCACCGCCGGATTCTTCGTCATCACGTGAAAATGCTCGCCGCGATCGTCGGAGCGGAATAACGTGCCGTCGTTCGATTCGGCCACCACGTAGACGACGTTCGAATTGCTCGGCGCCACCCGCACGCCAATCCGCCCGAAATTCTTCGAGAGTCCAGTGGTGAGCCGGCTCCATGTCCGCCCTCCGTCGGTTGACCGAAATACTCCGGTCTTCTCACTTCCCGAGAGGAACCGCCACGGCTTGCGGTCGAACCGCCACATGGCCGCGTAAACGATGTTCGGATTGTTCGGATCGATGTCCATGTCCGCACAGCCGTGCTCGGCGTCGATGTACAGAACCTTCTTCCAGGTTTCCCCTCCATCCGTGGTCATGAAGACGCCGCGCTCTTCGTTCGGTCCGGTATTGTGCCCGAGGGCGGCCACGTACACGATGTTTGTGTTGAGCGGATTGATGACGATGCGCGAGATGTGGCGCGTGTCCGGGAGTCCCAAGTTCCGCCAGGTCTTGCCTCCATCGAGCGTCTTGTAGACGCCGTCGCCGAACGAAACACTGTTGCGCGCGTTCGCCTCGCCGGTGCCAACCCACACCACGTCCGGATTGTGGGGGTCGACGGCGATGTCGCCGATCGAAATCGTGGATTGGTGATCGAAGATCGGCGTCCAGGTCATGCCTCCGTTGACCGTCTTGAACAGGCCGCCCGAGGCCGACGCGACGTAAACCAGCGCCGGATTGCCGGGAATCCCCTCGACGTCGGTGATGCGGCCGCCCATCGATGCCGGTCCGACGCTGCGCCATTCGAGACGCTCGAAGAGTGACGGATTGAGCCCATTTTGTGCGTATAAAACAGGCGCAAGCAGGACAAGAACAAGCAGCTTCATCTTCATTTCTCCGGAAATACGCTGGTTCCCCTTCATCGCTCGTTCCACATGGTAGCATCACCATCAGGAGACTCAGATTGCTCGATTTCCTAAAGCCGCCTGTGGAGTCGTTTCAGGATTTCATTGTGCTGAGCGGCAGGGCGGTCCGGAATATCTTTCGCAGTCCCCACTACGTCAACGACATTTTCATCCAGATGGACAACACATTTTCATCCAGATGGACAACATCGGAGTGGGGTCGCTCCCTATCGTGATGTTGATCGGACTCTTCAGCGGACTCATCATGGGACAACAGATGGCGCGCGCTCTGAGGGCTTACGGGGCGCAGGGGCAGATCGGGCCCATCGTTTCCATCACCCTGATTCGCGAACTGGGGCCGGTGCTGGTGGCGTTGCTGGTGGCCGGACGAAACGCCAGCGGAATCGCGAGCGAACTTGGCTCGATGAAGGTCACTGAGCAGATCGACGCGATGCGGGCGCTCGGAACCGATCCGATTCAGAAACTGGTGACGCCGCGGCTCATCGCCACGTCGTTCACGCTGCCGCTCCTGACTGTTATCGCGGATTTCCTCGGGCTTATCGGCGGCTATCTGATCGCGAACTATGAGTTCGACATCCGCTTTTCGCAATTCTGGACCCCGGCGTGGCAGATCCTGGAATACAACGACGTGGTGCAGGGATTGGTGAAGCCATTCTCGTTTGCGATCATTGTCGCGCTGGTCGGTTGCTTCTACGGAATGCGCACCAGCGGCGGCACCGAGGGGGTCGGCCGGGCAACCACTAAGGCTGTGGTTGTTTCCTCCATCTGGATCTTCATCGTGACGTATTTCATCGGAAAGATCTTCGTCAATCTCTGAAATGTCCGGTGAGTCCGCGGTTCTGCGCTTCGACGATGTCAGCCTCTACTTCGGCGACACTCCCGCGCTCGTTCATGTTTCCTTTGAAATGGGCGCAGGCGAGACTCGCGTTGTGCTGGGCGCATCGGGAAGCGGCAAGACCATGCTGCTTAAGACCGCGCTCGGGCTGGTGAAGCCGGACTCGGGCCGCATCTACCTGTTTGGCCAGGATATCTCCGGTCTGAAAGAGAGCGACCTGTTCGACATACGCAGCAAAGTCGGCGTCCTGTTCCAGGAAGGGGGTCTGTTCGACTCGATGACGATCGGCGAAAACGTGGCTTATCCCCTGCTCAATCAGCGCGCGCTGTACAAAGACCGCCGCCAGCCGGCGAACGGAAACGTGGAGGAACGCGTACGCGAAGCGCTGCGCTTCGTCGAACTCGAACAGACGCTGGACAAAGTCCCGAGCGAGCTTTCCGGAGGCATGCGCCGCCGCGTGGGCATCGCTCGCGCCGTAGTCACCGAGCCTCCGCTGGTGCTCTACGATTCGCCGACGGCGGGTCTGGACCCAATCACGGCCAACACCATCATCGCCCTGATTCTTAAGGAGCGGGACTCGCGCAACACGGCCACGATCATGGTCACGCATCGCTATCAGGATGGGCATCTGATGGCGAATTTTCGCTACAATCCCAACAGTGGCCAGATCGAAGCGGCGCCGCGCAACGGCGGGGATAGCCGGGTGAAGACGAAATTCTTCGTCATGAACGGGGGCCGCCTGGTCTTTGCAGGCACTCAGTCTGAGTTGAGAGCCTCGCAAGATCCCTACGTCCGGAAGTTCGTCAAGTAAGTTATGCCACAGCAGAGCCGAGCCAGGTGGGCGCAGTTGCGCGTCGGATTGACGACGATCGTGGCCCTGGCGATTTTGGGATACCTCATTTTTCTGCTTTCCGGCTCCCGCGGATTCTTCAAGAGCAAATCCACTGTCTACACTTATATGGGCGATACCTCGGATCTCGGGGATGGCGCGCCGGTCCGGCTCAACGGCATCATCATCGGCAAGGTGCGCACCGTGCGTCTATCCGGATCGAGCGACCCGCAACGCGTGATCCGGGTTGACATGGAGATCCAAGACGATTTCATGCCATCAATTCCAGTGGATTCGAAGGCGAAGCTTGCCGCCGGAACGCTGCTGAGCGCCAAATACATCAACATCACTAAGGGCCGCAGCGCGGAAACGGTCAAGCCAGGCGCGGAGATCGGGAGTCAGAGCACCGCCGCGCTCGAAGACGTGTTCCAGCAGGGTGATACGGCGCTCGCCGCCTTGGAAGAGATTCTGAGAAAACTGAGCGGCATCCTCGATGCCGTCGAGGTCGGCAAAGGCACGATCGGCAAGCTGCTGGTGGATGAGACCCTCTATCGAAAATTTCTGGCCATCACCGACGAAAGTCAGAAGTTGGTCGCGACGCTCAACTCCAATCAGGGGACCGTCGGCAAACTGCTGCACGATGAAAAGCTCTATGACGATGTGCGCGGCACGGTGGTCCGAGTAAACAACCTGCTGGACCAGGTTGATCAGGGGCAGGGCACGTTGGGACAGTTGATAAAAAATCCAGCGCTCTACGATGACGCGCGCAAGACGATCGCCGACGTGCGGCAAGTGCTGGCCGATATCAACGCGGGCAAAGGCACGGTGGGCAAGCTGCTCAAGAACGACGAACTGCACGAGCAGATCAAGGGAACGATCGTGCGCCTGGATACGCTGCTCGACAAGATCAATAACGGCCAAGGCACGCTTGGCCAGCTTGTGGTAAATCCGACGCTTTACGAGTCACTGGATGGAACCACGCGCGAGCTGCAAGGCTTGTTGAAGGATTTCCGCTCCAATCCCAAAAAATTCCTGCACATCAAGTTGGGCCTGTTTTGAGAAAACTAGTCGTCAACGCCGACGACTTCGGCTTTACGCGTGACGTCAACCAAGGAATCGTGGAGGCGCACGCCAAAGGCA